>NZ_AP019007.1:959268-1279024 GCF_009176645.1 Enterobacter oligotrophicus
CTCGCCGCGGTGGATCGTCAGGTTGACAGGCCCGACGGAAAACGCATTATCCTGATAGCGGAACGTCACGTTACGCAGCTCCAGCGTTTGCCAGTTCGGGTATACCTGCGGGCGCGGAAACTCGGCTTTAAACGGCGCAAGGTCAAATTTCCTGAGCTTGTTAAACGCGACCTGGGCGCTCAGCAGCGTCGGCAACGCACCAACGGCGGAGAGCAGCGGCGTGCGCAAAAACAGCAGCGTCAGCGAGTAGGTTGCCGCGACGTTCGTATCCGCCCAGCCCAGGCTGTTTGCCATCCAGAACACCAGGCCAATGGCCCCCAGCATCATAATGTTTGACCAGTTCACCGCACTCAGGTGGAAAGTGTCGGCGCGAATAATATGGTGGCGATATTCGCGCGCATCCGGGATATAGAGGTTGTTAAAAATATGCTCGGCACGCTCGCGGTTCAGGGTCAGCTCTTTGCGCCCTTCCAGCACCGTCTGATAATCGTTATAGAGCTTGTCTTCAGTTTCACGCAACACCGCCATGTGTTTATAGACGCGCGACACCAGCAGGAACCCGCCCCAGATGGTGATAACAATCCACAGCGCGGTCACCGCCAGCATTTTGGTGGAAAGCCAGGCGAGATAAGCCGCCGAGCCAAAGGTCAGGATGATGCCCTGCACCAGTTCCGGCAGACGTACAAAAGCAATGGTAATGGCGCGCACATCACTGGTCAGCCCCGCCAGCAGAGAAGCACTTCCGAGTTGCTCCACACGCTCCACCTGCGTATCCAGAATGCGCTTGATAAACTCACTGCGCAGACGGAAAACAAAATGGTGGCCAAGCGCGGTCAGCGCCAGCTGCGAACCGAGCGTTACCGCCATCAACAGCAGCAGCAAACCCAGAAATTCCGGCAGAACGGACAATGACGTATCGACCATTTCGATCAAACGCACGTTAATGAACGCGATCAGACCAATACCTAACGCGGCGCTGGCAAGGCTCAATGCCATCACAGCGATAAAAGGCCAGCGGTACTGACGCCAGACAAGAATGAGTAGTTGCATGCAGAGCTATCCGGGCAATAAAAATCAGCCAGCAGTTTAAACTGCCCAGCGCGCACATCAAGAATAATTCTTATTTTAATTCGCCATACGATGCCTGCCGGAAGGTCAGGTTGTAGCGAAACTCACCCGTCAGCGGATGAACGCCAGGCTTAAGCGGCTGAACACCATGATAATAAAGCCGCGACTCCCTGCCCCACACCACCACATCCCCGTGCTCAAGCATCAGCCGTTTGAGCGGATCGTTGCGCTTCAGCCCGCCAAACTGAAACACGGCGGGCAGACCGAGTGAGACAGAGACAATCGGTGCCCGCAGGTCCGGCTCGTCCTTATCCTGATGCAAAGAGAGTTTTGCCCCCACGGCATAGCGATTGATCAGGCAGGCATCTGGCTGAAAATCGGCATAGCCTGCTTCCACGGCAGCAGCGTGGCACAGCGCCTGAAAAGCTGCAGGTATCTGTGGCCACGGCTTGCCGGTTAGGGGGTCTTCCGGTGCATACAAATAGCCACGTTCGTTCGTCGCCCAGCCCAACTGACCACAATTGGTCATCGCCACCGACATGGTGTACCCACCCGGCGTCACCATATGGCGAAACGGCGAGCGTGCCGCCACAGCATGAATATCGTTAAACAGCACTTCCGCGCGCGACAAAGCAAAGCGGCGTAAGATCACCGCACCTGGTGCCAGCGGCTCCTGCCAGGGTTCAGCATCGGCAAAAAGATCGAGCATTATCCCTCCTGGTTTTTTGCCTCACGTTTCAACAACTGCGCTTTTCGGGCAATACCCCAGCGATAGCCTGAAAGTGCCCCATCATTACGCACCACACGGTGACACGGAATAATAATCGCCAGTTTATTAGCAGCACAGGCAGCCGCCACGGCACGCACGGCATTCGGTTTACCAAGCGCCCGAGCCACCTGCTGGTAGCTTGCCGTTTCACCACAGGGAATAGCGCGCAGTGCCTGCCAGACTTGCTGCTGAAAGGCCGTTCCGCGAATATCCAGCGGGAGCGATAGCGGCGTGGCGCGACTGTCGATACTGGCAATGACCTGCTGAACGCGCAGGGCAAATTCGCCTTCCATCGGTTCCCGCTCAGCGTTCGGAAACAGCGCTAACAGTTCTGCAGTTAACACCGCGTCGTTATCGCCCAGCAATATGGCACAGATCCCCCGTTCACTCTCCCCTACCAGACAGCGGCCTAATGAACAGTCACTGGTTGCGTAACGTACCGCAACATCCCCTTTGCGATACTGTTTCGCCGTCATTCCCAGCGCGCCATCGGCTTTACGGTAATAGCTGCTGCTATCCGGAAAACCGGCTGCCAGTACGGCGTCGGTGATTTTATCCCCCTGCGCCAGCGCACTGCGCAGCCGCTGTTCCCGCGCCGCCTGCTGCCAGGCTTTCGGCGTCATCCCGGTCACGGATTTAAACAGGCGGTGGAAATGGAACGGACTGGTTGCAACCTGCTGCGCGAGTGTCTCCAGCGTCAACGACGGGTCCTGCTCCAGCAGACGGCAGGCCAGTTCAACTTTTGCCACCTTCTGCTCCTGCGGATCGCGTTTGTCGGGCATACAACGCTTACAGGGGCGAAACCCGGCAAGCGCAGCGTGTCGGGCATCGGGATAAAAAAGAACGTTCTTACGCAGTGCGTGGCGGGCGCGACAGGACGGGCGACAAAAAATGCCGGTTGTCTGCACGGCAAAGACAAACTGAGTATCTGCACGAGGGTCGCGGGCCAGAACAGCCAGCCAGCGATCCTCATCGGTGGTAAAGGTTGCGTTTTTCATCATTGGCTCCTCTTACAAGCATACTCCTACCTTGCCTGAGTGCCAGTGAGCAAAAACCCGCAACCTTGCTTTTTAATTCTGCTCGCTGACCAGGAAACTGTCGAACTGCGGCGAGCTCCAGGTTTTAAACCCGTCGGCTTCTTTGGTGATCATATAAACGGCCAACCCTTCCTGGCGCACCACCTCTTTCGCCTTCTCCGGCCCGAGCACCATCAGGCCGGTGTCCCAGGCGTCGGCTTCCAGCGCTGTCGGGGCAATGACGGTAACAGAAACCAGGTTATGGGCGATCGGGCGACCCGTTTGCGGATCGATCACATGCGAAATGCGTTTGCCCTCAAGTTCGTAATAGTTCCGGTAACTTCCGGAGGTGCTAATGCCGTGACCATTGATATCCACAATCGCCTGCACCGCATTTTGTTGATCGGTGGGCTTTTGAATGGCCACCCGCCATGGCTTACCGCTGGCGTTCATGCCCCGGCTGACCAGCGCGCCACCCACAGAGACCAGATAGCGCGAAATACCTTCCTCAGCCATCAACGCGGCCAGGTGATCCGCAGCATAGCCCTCGCCAACCGTGGAGAGATCGACATACAGGTCGGGAATGTCTTTCTGCAGGTACTGCTGACCGTACTGATTGATGACCGTCAGGTGCTGCAACCCAGTGCGGGCGCGGGCGTCATCAATAGCCGCCTGAGAAGGTGTCGTAACCGGCTGTTTGTTCGGGCCAAACCCCCAGAGATTAACCAGCGGGCCCACGGTGACGTCCATCGCACCATGCGTTTTATAGCCCACACGCAGAGATTCAGTAACGATATCGGCCATCGCTTCGCTCACCGGCCAAAGGGACGTGCTGGTGGACAGATTAAAACGCATCAGCGCTGAGTCGTTTTTATAGGTCGAGAGCAGTTGATCGTCAGCATCAAGCTGTGACTGGATTTTGCCGCGAAGTTCGTCAGCACGCGCGTTGTCGAGATTCATCACGCTGACGCGCCAGAAGGTGCCCATCGTCTTGCCTTCCAGCACCGTCGCCGCTGGCGCGTTCGTTTTTGCCGGAGGTGTGGAAGAGTCGCATGCTGTCAGAAAAAAAAGGGTAGCCAGAAAGCTGGCGCGTAAAAAAGTCATGTCCATTCATTATTATCCTCATGCCAGGGCGGCAAGAGTACACCAAAACGCAGGAATTGAAGACCCTAAAAAATGCATAAAAAAGGGGCCAGTTGGCCCCTTGCAATACCGTGAAGCGATTAGAACTGGTAAACCAGACCCAGCGCTACGATGTCATCAGTGCTTACACCCGCCTGGCGAGTGAAGGTGTTGTCATCCAGCAGGTTGATTTTGTAGTCCACATAGGTAGACATGTTTTTGTTGAAGTAGTAAGTCGCGCCAACATCAACATATTTCAGCAGATCCTGATCGCCGTAACCTTCAATGTCTTTACCTTTGGACTGCAGGTAAGCCACGGATGGACGCAGACCGAAGTCGAACTGGTACTGCGCAACCACTTCAAAGTTCTGCGCTTTGTTAGCAAAACCGTAGATGTCGCTGCTGCTCTGAGAGTCGCCGAAACGGGTTGCGTTATAGGTCTGAGAGTATTGTGCCGCCAGGTAAATATTGTTGGCGTCATATTTCAGGCCACCAGAGTAAACTTCTGCGCGATCGCCATCACCCAGCGCGGCAGTGTTGTTCTGGTCTGAAGTACGTTTGGAAGAGGACATCGCACCACCGATGCTGAAGCCTTCGCCCAGGTTGTAGGTCAGAGACGCGCCGTAACCGTCACCGTTTTGTTTCAGGGTGCTACGGCCAGTGTCGTTTTCACCGCTTACGCTGCCGTTTTTGCCCTGATACTGCAGAGCAAAGTTCAGGCCATCAACCAGACCGAAGAAGTCCTGGTTACGGTAGGTTGCTACGCCGTTAGCACGGGATTGCAGGAAGTTATCTGCACCGTAGGTGTCGCCGCCAAATTCTGGCAGAACGTCAGTCCAGGACGTTACGTCGTAGATGACGCCGTAGTTACGACCGTAATCGAAAGAGCCCGCTTCAGCGAATTTCACACCCGCGAACGCCACACGCGTCCAAGACTGGTTATCGCTTTCGTCAGTGTTACCCTGAATCTGGTATTCCCACTGACCGTAGCCGGTCACCTGATCGTTAACCTGGGTTTCACCTTTGAAGCCAAGACGCATGTAGGTCTGGTCGCCATCCGCACCATCGTCATCGGAGAAATAGTGCAGGCCATCAACTTTACCGTACAGATCTAATTTGTTGCCGTCTTTGTTATAAATTTCAGCCGCATTTGCTGCGCCTGCTACCAGCAGTGCTGGTACCAGGAGGGACAGTACTTTAACTTTCATTTTATTAACCCTCTGTTATATGCCTTATTATTACCACTGCTTACCGGTTAACCCTCTTAACCAGTCGGCAAGTTCATTCTCCGCAAAAATGCAGAATAATCCAATGCGAATATGATACTAAAACTTTGAAGATGTTTCATTCTACCAACAAGATGTTTCAATTTGTAAATTTGGAGGAACTTTTACAAAGCACAAAGCGTTCAAAAATATAGCACTAATAATCAAAATAAAATTTCATTTCAATACAATCAATGACTTACACCAAAAACGGTTACAGCACTGAAAGACAAAACAAAATCACTTAATCTCACTAAAATAACTCTCGCTATCATCATTAACTTTATTTATTACCGTCATTCAGCTTTGAATGTCTGTTTATCCCTAATTGAACCGAATGCTCAGCATTCGGTTTTTTTTTACCTTTCTTTACGTAATTATAATTTTCTTGTGCTACCAGGTGGAAATTATAACGACTATTAACTAAATCTCATCCGCCTCCATCTGACCGGGTTTACACACATCGAAAAACTTAATTTCTTGTTAATTCGTGCTATTCTTTCCATGAGTTAGTCCTTTATTTGTACATTCCTTCTCATTTCGTACACATTTAACGCAACCCAGGAGAACGTTCAGCGGTACAGAAAAAGTATTCTGCCCACTGACAAGGACGCTGGAAATTCAGTTATTACCCTTTATACTGCCCTATCCCCTTTAAGCGCGGCCATCACGGGTTATACAAATCAATGAGTCAGACTGAAACTACTGCCCCAAGCAAATTTTCCCTTCTCCCTGGGAGCATCACCCGTTTCTTTCTTCTGTTGATCGTTGTGCTGTTAGTCACGATGGGAGTGATGGTCCAGAGTGCCGTCAATGCCTGGCTTAAGGACAAGAGCTATCAGATTGTCGATATCACTCATGCAGTGCATAAACGCATCGATACCTGGCGTTATGCAACATGGCAAATTTACGACAATATCGCCGCGACACCCGCGACTTCCTCCGGGGAAGGTTTGCAGGAAACCCGTCTCAAACAGGATGTCTATTACCTCGAAAAGCCGCAGCGCAAAACAGAAGCGCTGATATTCGGCTCGCATGACAGCGCGACGCTTGAGATGACGCAGCGGATTTCGGCCTATCTTGATACCCTGTGGGGTGCCGAGACGGTTCCGTGGTCGATGTACTACCTGAACGGTCAGGACAACAGCATGATCCTGATCTCTACCCTGCCGCTTAAAGATCTCTCGTCTGGTTTTAAAGAGACGACGGTGGGCAGCATTGTCGATTCCCGTCGGGCTGAAATGTTGCAACAGGCCAACGCACTTGATGAACGTGAAAGTTTCTCCTCCCTGCGCCGCCTCGCCTGGCAAAATGGTCACTACTTTACGCTGCGCACCACCTTTAACCAGCCTGGACATCTGGCAACCGTGGTCGCCTTCGATCTGCCCATTAACGATCTGATCCCGCCGGATATGCCACTGGACAGCTTCCGTCTGGAGCCCGATAACAGCACACAAAATATGCGAACGCCGCCGGACAAAGAGAATGCCGAAAGCGTCTCTATTTCGTTTAACGGCTCGAAGATTGAGATTGCCTCATCGTTGAACTCAACCGGCATGCGCCTGGTGTGGCAGGTGCCTTTTGGCACGTTGCTGCTCGACACCCTGCAAAACATTCTGCTGCCGCTTCTGCTGAATATCGGCCTGCTGGCGCTGGCGCTGTTTGGCTACAGCACGTTCCGTTTCCAGCCCTCGCGTCAGAGTGACGCCACATCGGTCTCCACCGGGACCAGCAATGAGTTACGCGTACTGCGCGCACTGAATGAAGAGATCATTTCCGTACTGCCACTCGGAGTGTTAGTTCACGACCAGGAAGCAAACCGTACGGTGATGAGCAACAAAATTGCCGACCACCTGCTTCCGCATCTTAACCTGCAAAACATCACCAGCATGGCAGACCAGCATCAGGGCGTGATTCAGGCCACCATCAATAATGAACTGTATGAGATCCGCCAGTTCCGTAGCCAGGTTGCGTCACGCACGCAAATCTTTGTTATCCGCGACCAGGACCGTGAAGTGCTGGTGAATAAAAAACTCAAGCAGGCGCAAAGGCTGTATGAGAAAAACCAGCAGGGTCGCGCGGCGTTTATGCAGAATATTGGCGATGCCTTCAAGCAGCCGCTCAAAACGCTGGCCGCGCAGGCCGCAAGCCTGAACACGCCAGAAAGCCAGCAGTTGACCAACCAGGCCGACTCGCTGGTGCGTCTGGTCGATGAAATCCAGCTGGCTAACATGCTGGAAAACGACATCTGGAAGGGAACTGCAACGCTCTTCTCTATTCAGGATCTGATCGATGAAGTGGTTCCGGACGTCCTGCCCGTCATTAAGCGCAAAGGGCTACAACTGCTCATCAACAACCATTTGCCGGCGAATGATGAACGCCACGGGGATCGTGAAGCGCTGCGTCGCATACTGCTGATGCTCATTCAGTATGCGGTGACCACGACGCAGATCGGCAAAATCACGCTTGAAGTCAGCACCGACGAATCGACAGATGACCGTCTGACGTTCCGCATTCTGGACACCGGTGAAGGCGTTACCGTGAGTGAAATCGATAACCTGCATTTCCCGTTCCTGAACGATACCCAAAGCGATCGCTATGGCAAGGCCAATGCCCTCACCTTCTGGCTGTGTGACCAGCTGGCGCGTAAACTCGGTGGCCATCTGAATATCAAGGCGCGTGAGTCGCTCGGCACCCGCTACTCACTGCACGTTAAAATGGCCGCCAATCCACAGGAAGAAGATGAAGAACGCCTGCTGGATGAGGTGATAGTGATGGTGGATGTGACATCAAATGAGATCCGCAATATTGTGGTTCGTCAGTTAGAAAACTGGGGCGCGGCCTGCATCACCCCCGACGAAAGACTCGCGAGTCAAGAATTTGATCTGTTTTTAACTGATAATCCGTCTAATCTTACTGCCTCCGGCTTGCTTTTAAGCGATGATGAGCCAGGCGTGCGAAAAATCGGCCCTGGGCAGATGCGCGTAAACTTTAATATGAGTAATGCAATGCAGGAAGCTGTACTACAACTTATAGAAGAGCAGCTGGCGCAGGAAGAGATAGCGGAATCACCGTTAGGCGGCAATGAAAATGCCGAGCTCCACGCCAGCGGATATTATTCACTCTTTGTTGATACAGTACCAGATGATGTTAAGCGGTTGTATACTGAGTCCGCTGCGAATGATTTTGCGGCGCTGGCACAGACAGCACACCGGCTTAAAGGGGTGTTTGCCATGCTTAATCTGGTTCCCGGCAAGCAGTTATGTGAAACGCTGGAACATCTAATTCGTGAGAAAGATGCCTCTGGCATTGAAAAATACATCAGCGACATTGACACCTATGTCAAGAGCTTGCTGTAGCAAGGTAGCCTTATACATGAACAATATGAACGTAATTATTGCCGATGACCATCCGATTGTACTGTTCGGTATTCGCAAATCGCTTGAACAGATCGAGTGGGTGAATGTAGTCGGTGAATTTGAAGACTCTACAGCACTGATCAATAACCTCCCGAAACTTGATGCGCACGTGCTCATTACCGATCTCTCCATGCCTGGAGACAAATACGGTGATGGGATCACGCTTATCAAATACATCAAACGTCACTTCCCGGACATCTCGATCATTGTTCTGACCATGAACAATAATCCGGCTATTTTGAGCGCCGTACTGGATCTGGATATCGAAGGGATTGTCCTGAAACAGGGTGCGCCGACCGATCTGCCGAAAGCGCTGGCTGCACTGCAGAAAGGCAAGAAATTCACGCCTGAAAGCGTCTCTCGTCTGCTGGAAAAAATCAGTGCGGGCGGTTATGGCGATAAACGCCTGTCACCAAAAGAGAGCGAAGTTCTGCGCCTGTTCGCTGAAGGTTTCCTGGTGACTGAGATTGCCAAGAAGCTGAACCGCAGTATCAAAACCATCAGTAGCCAGAAGAAATCAGCAATGATGAAACTGGGCGTGGATAACGATATTGCCCTGCTGAACTATCTCTCCTCTGTCACGCTGAGCGCGACGGACAAGGATTGATTCCCGCTGTCAATGCCGGGTGGCGCTCGCGCTTACCCGGCCTGCACTCCCCACAAAATAATGCGAGCAGTGAACAATCCCCTCGCCCCTCTGGGGAGAGGGTTAGGGTGAGGGGAACATACGGCTGAGGTGGAATTTCCGTTCACTTCAATTTTCTTGCTGCTCTTTAACCCCTTAAGCGGTGAACGTGCCAGGGTGGCTCAGTCGCCACCACCCTGGCGACCTGGGCTCCCGGCGGTAAATCGCCGCTTCGCGGTACCTTCGGCTTATTCCTTTCGGCTTATCGGGTACGGGCGGAGGCAACGTCCCTGTAAAGCCCGCCCTCTCGGCGCATCCATGCGCCTCGCCCCGGCCTGCAGGAAACGCCTCAGCGATTCACAGCCGGACCGGGGCATCGCTGTAAGTCATTTATTTCACTTATAAAATATTAATCGCTTCAAGTCGTAAATTTTCTGGGGAACCCTCAGCCCTTTCGGGCCTTTTTTATATTCTCGTTTTCCTCACGCGATCCGCATAGACAGATAACGTCTGCTTCAGCACGTCCAGCGTCACCGGTTTCGACAGACAGCTGTCCATACCGGATTCGAGACAGCGCTGCTTCTCTTCCGCCAGGGCGTTTGCCGTTACCCCAACCACCGGGAGCGTCAGACCAAGCTGACGAATGCGCTGGGTCAGACGGTAGCCGTCCATATTTGGCATGTTCACATCACTGAGGACAATATCAATGTGGTTTTTGCTCAGCACATTCAGGGCATCCACACCGTCATTGGCCGTTTTACACTGATACCCCAACGAACCGAGCTGATCGGCCAGCAGGCGGCGGTTAATCGGATGGTCGTCCACCACCAGAATCATCATATCGTCATTAGCCAGTGCCAGCGCATCCGGTGACGGCAGTGCCGCTGTGCCATCGCTGTCTTCCAGCTGTACGCTGTAAATGCGTGCCAGCAGCCCCAGAAGCTCATGAGGCGTCGCCACGCTGTGCACCCATTCACCAGGCGCACGCTCTGCAGGTATCCCAATATGACGGCGGCAGAACGTCACGACGCCTCTGCCCGTCCACGCCTGTTCCAGTTCGCCATCGGTAATCAGCATATCGTCAGCATCCGGCGTCTGGCCTTCATACCGCGAGACCCGCACACCGCTGCTGGTCAGCAGTGAAGCAAGAAAATCCTGTAAGGATGCATTATGCACCGCCAGCCAACAGCGTTTATCACTCAATCCGTCAACGGTTGCTTTCGCCGGATACTGCGCGGAATAGAGCGGAATGCGGATGGTGAACTGGCTTCCCATGCCGGGTTCGGTATCAACGGAGATATCACCGTCCATCATGCTGATGAGCTTCTCACAGATCGCCAGCCCCAGCCCGGTGCCCTGGAAATTGCGCTGCACGCCAGTGCCCACCTGGAAGAAGGGATCAAACAGACGGACAACCTCCTTCGCCGGGATACCTACGCCGGTGTCACGCACGCGGATGCGCAGGTAGTCCCCTGCCCGACAGACATGCAGCACAATACAGCCAGTGTCGGTGAATTTGATAGCGTTGCTCAGAAGGTTCGAGATGACCTGCTGCAGGCGCATCGGATCGCCGTGCAACGTCAGCGGCACATCCGGCTCAATAAAGCAGTAAAGCCCCAGTTGTTTACGCACCACCAGCGGCAAATAGTTAGCGCTGATATGGTTCATCACCTCGCGCGGCGAGAACTCACGCGGCTCAATTTTCAACTGCTCAGACTCAATCTTGGAGAAGTCGAGAATATCGCTGATGATTTTCAGCAGCAGGCTTGAGGAGTTGTTCATCGCCGTGACCAGACGGTCGACCCCTTTCGGCAGTTCTTTGGTCTGCAGCAGATCGAGGTTACCGATGATCCCGTAAAGTGGTGTACGCAATTCGTGGCTGACGGTAGCCAGGAACATCGATTTCGACTGGCTGGCCTGTTCTGCCGCCTGCGCCATCTCCTGCAGCGACTCTTCCATCTTCACGCGCGCAGAGACATCCACCAGCACGCAAATCGCTACGTTTTCATTACGATAGCGCGAATGCACGAAGCTAATTTGCAGGTTGGTGTGGGTACTGGTCAGCACATCCACAAAGTTTACCTGCTGCCCGCAGATAATCTGCGTCAGCCGTTGCCTGTCCTCATGCGTCAGCATGTTCAGGTAGTTATGTGCCAGCTCGTTACTGAGGATATTCGTGCCATCCTGGGTACGCAGGATACAGATCCCGACGGGCGCAGAGGCCACAATCTTGCGATTAAACTGCTCGTGTTCTTCAAGGCGCTGGGCATCACTTTCGGCAGGGATAAAGATCCGACGCTCATACATCCGCGCCAGCATAAACAACACAACACCAACCAGCACATTCAGCAAAATGGCGTTCAGAATAAGAATGCGGATACGCTCCAGCACCATATCGACAGGCAGCGAGTACACAATACTCAACGACGAAGGGGGTAAACTCTTCTTCAGCACCAGCTCGCGGAAACCGGAGGTGTAGCCAAACCACGAGCGCTCCTGCATCCAGTGTGGATCGACTTTTAAACGGTTCTCCGGCCCGACAAGGGAAATAAGCGTATGGCCGTTCTCATCAAGGATGGTCACCCCCATCGGCAAACTGCCCGGCGTGAAGAAGTTTTCCATACGGATCGTCTGTTCAATCCCCAGCAGCGCCTGCAGACGATTGCCCAGATAGACCGGTGTGAGAGCATAGAAGTAGCCCACGCCCATACGCGGTCCCTGGCTAATCCAGAACAGGTTGTTACCCCGCTCCTCCTGCGGTGCATTACGGTATTTCACGATCCGTTCGTGCAGGCTTTTCAGGGCGTCATCGCGCTCAACGGGGATGTCGCGCAGGCCAAAATCCGCCATACAGAGGTTGTCGCTGCCAATGAGGAAAACGCGGTTCAGATCATAGGCGGCAGAAAAATTGTCACGCCAGTAGCGCATAAACCATGCAAGCGACTCCAGCGAACCGCGCCAGGCATTGCCCATGGTTGAACAGTCGGAGTCCGGGAACAAAGGCTCAAAATCAGGCACTTCGGTTTTTTCATTTCGCCCACGAATGGCAAGAATACCATTTTCCGCCGTCAGCCGGTTTTCGGCAATATACTTCAGCTCCTTCATGACGTCGGAAGTTCGCTGAATATAACGCTGGGCCTGATCGGAGCTTAAATTGAACTCCTGGCGGATCTCCGCTTCTTTCTGGTGTAACGCGTTAACGATGTAAAACACCGAGAACAACGCCACCAGCAGCCAAAGCAGTAGTGCCAGCGCCCGAAACAGGTAGCGAGAGACTTTCAGCGTGGTACGAAAGGAGACGAGGTATTTCAAGGGGGCGAGGCTCCGCCGTCGGGGTCAAAAAGAATGTGGTTAAGGTAGCGGTAAACGCGCCTTGTCGCAACGTTCACTTGTCTGCTTGTGCAAAAGAAAAGGGCCGGAAACCGGCCCTTTTTGCGTCAGGAGACATTACTCGTCAGCGTCATCCGCTGCTTCGTCGTCGGTATCCGCTTCCGGTGCGATTTCATCATCACCTTCCGCGACGCTACCGTCGATAGAGTCGAGTTCTTCGTCATCCACCGGCTCTGCAACACGCTGCAGACCCACCACGTTTTCATCTTCCGCAGTACGGATGAGGATCACGCCCTGGGTGTTACGACCCACCACGCTGATCTCGGAAACGCGGGTACGCACCAGCGTACCGGCATCGGTGATCATCATGATCTGGTCAGTATCATCGACCTGCACCGCGCCGACAACGGAACCGTTGCGCTCGGTCACTTTGATGGAGATAACGCCCTGCGTACCACGGGACTTGGTCGGATATTCACTTTCCGCCGTCCGTTTACCGTAGCCATTCTGCGTAACGGTAAGGATTGCACCTTCACCACGCGGAACAATCAGGGAAACAACGGAATCTTCACCCGCCAGCTTGATACCGCGAACGCCCGTTGCGGTACGGCCCATTGCGCGGACCGCGTTCTCTTTAAAGCGCACCACTTTACCGGCCGCAGAGAACAGCATCACTTCATCAGAACCGGAGGTCAGATCCACGCCGATCAGTTCGTCACCTTCGTTCAGGTTCACGGCGATAATACCGGCTGAACGCGGACGGCTGAACTCGGTCAGCGCGGTTTTCTTCACGGTACCGCTCGCGGTCGCCATAAAGACGTTCACGCCCTCTTCGTACTCGCGTACCGGCAGGATAGCGGTGATACGTTCGTTCGCTTCCAGCGGCAGCAGGTTGACGATTGGGCGGCCACGCGCGCCACGGCTCGCTTCCGGCAGCTGATAAACCTTCATCCAGTACAGACGACCACGGCTGGAGAAGCAGAGGATCGTGTCATGGGTATTCGCCACCAGCAGGCGGTCAATAAAGTCTTCTTCTTTAATACGTGCCGCAGATTTGCCTTTACCGCCACGACGCTGTGCTTCGTAGTCGGTCAACGGCTGATACTTCACATAGCCCTGGTGAGACAGGGTGACCACCACATCTTCGCGGTTGATCAGATCTTCAATGTTGATATCAGAGCTGTTCGCAGTGATTTCAGTGCGGCGCTCATCGCCGAACTGATCGCGGACCAGTTCCAGCTCTTCGCGGATCACTTCCATCAGGCGCTCTGCGCTACCGAGGATATGCAGCAGCTCGGCAATCTGCTCCAGCAGCTCTTTGTACTCGTCGAGCAGTTTTTCGTGCTCAAGGCCGGTCAGTTTCTGCAGACGCAGATCCAGAATCGCCTGGGCCTGCTGCTCAGTCAGGTAGTACTGACCGTCACGCACGCCGAATTCAGGCTCCAGCCACTCAGGACGCGCCGCGTCATCGCCCGCACGTTCCAGCATCGCAGCCACGTTGCCCAGATCCCACGGACGGGCAATCAGGGATGCTTTCGCTTCTGCTGGCGTCGGCGCGCGACGGATCAGCTCGATGATCGGGTCGATATTAGCCAGAGCAACGGCCAGTGCTTCGAGGATATGCGCACGGTCGCGCGCTTTGCGCAGTTCGAAAATAGTACGGCGAGTCACCACTTCACGGCGGTGACGCACAAACGCGCTCAGGATCTCTTTCAGATTCATGATCTTCGGCTGACCATGGTGCAGCGCAACCATGTTAATACCGAAGGAGACCTGAAGCTGAGTCTGAGAGTACAGGTTGTTCAGGACAACCTCACCCACTGCGTCGCGTTTGATTTCAATCACAATGCGCATACCGTCTTTATCAGACTCGTCACGCAGGGCGCTGATACCTTCAACGCGTTTTTCTTTTACCAGCTCGGCGATTTTTTCAATCAGACGAGCCTTGTTCACCTGATACGGGATCTCATGAACAATGATGGTTTCACGGCCGGTTTTGGCGTCCGCTTCCACTTCCGCGCGGGCACGGATGTAAATCTTGCCGCGACCGGTGCGGTACGCTTCTTCAATACCGCGACGACCGTTGATGATCGCCGCCGTCGGGAAGTCCGGGCCAGGAATGTGTTCCATCAGGCCTTCAATGCTGATGTCTTCATCGTCGATGTAGGCCAGGCAGCCGTTAATCACTTCCGTGATGTTGTGCGGCGGAATGTTGGTTGCCATACCCACGGCGATACCGGACGAACCGTTCACCAGCAGGTTAGGGATTTTCGTTGGCATAACGTCAGGAATTTTTTCCGTGCCGTCATAGTTATCAACGAAATCAACCGTCTCTTTTTCCAGGTCGGCCATCAGCTCATGGGCAATCTTCGCCAGACGGATTTCCGTATAACGCATTGCCGCGGCGGAGTCGCCGTCGATAGAACCAAAGTTACCCTGGCCATCTACCAGCATGTAACGCAGCGAGAAAGGCTGCGCCATACGGACGATAGTGTCGTACACCGCGGAATCACCATGGGGATGGTATTTACCGATTACGTCACCAACGACACGGGCAGATTTTTTGTAGGCTTTATTCCAGTCATTGCCCAATACGTTCATGGCGTATAGTACGCGACGGTGTACCGGCTTCAGGCCATCGCGGACGTCCGGCAGCGCACGGCCAACAATGACCGACATCGCATAGTCCAGATAGGAGCTCTTCAGCTCTTCCTCGATGTTAACCGGTGTAATTTCTCTCGCAAGGTCGCTCATCTAACCGCTATCCCTCTACTGTATCCCGGATTCAAAGGTCGCAAATTATAACACAGCCGCGGTGATTGAGGTAAACCTATACGCTTTATTCACTCGCGTAGCCTGATATACTCCGAAGTCTTGCAAAATAAGGAGTAAAAGCGCCCATGAATGCCGAAAAATCCCCGGTGGCTCACAACGTTGACCACGAAGAGATTGCCAAATTTGAAGCGGTGGCGTCCCGCTGGTGGGATCTCGAAGGTGAGTTCAAGCCTCTGCATCGCATCAATCCGCTGCGTCTGGGCTATATCGCGGCGCGTTCCGGCGGTCTGTTCGGTAAGAAGGTGCTCGACGTTGGCTGTGGCGGCGGTATCCTCGCAGAGAGCATGGCGCGCGAAGGGGCCACGGTCACTGGCCTCGATATGGGTTTCGAACCGCTGCAGGTGGCGCGCCTTCATGCGCTGGAATCCGGTGTGCAGGTAGAGTATGTGCAGGAGACCGTGGAAGAACACGCGGCAAAACATGCCCACCAGTACGATGTGGTGACCTGCATGGAAATGCTGGAGCACGTCCCCGATCCGCAATCCGTGGTGAGTGCTTGTGCAAAACTGGTGAAGCCGGGCGGCCAGGTCTTTTTCTCCACCATCAACCGTAACGGAAAAGCCTGGCTGATGGCCGTCGTCGGGGCGGAATATGTCCTGCGCATGGTGCCGAAAGGCACACACGACGTGAAGAAATTCATCAAGCCTGCCGAATTACTGAGCTGGGTTGATCAGACGTGGCTCAAAGAGCAGCACATGACCGGACTGCATTACAATCCATTAACGGACAAATTCAAACTCGCACCGGGCGTGGATGTTAACTATATGTTGCATACAACCGCCAAAAACGACTAACGTCATAAACTATTCTTATAAAGATTGCGCGACATCATGTTGCGCAATTCTGACCTCTCGTTGAAGAAATCAGCACTCGATCAAATTTTGAATTTTTTTTCTTAATTATTGACATCTCTTCCAGGCCTTACGGTACGAGGACTTAGCCTTTTTTACCCTTTCACAACCTCAATTTAACCTCAAAATCAACTCTTGTACTGAAAAGAATCCTTACTAGAATACTCACCATATAGCGTTCTTCTTATCGCAAACCCCCTATATGTAGTATTTATCCACAGAGTTAGTCACAAGGCGGATCTGTGGATAAACGGGGGATATTTTTTATTTCACGGACAGGTAAAACCCACATGAATCAGAGTCTGCTGGTGACAAAACGCGACGGTACTACCGAGCGTATCAATCTGGACAAAATCCATCGAGTTCTCGACTGGGCAGCAGAAGGCCTGAACAACGTATCTATCTCCCAGGTTGAACTGCGATCCCACATCCAGTTCTACGACGGCATTAAAACGTCTGATATCCATGAAACCATCATCAAGGCTGCGGCGGATCTGATCTCCCGTGAAGCGCCGGATTATCAGTACCTCGCTGCACGTCTGGCGATTTTCCACCTGCGTAAAAAAGCCTACGGCCAGTTTGAGCCGCCAGCGCTTTACGATCACGTGGTGAAAATGGTTGAGCTGGGCAAATACGACACGCATCTGCTGGAAGACTATACGGAAGAAGAGTTCGAGCAGATGAACGGGTTTATCGATCACTGGCGCGACATGAACTTCTCCTACGCGGCGGTGAAGCAGCTCGAAGGTAAATACCTGGTTCAGAACCGTGTGACCGGCGAAATCTACGAGAGCGCTCAGTTCCTCTATATTCTGGTGGCCGCCTGTCTGTTCTCTAACTACCCGCGTGAAACGCGTCTGGAATACGTGAAGCGTTTCTACGATGCGGTGTCGACGTTCAAGATTTCTCTGCCTACGCCAATTATGTCTGGCGTGCGTACCCCGACTCGTCAGTTCAGCTCCTGCGTCCTGATTGAGTGTGGTGACAGCCTGGATTCCATCAACGCCACCTCCAGCGCCATTGTGAAATACGTCTCCCAGCGTGCCGGTATCGGCATCAACGCGGGTCGCATCCGCGCTCTGGGTAGCCCGATTCGCGGCGGTGAAGCGTTCCACACCGGCTGTATTCCATTCTACAAACACTTCCAGACTGCGGTGAAGTCCTGCTCGCAGGGCGGCGTGCGTGGTGGTGCAGCAACCCTGTTCTATCCGATGTGGCACCTGGAAGTGGAAAGCCTGCTGGTACTGAAAAACAACCGTGGCGTGGAAGGCAACCGCGTGCGCCACATGGACTACGGCGTGCAGATCAACAAACTGATGTACACCCGTCTGCTGAAAGGTGAAGAGATCACCCTGTTCAGCCCATCCGACGTTCCGGGGCTGTACGACGCATTCTTTGCCGATCAAGATGAGTTCGAACGTCTGTACACCAAATACGAAAAAGACGACAGCATCCGCAAACAGCGCGTGAAAGCCGTCGATCTGTTCTCGCTGATGATGCAGGAACGCGCCTCCACGGGCCGTATCTATATCCAGAACGTTGACCACTGCAACACTCACAGCCCGTTCGACCCGGTTGTTGCGCCAGTGCGCCAGTCTAACCTGTGCCTGGAAATCGCCCTGCCGACCAAACCGCTGGACGACGTCAACGACGAAAACGGCGAAATCGCCCTGTGTACGCTCTCTGCGTTTAACCTGGGTGCGATTAAGAGCCTGGACGAGCTGGAAGAATTGGCCGTGCTTGCCGTGCGTGCGCTGGATGCCCTGCTGGACTACCAGGATTACCCCATCCCGGCGGCAAAACGTGGTGCAATGGGCCGTCGTACCCTGGGTATCGGCGTGATCAACTTTGCCTACTGGCTGGCGAGAAACGGTAAGCGTTACTCTGACGGCAGCGCAAACAACCTGACCCACGAAACGTTCGAAGCCATTCAGTATTACCTGCTGAAAGCCTCTAACGAGCTGGCAAAAGAGCAAGGTGCATGTCCGTGGTTCAACGAAACCACCTACGCGCAGGGCATTCTGCCGATCGACACCTATAAGAAAGACCTGGATGCGATTGCGAATGCACCACTGCGTCTGGACTGGGAAGCACTCCGTGAGTCTATTAAAACTCACGGCCTGCGTAACTCCACGCTCTCTGCCCTGATGCCGTCTGAGACCTCTTCGCAGATCTCCAACGCCACCAACGGTATCGAGCCGCCGCGTGGTCACGTCAGCATCAAAGCGTCGAAAGACGGTATTCTGCGCCAGGTCGTGCCGGACTACGAACTGCTGAAAGACAACTACGAGCTGCTGTGGGAAATGCCAAACAACGACGGCTACCTGCAGCTGGTGGGTATCATGCAGAAGTTTATCGACCAGTCGATCTCTGCGAATACCAACTACGACCCGACGCGCTTCCCGTCTGGCAAGGTTCCGATGCAGCAGTTGCTGAAAGACCTGCTCACTGCCTATAAATTTGGCGTGAAAACCCTGTACTATCACAACACCCGTGATGGTGCGGAAGACGCGCAGGACGATATGGTGCCGTCAATTCAGGACGATGGCTGCGAAAGCGGCGCATGTAAGATTTAATAAATCCCCTCACCCTAACCCTCTCCCACAGGGAGAGGGAACTCTTTCCCCTTCTCCCTGTGGGAGAGGGCCGGGGTGAGGGAAATAACACCACAGGACTCACCTTAATGGCATACACCACCTTTTCACAGACGAAAAACGACCAGCTCAAAGAGCCAATGTTCTTCGGCCAGCCGGTCAACGTGGCACGCTACGATCAGCAAAAATATGACATCTTCGAAAAGCTGATTGAAAAGCAACTCTCCTTCTTCTGGCGTCCGGAAGAGGTTGACGTTTCCCGCGACCGTATCGATTTCCAGGCGTTGCCGGACCACGAAAAACATATCTTCATCAGTAACCTGAAGTACCAGACGCTGCTGGACTCCATTCAGGGACGTAGCCCTAACGTGGCGCTGCTGCCGCTGATCTCCATTCCGGAGCTGGAAACCTGGGTGGAAACCTGGGCGTTCTCTGAGACGATCCACTCCCGCTCATACACCCATATCATCCGCAACATCGTTAACGATCCGGCGGTGGTGTTCGACTATATCGTCACCAACGAACAGATCCAGAAACGTGCGGAAGGCATTGCGCACTACTACGACGAGCTGATCGAGATGACCAGCTACTGGCATCTGCTGGGCGAAGGCACCCACAACGTGAACGGCAAAACCGTTACCGTGAACCTGCGCGCGCTGAAGAAACAGTTGTACCTGTGCCTGATGAGCGTCAACGCGCTGGAAGCGATCCGCTTCTACGTGAGCTTCGCCTGCTCCTTCGCGTTTGCCGAGCGCAAACTGATGGAAGGCAACGCCAAAATCATTCGTCTGATCGCCCGTGATGAAGCCCTGCACCTGACCGGCACTCAGCATATGCTGAACCTGCTGCGCAGCGGCGTGGACGACCCGGAGATGGCGGAGATCGCCGAAGAGTGCAAACAGGAGTGTTACGATCTGTTCGTGCTGGCCGCGCAGCAGGAGAAAGAGTGGGCAGATTACCTGTTCCGCGACGGCTCCATGATTGGCCTGAACAAAGACATCCTGTGCCAGTATGTGGAGTACATCACCAACATCCGTATGCAGGCTGTCGGCCTCGACCTGCCGTTCCAGACGCGCTCTAACCCGATTCCGTGGATCAACACCTGGCTGGTGTCCGATAACGTGCAGGTAGCACCGCAGGAAGTGGAAGTAAGCTCTTACCTGGTCGGTCAGATTGATTCTGAAGTCAACACCGACGATCTGAGTGACTTCCAGCTCTGATGAGCCGTGTGACGCTACGTCTTTCCGGCACGGAAGTGCTGTGTCGGGAAGAGCACCCTTCTCTGCTGGTGGCGCTTGAAGCGCACCAGGTTGAAGTAGAGTACCAGTGTCGCGAAGGGTATTGCGGCTCCTGCCGCTGCCGTCTGGTCGCAGGCCAGGTGGACTGGCTGACCGAACCGCTGGCCTTTATCAGCGAAGGGGAAATTTTGCCCTGCTGCTGCCGGGCAAAAGGCGATATTGAGATCGAGATGTGATTGTGTCGGGTGGCGCTTCGCTTACCCGACCTACAAAACCGCAGTTCGTAGGCCGGGTAAGGCGCAGCCGCCACCCGGCAATTTCAGCGCTTATCTTTCAAAAAACTCACTGCTTTATCCGGAAAATCCGTAAACAATCCATCCACGCCCGCCTGGTTATACAGCACGTCGTAAAGCTGATTCACGTCCGTCGCATATTCCGGCAGTTGGTCCGCTCGTACCGTATACGGATGCACCTGCATCTTGCTGGCGTGCGCCTCTTTCACCATTGCCGTCAGCTTCACGTGGCCCGGCGTTGAGCCTTCCGCTACCAGCATATGGTAATCCGGCCCGATACCGTCGGCGTATTGGGCAATCTGCTTCATCGCGCCCGGCTTAAACATCCAGTCGTAGTTGTAGTTGACCCACTTCCCGTCCGGCTGTTTCTCCTGGGTTTCGTTCCAGTCGGTGTAGGCAATCAGCTGTACCAGATTGAGATCCATCCCCATCTTCGGCTCCAGCTCGGTTTTGATGCGCTTCAGCTCAGCGGCGTCAAAACACTGCAGGTAGACCTTGTCCTGCTTGCTGGTGTAGCCGTACTGTTTCAGCACCTCCAGCGTCTTCGCGGCTATGTCCTTCCCTTCCTGGTGGTGGAACCACGGTGCTTTGATTTCCGGGTAGATACCGATATTTTTCCCGGTTGAGTGGTTCAGCCCCTGAACAAACTCAATCTCCTCTTCGAAAGTGTGAATGCGGAAGTCAGACTTGCCCATCGGGAAACGTCCCGGATAGACCTGCACCTTCTTGCCGTTCTCAATCTCAAAACCTTCGGTAAACTTCAGCGAGCGAATTTCCGCCAGCGTGAAGTCGATGGCATAGTAGCGGCCATCCTTACGGGCGCGATCCGGGAAACGCTCTGCGACATCCGTCACGCGGTCAAGATAGTGGTCATGCAGGACGACCAGCTGGTCATCCTTCGTCATGACTAAATCCTGCTCAAGATAATCCGCGCCCTGCGCATAGGCCATCGCTTTCGCCGGAAGCGTGTGCTCCGGCAGATAGCCGCTCGCGCCGCGATGGGCGATGACGATTTTATCCGCCGCCAGCGCGGAGCCTGTCATCAGGCCCGCCAGCAGCAGACCCGTTGCTATGTGAGTCAGTTTCATCGCAATGCTCCTTATTGACGACGTGCCTGCACTTCGGCATGGTGACGTTTCTCACCGATCATCACGACAATCAGCAGCAGTACC
Source organism: Enterobacter oligotrophicus (assembly GCF_009176645.1). Lineage (NCBI taxonomy): Bacteria > Pseudomonadati > Pseudomonadota > Gammaproteobacteria > Enterobacterales > Enterobacteriaceae > Enterobacter > Enterobacter oligotrophicus. The sequence goes on from NZ_AP019007.1 coordinate 980,866, forward strand.
GCCAGCACGCTACCGCCAATCATCACCATAAAGCCGCCGTCCCAGCCAAAGAAGTCAACGGTATAGCCCACAATCGCGCTCGCCGCGACAGAGCCGCCCAGGTAGCCGAACAGACCGGTAAAGCCTGCCGCCGTGCCTGCCGCTTTTTTCGGTGCCAGTTCCAGCGCGTGCAGACCAATCAGCATGACCGGGCCATAGATCAGGAAGCCGATGACGATCATACACGCCATATCCACGCCTGGGTTGCCCGGCGGGTTAAGCCAGTAAACAACGGTAGCAATGGTCACCAGCGTCATAAAGAAGACACCCGTTGCACCGCGGTTGCCTTTAAATACTTTATCCGACATCCAGCCGCAGATCAGCGTGCCCGGAATTCCCGCATATTCGTAAAGGAAGTAGGCCCAGGACGATTTATCCAGTGCGAAATGCTTCACCTCTTTCAGGTAGGTTGGTGACCAGTCAAGAATGCCGTAGCGCAGCAGGTAAACGAACACGTTCGCCACCGCGATGTACCACAGCAGTTTGTTTGGCAGCACGTACTTCATGAAGATCTGCTTTGCCGTCAGTTCTTCTTCATGCTGCTCGCTGTAATCATCCGGATAGTCGTTTTTGTACTCTTCAATCGGCGGCAGACCGCAGGACTGCGGCGTGTCACGCATCAGGGCAAAAGCAAAAATAGCCACCAGAATCGCGCCAAAGGCTGGCATGTAGAGCGCCGCGTGCCAGTCGTTGAACCAGGCCATCCCCAGCAGGAACAGCAGTGGCGGAATCCCCCCGCCAACGTTATGCGCGCAGTTCCAGACGGACACAATGCCGCCACGCTCTTTCTGCGACCACCAGTGCACCATGGTGCGTCCACACGGCGGCCATCCCATCCCCTGGAACCAGCCGCAGAGGAACAGCAGCACGAACATAATCGCAATGCTGGAGGTTGCCCACGGCACAAAGCCCATAAACAGCATCACCGCGGCCGCGAGGATCAGACCGGCAGGCAGGAAAACGCGCGGATTCGAGCGGTCCGACACCGAGCCCATAATGAACTTCGAAAAACCGTAGGCGATAGAGATCCCCGACAGCGCGAATCCCAGATCGCCACGCGAAAAGCCCTGCTCCACCAGATATGGCATAGCGAGAGCGAAGTTTTTACGTACCAGATAGTAAGCCGCGTACCCGAAGAAGATCCCCAGGAAGATTTGCCAACGCAGACGACGGTATAGCGGATCAATTTCTGCCTCAGGCAGACGCGCCCGATGCGGCGCAGGTTTAAAGATACTGAGCATGACAGCCTCCGTGGCCAGGTATTGAATTTTTGGGGTTTTACTGCCCCACACTCCAGAGAGGCGGCGATGTTAAAAAATCACGGTGATTGTTACTGTGAATCAACGCACAGATTGTTACAGAAATATGACAGTGTGCGCAAAAAGGCGCATGGAATCACATTTCACTTTCGAATAACGCTCGTTTATGTTCGAAATCAAACAAACCACAATTTCAGTGTGGCTAAATGATAAAAAACGAACATAGAGGGAAGACAATGACAATTCACGATCCTCGTTACAGCGATGTGATTATCATTGGCGGTGGCGCAACCGGAGCCGGGATCGCGCGTGACTGCGCCCTACGGGGTTTACGCGTCACGCTTCTGGAGCGTCATGATATTGCAACGGGTGCGACCGGGCGAAATCACGGCCTGCTGCACAGCGGCGCGCGGTATGCGGTGACTGACGGCGAATCCGCCCGCGAATGTATTGCTGAAAACCAGTTCCTTAAGCGCATCGCCCGCCACTGTATTGAGCCAACCGACGGCCTGTTCATTACGCTTCCCGAAGATGACCTCGCGTTTCAGCACACGTTTATTTCAGCCTGCGCAGCAGCAGGCATACCGGCCGAGGCCATTGATCCCGCGCAGGCGCGCCGTATTGAGCCTTCCGTGAACCCGGCACTCACGGGTGCCGTCAGGGTCCCTGATGGCACCGTCGATCCCTTCCGTCTGACCGCTGCCAATATGCTGGACGCCCGCGAGCATGGCGCGCGCATCCTCACCGGACATGCAGTGACCGGGCTTATCCGTGAAGGCCATCGCGTCCGCGGCGTGCGGGTTTTTGACACACAATATAACGAAGCTCACGACCTGTTTGCCGCCGTCGTCATTAACGCAGCAGGCATCTGGGGGCAGCGTATCGCTGAGTACGCTGACTTATCCATCCGCATGTTCCCGGCGAAAGGCTCGCTGCTGATCCTCGATCACCGCATCAATAACCACGTGATCAACCGCTGCCGCAAACCCTCGGACGCCGACATTCTGGTGCCGGGGGATACCATTTCACTCATCGGCACCACTTCAACCCACGTCGACTACAGCGAGATTGACGACAATAGGGTAACTGCTGCTGAGGTGGATATTCTGCTGCGCGAAGGGGAAAAACTGGCACCGGTAATGGCGCAGACCCGTATTCTGCGCGCCTATGCTGGCGTGCGTCCGCTGGTGGCCAGCGATAACGATCCGAGTGGTCGTAACGTCAGCCGTGGCATCGTGCTACTCGACCACGCAGAACGCGACGGCATGGACGGTTTTATTACCATCACCGGCGGCAAGCTGATGACCTATCGCCTGATGGCGCAGTGGGCAACCGATGCCGTCTGCCGCAAACTCGGCAACACCGAACCGTGCGTGACGGCGGAGCAGCCCCTGCCCGGCTCGCGACAGTCTACCGAAAAGACACTGCAAAAAATTATCTCACTGCCCGCTCCGCTGCGCGGTTCCGCCATTTATCGCCACGGCGACAGAACGCCTGCGTGGCTGGGTGAAGGTCGGCTGAGCCGCAGTCTGGTATGCGAGTGTGAAGCGGTAACCGCAGGCGAAGTGCAATATGCAGTGGAGAACCTGACGGTCAATAACCTGCTCGATTTGCGCCGCCGCACGCGCGTCGGCATGGGGACCTGCCAGGGTGAACTGTGCGCCTGTCGCGCCGCCGGGCTGCTGCAGCGTTTTCATGCCACCACCTCAACCCAGTCGCTTGCTCAGCTCAGCGAGTTTTTAAATGAGCGCTGGAAAGGTATTCAGCCTGTTGCCTGGGGTGATGCCCTGCGCGAAAGCGAATTTACCCGCTGGGTCTACCAGGGGCTTTGTGGTCTGGAGAAGGAGCAACACGATGAAATTTGATACCGTGATTATCGGTGGCGGGCTCGCGGGTTTGCTCTGCGGCATCAAACTTACACAGCAAGGGCTACGCTGCGCGATTGTCACCCGTGGTCAGAGTGCCCTGCACTTCTCGTCAGGCTCGCTGGATCTGATGGATGAAAATTACCGCGATAAACTGCCCCCGGAGCATCCCTGGCACCTGACAGGTGCGCATAATATTGACCGCTTTGCCCTGGAAACCGAAGCGCTACTGGCGAATTGCGGCGCACGTCTGAAGGGGAGCGCAAGGCAAAACCATCAGCGGGTCACGCCGCTCGGCACTCTGCGTTCTGCCTGGCTCAGCCCGGAGGAGGTACCCGTCGCGCCCTTCAACGCCGCGCATGTGCTGGTGGTCGGCATCAGCGGTTTTCTCGATTTCCAGCCGCATCTGGCGGCAGCCTCACTCAACAAACAGGGTATACACGCTGAAACGGCGGAGATTGACCTTCCTGAACTGGATGTGCTGCGCGAAAACCCGAGCGAATTTCGCGCGGTGAATATTGCCCGTTTTCTTGATTACGAGGAAAGATGGCCGCTGCTGTATGAAGCACTCAGGCCACTCGGCGAGAAGTGCGATACGCTGTTTATGCCCGCCTGCTTTGGCCTAACGGACAACCGGCTCTGGCGCTGGTTGTCCGACCGCCTGTCCTGCACCCTCTGGCTGTTGCCCACGCTTCCCCCTTCCGTTCCCGGCATTCGTCTGCATACCCAGCTTCAGCGCCAGTTTGTTGCTCAGGGCGGCGTGTGGATGGCGGGTGACGAGGTGAAAAAAATCACGCTGAATAACGGTGAAGCCAGCGATGTGTGGACACGAAACCACGGGGATATTCCTCTTCACGCACGTTACACGGTGCTCGCCAGCGGCAGCTTCTTCAGCAACGGACTGTTAAGCAGCCGGGACGGCATTCGGGAGGCCATTCTCGGGCTGGATGTCCGGCAAAGCCGCTCCCGCACGGACTGGTATCAGAGCGATTTCTTTACACCACAACCCTGGCAGCAGTTCGGCGTCATCGTGGATAACCACCTTCACCCACAACTTTCCGGGAAACCTGTTGAGGATCTCTACGCCATCGGCTCGGTTCTGGGCGGTTACGATCCCATCGCTCAGGGCTGTGGTGGTGGCGTCTGCGCGGTAACGGCGCTCCACGTTGCAGAGCAGATTATCCAGCGCATGGAGGCTGAACAATGAACGACACCCGATTTGAAAGCTGTATTAAATGCACCGTCTGCACCACGGTCTGCCCGGTTAGCGGCGTAAACCCGCGCTACCCTGGTCCGAAACAGGCCGGGCCTGACGGTGAACGTCTGCGCCTGAAAGACGGTGCGCTGTACGACGATGCGCTGAAATACTGCATCAACTGCAAACGCTGCGAAGTGGCCTGCCCGTCTGACGTCAAAATTGGTGACATCATTCAGCGTGCCCGCGCGCGCTACAGCACGCAAAAGCCAACCCTGCGCGATGCTATCCTCAGCCATACCGACCTGATGGGCAGCGTCTCGACCCCCTTCGCCCCGTTAGTCAATGCCGCCACGTCGCTAAAACCGGTGCGCCAGCTGCTGGATACAGCGCTCAAAATCGACCACCATCGCAGCCTGCCGACGTATTCCCACGGCACCTTCCGCCGTTGGTACAAATCAGTGGCTGCCGAACAGGCGCAGTTTGCCGGGCAGGTCGCCTTTTTCCACGGCTGCTATGTGAACTACAACCATCCGCAGCTAGGGAAAGATCTGCTGAAAGTGCTCAACGCGATGGGCACGGGCGTGCAGCTCCTCAGCAAGGAGAAATGCTGTGGCGTCCCGCTGATTGCCAACGGTTTTACCGATAAGGCGCGTAAGCAGGCCAAAAGCAACGTGACATCGCTGCGTGAGGCGATTATCGACAAAGGTATTCCGGTGCTGGCGACCTCGTCCACCTGCACCTTCACACTGCGCGACGAGTATCCGCATCTGCTGGACGTCGATAACACCGGCCTGCGCGACCACATCGAGCTGGCAACGCGCTTTCTGTGGCGCAAGCTGGATAGCGGGCAGACGCTGCCGCTGGGTAAATTGCCCCTGAAGGTGGTCTATCACACGCCGTGCCATATGGAAAAAATGGGCTGGTCGCTCTATACGCTGGAGCTACTGCGACTTATTCCGGGGCTGGAGCTGACGGTGCTGGATTCACGCTGCTGCGGCATCGCAGGCACCTACGGCTTTAAACGTGAAAACTACGAAACGTCGCAGGCGATTGGTGCGCCATTGTTCCGCCAGATTGAGGAGAGCGGTGCCGATCTGGTCGTGACTGACTGCGAAACCTGCAAATGGCAGATTGAGATGTCCACCAGTAAACGCTGCGAACACCCAATAACGTTACTGGCAAAGGCGCTGGGCTAAGTTTTGCCGGGGCGATCCCCGGCAAACCGGTTACTCCACGAACAGCGATTCCACGACATTAATCCAGCCATGTTCGCTGGCGACCTCTTTACCGTTCAGCCAGCGGCGCAGCATGTTCAGTGCCATCATGGCGCACACTTCCTGACGCACCGGCAGGCTGTGACGGGTAATACTCATTTTCACCCGCAGCGCATGGGTGCCTTCCGGCGTCGCCAGGGCAAAATTAAGATGCTCACCATCCACACCGCCAACGGCCAGCGCCAGCCCGGCGAAATGATTCACTCTGCGCTCTGACGCCCAACGCGCCGTCTGCGCCAGCGTCTCCTGCTGGAAAGGCACCACTTCACTGGCCAGCAGCGGCGCATTCGCACGCGAAAGCTGCAGCGCCAGCAGCCCGCCAGTGAACTGCTCGCTTAAAGTGACGCTCAGTTGACGAGACTGGAGGCACTGTGAAATCTGTGCAGGTAACCCTTCCGTTCCTTCAAAGATCAGGCTTTCACCCGCCACGCGCTGCACTTCCGGCCACAGCGCCAGCATGGCGGCTTTCTGCGTTGCCGGACCGGTCAGTTTCAGCTCAATAATCGGCATCGAGGAGCGATAGCCCATCGAGACACCCGGCGGTAGCGGCAGGTGGTCAAGGCTCTGAGCCAGATCGCTTTCCGAGCGGCCAAAGGTGGTCAGACGCAGGCACACCGGCGGCTCAGGCAGAGTAAACCGTTCACGCAGGCGTGGCAGGATCTGCTGTTCGACCATCACTTTAAATTCAGACGGTACGCCCGGCGTGAAGAACATCAGGCAGCGGTTCAGCTGAACGGCAAACCCGCAGGCAGTGCCAACCGGATTATCGACCAGTTCCGCACTGGCCGGAATTTCAGCCTGCTTGCGGTTGCTCGGGGCCATCACGCGGCCACGTTCTGTAAAGAAGCGTTCCATTTGAGCCAGCCACGCTTCATGCAGTACCAGCCCTTCACCTTTCGCGGTTGCGGCAGCCAGCGCACTGAGATCGTCACTGGTAGGCCCCAGCCCACCGTTCACAATCAGCACGTCGCACTGTTCGCTGCGCTCGCGCAGAATGCTGACCAGTGACTCAAGGTTGTCGCCCACCGTGTTGCGACGCGTTAACGGTAATCCCTGCTCAAAGAATAAATCGGCAAGCCAGGCGGCATTGGTATCAATAATTTGCCCATGCAGCACTTCGTCGCCGGTGGATAACATTTCCACGTTTATCATTGTGTTCTCCCACTTCGATGGTCAAAACACTATAGCGCAATTGCATGTGGGGAGACGAGAAACTGGCGCGACAGAACGCCGCGCCGGAGAGATTAGAAGCCTGCGCTCACACCCACGTATGGGCCGTCTGCCAGCGCGTTGTCGCGGTTGCCCTCTTTACCCGCCAGGTTCAGATAACGGTAGCCTGCTTCGATGGTAATCGGACGCATGATGGTCCAGCGCGCACCGGCGTTAGCCTCTTCATAGCTGTCGATTCCGCTGGAGAGCGAATCCGGGGAGTAGTAATACTCGCCAAACAGACCAAAGCTGTCGCCGATTTTCCACTGCAGGCCGCCGCCCACTGCCGCCGCGTAGCCTTCATCACCGTCGTTCGGGTTGGTGTAGATACCTTTACCGCCGACGGTCGCCAGGAATGGACCCAGCGGAATGTTCAGACCAAGGCCGAGGCTGGCGGCATCGCCGTCGTCATCGTTATGCGTCCAGCCGCCGGTCATCGCCAGGCCGGAGGTTTCCGTGCCCAGACCAAAACCCAGGTGGGTGTAATCTTCACCCGCCGAACCGTTGAAGGAAATCGCGTTTGCCGCTGCCGAAACAAACATCAGGCCGCCTAAGCCCAGTAATGCCACTTTTTTCATTGTCGTGATCCCGCACAATTTATGTAGAGTTGTCCCAAAACCGCGAGATTTTAACCTGAGTCTCTTCAGGATCAATGCACTCTGTGTGCGTCAGACAATTAGTTTGTAACGATTTGATACCCTCAGGTTTTTAGAGCATCGGCAAAAACCGCATTTTCACACTCAGCCCTCCCAGCGTTTCGCTGCGTGTTAGCTGCAGGTGGCTCCTGTGTAGCCGGGCGATATCGCTCGCCAGCGCCAGGCCAATGCCTGACCCGGCAGTGTCACCCACGTTATCCAGCCGGTGAAAAGGGAGCATCGCCTGAGAGATCTGATTTTCTGCAATCCCCGGTCCGCTGTCCTCCACGCACAGCTCAACGGCACCGTTATCCGTGCGCAGGAATACCGTCACGACGCCCTGCTCCGGCGTATATTTGATTGCGTTTTCCAGCAGGTTAGCGCAAAGCTCACCGAGCAAGACGTCATCCCCCTCAATCATCACCGGCTGGTGGAGCCCGTCATAGCCGAGATCGATACCTTTGCTGCGCGCCTGCGTCAGCCGGGAAAAACAGCAGTTTTGCACAATCTGCACCAGATCGACGGGGGCAAACTGACGTTCACCCTGCTCTTTACGCTTCACCGCCGAGAGCTGTAACAACCGTTCAGTCAGCAGAATCGTGTTATCCAGCGTCACGTTCATCGCCCGCAAACTCTCCAGCCACAGCGCCGGATCGTCCCGCGTCAGGGCAACAGAAACCTGCGTTTTCAGTACCGCCAGCGGCGTTTTGAGCTGGTGAGACGCATCGGCGTTAAAGCGCTCCTGGCGTGACAGCACTCCGCGTAATCGGTCGATATAGCGGTTAAATGCCACGATCAGCAGACGTGTCTCCGACCAGGGCAGCAGCTCGGGCAGCGGAGCCAAAAGCCCCGGCTCACGGCGTACCATCAGGGAAGAAAGCTGGCGCATCGGGCGCAGTACGCGGCGCAACAGCCAGGCCGTTAATACCAGCGTCAGCAGGACCAGCAGCCCCTGAGAAACCCAGGATGAGAAGAGCAACTGGCTGGCGAGATAGCGGCGGGACTGCAGGGTCTCGGCGACATAAATTTCCGCCATCCCGACAATATTGCCTTCGTTGACAGGCTGCAGCAGCTTCGCCACACGGATGGCCTGTCCGCGATATTCCGTATGATAAAACCAGGCCAGTGCCGGGTAGAGCGTGGTCCGCGAGGTTGAAGGCGGCATCTTTGGCAGATCGTCATAACCGGAGATCACCCGCCCGTCCGGGTCGACCACTTTGTAGTACAGCCGATCGTTCATATTCAGTTCAAAGCTGTCGAGTACCACCCAGGGGACATTCACCTCCAGCTTGCCATCGTGAACCACCAGCCGCTCCGACACCGTTCGCGCGGACGATAACAGCGTGCGATCGTATGCCTGCGTCGCCGCCTGCAGTGCGCTGACGTAGCTGTTAAAGGCCGATAATCCCCACAGCAACAGCAGTGGAAGCCCCAGAAAGAGGAGTAATTGCAGGTAGAGCGACTGCGGCTTAACCCACTTCATCACCGCACTCCAGCACGTAGCCCAACCCGCGCAAGGTGGTGATCCGCACCCCGCTGCCGGTGAGTTTTTTGCGCAAGCGGTGAATATACAGATCGATACTTTCCGGGCTGACGTCATCGTTCAGGCTAAACACCTGGTCAAAAAGCTGCTGCCGGGAGACGGGACGGGTCCGGCGGTGCATCAACACTTTCAGCAAAGAAAGCTCGCGCGGCGTCAGGGAAAGCGGCTCATCGCGCAGCAGAAAGAAGCCATCGTCATCGTACTCCAGCTCCCCCAGACGCTGCCGCTCCTGGGTTCGTCCTTCACTCCGGCGCAGCAAGGCGCGCAGCCGCGCATCCAGCTCCTCCAGCTCGAACGGCTTCGGCAGATAGTCATCCGCGCCGGCATTTAACCCTTTTACCCTGTCCGCCACGTTGCTGCGGGCGGTGAGAAACAGCACCGGTAGCGTCTGCCCGCGCTTTCGCAGGCGATGAACCACCTCCAGCCCGTCGAAGCCCGGCATACCGATATCGAGGATCGCAACCGCGTAGTTTTCCCCCTGTAGCAGATGATCCGCCGCGCGTCCGTCATGAACGCAATCCACGGCAAAGCCTCCCTGTACCAGCGCTTTCTCCAGCCAGTGAGCCAGCTCACGATTATCTTCCGCCAGTAAGAGACGCATATCACATCCTGTAAAGTTGGTGTCGCAGTGAAAGGGAAATGAAAGGTTAATGTTTTAACAATCACGCAACGGAACCGCTACAAGGTGGTTCACATAATCAGAAAAAAGACCTGTACCCGTACTCCCGGTTCACCGGCGTGAGGATAAACGATGAAAAAACAATTACTTTCGACCCTTGCTGCAAGCGTATTGATGTTGAATGCCTCTGTCGTCCAGGCGCAGGACGCCCCGTCCCGCACCGAGTGCATCGCTCCAGCCAAACCCGGCGGTGGTTTCGATCTGACCTGCAAGCTCATTCAGGTGAGCATGCTGGAGACAGGCGCTATCGAAAAACCGATGCGCGTAACCTACATGCCGGGCGGCGTGGGAGCCGTCGCCTATAACGCGATTGTCGCGCAGCGCCCTGCTGAAGCGGGCACCGTGGTGGCTTTCTCCGGCGGATCGCTGCTGAACCTGTCTCAGGGCAAGTTTGGCCGCTACGGGGTGGATGACGTGCGCTGGCTCTCTACCGTGGGTACGGACTACGGCATGATTGCCGTTCGCGCCGACTCTAAATGGAAAACGCTGAAAGATCTGCTCACCGCCATGGAGAAAGATCCTAACAGCGTGGTAATTGGCGCGGGCGCGTCGATTGGCAGCCAGGACTGGATGAAAGCCGCGCTGCTGGCGCAGCAGGCAAAAGTGGACCCGCACAAGATGCGCTACGTGGCCTTTGAGGGCGGCGGTGAGCCCGTCACGGCGCTGATGGGCAACCACGTGCAGGCGGTGTCCGGCGATCTCAGTGAAATGGTGCCTTACCTCAGTGGCGATAAAATCCGCGTGCTGGCCGTTTTCTCCGAAAACCGTCTGCCGGGCCAGCTGGCGAACGTCCCTACCGCCAAAGAGCAGGGCTATAACCTCGTCTGGCCGATCATTCGCGGTTTCTTCGTCGGACCGAAAGTGACCGATGCCGAATATCAGTGGTGGGTGGACACCTTCGCAAAACTCCAGCAAACCGACGAATTCAAAAAGCAGCGCGACCTGCGCGGGCTGTTTGAGTTCAACCTGAACGGTAAGCAGCTGGATGAATATGTCAAAAAACAGGTGAATGACTACCGCGAGCAGGCGAAAGCCTTTGGCCTGGCGAAATAACCGGAGGCGCTATGAGCGATCGTATTTTTGCCGGAATATGGCTGTTGCTCTGCATCGGCGGGCTGTTCGTCGCCTGGCAGATCCACAGCGAATACAGCTATGAACCCGTGGGGCCGCGCCCCTTTCCGATGGGGATTGTCGGCCTGATGCTGCTCTGCTCGGTCGCCCTGCTACTGCGTCATCCCGACGCCGTGGACTGGCCGCCTGGGCGCATTCTGCAACGCCTGCTGGTGATGGTCATTATGCTGCTGATGTACGCATGGGGTTTTGAGTGGCTCGGCTTCCCGGTTGCCACCGCCATTCTGACGATGGTGATCGGCATGTTGTTTAACGCCACGCTGCCCGCGGCGGGTCTCTCAGGGGCGGTACTGGGCATTTTACTGTGGTACGCCTTCGACCGCCTGCTGGATGTGACGTTACCCCTTGGCGCATGGTTTAACTAACGGAGCACGCTATGGATACCTGGATTTATCTCTCTCAGGGGTTCGCGGTAGCGATGACCCCGGAAAACCTGGTGATCGCCCTGATCGGCTGCTTCGTGGGCACGATCGTCGGCCTGCTGCCCGGCCTTGGTCCCATCAACGGTGTGGCGATTTTACTGCCGCTGGCCTTTGCCCTGCACCTGCCCGCGGAATCCGCGCTAATCCTGCTGGCGACGGTCTATATCGGCTGCGAGTATGGCGGGCGCATTTCATCAATACTGCTTAACGTGCCCGGCGATGCCGCCGCCATTATGACCGCGCTCGACGGCTATCCGATGGCGCAACAGGGGCGCGGCGGCGTGGCGCTCTCCATTTCTGCCGTCAGCTCGTTCTTTGGTTCGCTGATTGCCATTGGCGGGATTATTTTGTTTGCCCCTGCCCTGGCGCAGTGGTCACTGGCGTTTGGTCCGGCGGAATATTTTGCTCTGATGGTGTTCGCCATTGCCTGCCTCGGCAGCATGATGGCGCAGAATCCACTGAAGTCGTTTTTGTCCGCGCTGATTGGCTTAGGGTTAGCCACCGTCGGCGTGGATGCCAACACCGGGGTTTATCGCTTTACCTTCGACAGCGTTCACCTGTCTGACGGTGTACAGTTTATCGTCGTCGTGATCGGGCTGTTCTCTGTCTCAGAAATTTTACTGATGCTGGAACATACCAGCAGCGGGCAGACGCTGGTGCGCAAAACCGGCCGGATGCTCTTTAATGCCAAAGAAGGGGTACAGTGTGTAGGTGCCACGTTACGCTCATCGGTGATCGGTTTCTTCGTCGGCGTTCTGCCTGGCGCAGGGGCGACCATTGCCAGCGCCATCACCTACATGACCGAGAAAAAGCTGAGCGGTAACAGTGATAGCTTCGGCAAAGGCGATATTCGCGGCGTGGCAGCTCCGGAGGCAGCGAACAATGCCTCAGCCTGCGGCTCGTTCATTCCGATGCTGACGCTTGGCGTACCGGGCTCCGGCACCACGGCGGTGATGATGGGCGCGCTGACGCTCTATAACATCACGCCTGGCCCGGCGATGTTTACTGAACAGCCGGATATTGTCTGGGGTCTGATTGCGGCCCTGCTGATCGCCAACGTAATGCTGCTGGTGATGAACATCCCGCTGATCGGCCTGTTCACCCGCATGCTGACCATTCCACTGTGGTTCCTGGTGCCTGCCATTGCCGCCGTCTCTGCGGTTGGGGTGTATGCCGTACACAGCACCACCTTCGACCTGGTATTGATGGTGCTGCTTGGCGTGCTGGGCTACATCCTGCGCAAAATGCACTTCCCGATGTCGCCGCTGATTTTGGGCTTTGTGTTAGGTGAGATGCTGGAGCAGAACCTGCGCCGCGCCCTCTCCATCAGTAACGGTAACATGTCGATTCTGTGGGAGAGCAGCGTGACGAAGGTGCTGCTGGCGATGGCAATTATGGTGATCGTGGTGCCGCCGGTCCTGCGTCTGCTGCGTCGACGCCAGCGTAAGCCTCAGCCGGACATCGGCTGATTATCCTCTCAGAAGTGCATTGACCCACTGTTTCAACGCCTGGCGGGAGATTTTAATCCCGCCATTTTTTAGTTCAGCGGGCAGCGCAAGCCAGTGTACCGGCTGCTCAAAACGCGCCAGTTTTCCCTGCACCCAGTCAGGAAAAAGCGTGATATCCGTACCCGGTTCGCACTCCACCACCGCCACCGGACGTTGCCCGAACTCGGCGTCGTCCAGAGGAACGATAAACACCTGGCTTATCTGCGGATGCGTGGCGATAACGCGCTCCAGCGCTTCCGGCTGAATACCTTCTCCCCCGCTGAAAAAGAGATTGTCCATGCGGCCCAGTATGGACAGGCGTCCGTTACGCCACTCACCGCGATCGCGGGTGGCAAACCAGCCCTTATCGTTCGTCAGCGGCAGCAACGCCCCGTCCTGCCAGTAGCCCGCCGCCATGCTTTGCGCCTTGATCCAGACTTCACCTTCAACCACCTGCACCTCTCTGCCCGGCAGGGCAACGCCGACGTCCGGCTCGCCGTCCGCCTCTTTCGCGCAGACGGTAGAGGCAAACTCGGTCAGGCCATAGCCGCAGAAGGTCCAAATCCCCTGCTCGCGCGCCTTCTCTGTCAGTTCCACAGGAATGGCCGCCCCGCCGAGCAGAACGGCTTTCAGCGCGACGTTTTGCTGAGAATTCAGCAGACGCCACAACTGCGTTGGCACCAGCGATGCATGCGTACAGCCCTGTAATGACTGCTCCAGCGGCTGCTTCTCGCGAACAGTCAACCGCGCGCCTGCCTGCAGCCAACGCCATAAAATCCCCTGCCCTGAGACATGAAACAGCGGCAGAGACAGAAGCCAGTCATCGTCACCCCCGTAGGGCATCAGCGACAGGACGCCCTGTGCACTGGCAAGGTGCGCCGCGCAGGTATGGACAGCCGCTTTGGGTAAGCCAGTAGAGCCGGAGGTGAGCGTCATGGAGGCCAGGCGCTCCGGTTGCCACGAAGCAGCATCGTTACCGGAGTGTTCGCTCAGGACAAGTGAAGCGAGCCCGTCAAATGCACCGTCCAGCACCAGAGCATGGCGCAGCGTCATCTGCGGGAGCAACACGTCCAGCAGCGGTCGGGGTAACTGAGGGTTCACCGGCAGAATACGCGCGCCGCACTGGAGCAGCGCAAGCCACGCCAGCAGGGTTTGCGGGTGGTTATGGGCGAGCAGCATCACGCCGTCGCCCTCCTGCACACCCTGACGATGAAAACCCGCCGCGAGGCTGTCGATACGCGCGCACAGCTGTTGCCAGGTGAGAATATCGTCGTTCAGGCGTAATGCAGGTTTATCGGCATACTGCGCACGCCAGTGCCGCCAGGGCCAGTCGGTAAAGTTCATAACACCGGCTCCAGCGCCTCAACGCCAGGACACAGCAGTGTGCTTTCCGGCCACTGGCGGAGCAGCTGCGTTTGCATCAGGTTCAGCGTATCAAGGCCAGGGAGGGTGTCTGGCGTCAGCCAGGCGGCGATGCGCGCCAGTTGCGTCAGCCCAAGGCTGGACTCAATGGAGGAACTGATCACCGCCGTCAGCCCTGAGGCATGCGCCGCCGCGACCTGCTCCCGCACCTTCGCAAGGCTGCCCGTCAGCGTCGGTTTAATGATCACCGCACTCACACCGGGCTCTGCGACAAACTGGAAATCCGGCTCGCGCAGACTTTCATCCCAGGCAATCGCAATACCCGTTTCACGGGCAAAAGTGCGGGAGTCATCGCGGGTTTTGCACGGCTCTTCCAGAAACGCGATGCGGTCGCGATGTGCCGGATTGACGTACTTCGCGAACTGCTGCGCTTTAAGCGGCGTCCAGGCCCGGTTGGCATCGAGACGCAGGCGCAGATCGGGGATCGCTTCCAGCAGCAGGTTGGCGACCATTCCGTCACGTACCGCTTCATACAAACCGACTTTGATTTTCGCCACTTTCTCACCGGGCATGGCGGAGAGCAGCGCGAACAGTTCGTCCGGATCGCCGGTACAGAGCGGTGCAGCGCGGTAATTGGCTTCCTGTGGCAATGTGCCGTCAAGCTCCGCCAGCGCACAGCTGATACCGAACGCAGCGGAAGGCACCTCCGGCAGTGCCGGAGCGGCCCCTTCGCGCCATTCGCGCGCCCACGTCACCAGCGCGGATTGCGCGTCATCCAGCGACTCCTGGCTGAAGCCCGGAAGGGGCGAGATTTCGCCCCAGCCTTCGCACTCATCCTGCTGCAGATGAACGAAGAGTCCGTCACGGGTTTTTAACCGCCGTTCACGCAGCACCACGCCCGCGTCCATCGGTATCTGCCAGCGGTAAACCTGCGCGCGACGCATTACGGGTTCCGTTTGTATTTACTGAAGTCTGGCTGGCGTTTTTCGTTAAACGCGTTGCGTCCTTCCTGGCCTTCTTCGGTCATGTAGAACAGCATGGTGGCGTTACCCGCCAGCTCCTGCAGGCCCGCCTGACCGTCACAGTCGGCGTTCAGGGCGGCTTTCAGGCAGCGCAGCGCCATCGGGCTATTTTGCAGCATTTCGCGACACCAGCGCACGGTCTCTTTTTCGAGATCGGCAATCGGCACCACGGTGTTGACCAGGCCCATATCCAGCGCTTCCTGAGCATTGTACTGACGGCACAGGAACCAGATTTCGCGGGCTTTTTTCTGGCCGACAATACGCGCCATGTAGGACGCGCCCCAGCCGCCGTCAAAGGAGCCGACTTTCGGGCCGGTCTGACCAAAGATGGCGTTTTCAGCGGCAATGGTCAGGTCGCACATCATGTGCAGCACGTGGCCGCCACCGATGGAATAGCCCGCCACCATCGCGACAACCGGTTTTGGACAGGTGCGGATCTGGCGCTGGAAATCGAGCACGTTCAGGTGATGCGTACCCGCGTCATCCTGGTATCCGCCGTAGTCGCCACGCACTTTCTGATCGCCACCGGAGCAGAATGCTTTGTCACCTTCACCGGTCAGGACAATCACGCCGATGTTGTCGTCATAGCGCGCATCCGCCAGCGCCTGGATCATCTCTTTTACGGTCAGCGGACGGAACGCGTTACGCACCTGCGGGCGGTTGATGGTAATTTTGGCAATGCCGTCAGCCGATTTGTGGTAACGAATGTCCGTGTAGCCTTCGGAGCAGTCTTGCCATTCAACCGGCGCGTAAAGCATGTGTTCATCAGGATAGATCATAGAGTGTCCTTTGTTCGAAGACGCAGTATCTGAGCCAGACTAGCGACAACCGCATCAGGGTTTTCCCGATGGGCGTTGTGTCCGGCGTGAGGAATAACATGGCGTCCGGCATTCAGTTCAGCCGCAATAGCCGCGAACTTTTCGTCACGCTCGCCAAATAAATAATAGAAATCGCACGCCTTAAGCGCGGAACGTAAATCAGGCTGTACGCCGAGCGACGTCGCCTCAAGCATCTGCGCCAGATGCGCACCATTGTTCTGGCTGCGCAGGGTGATAAGGGCCTGGCGCTGCATGTCCGTAAGGGAAGCAAATACGGGCTGTTGATACCAGTCGGCAAAAACCGTTTCGAGTGCCTCAGTGCGAAAACGCGTCGCCCAACGGCTATCGGATGCAAACCGTGTCGCACGCGCATCGGCATCCTGGAGTCCAGGATGTCCGCCTTCCACGATCACCCCGCACAGCCCCTTTGGACGCTGGCAGGCATGGAACATCGCGATGCGGCCGCCGAGGGAGTAACCCACCAGCCAGTAGTTTAGTATGTTGTAACTAAGCAGGGTTCTTGCGAGCAAATCGCTCATTTCGTCGAAGCCTGATACGCCAGTATCAGCAGAATGACCATGACCAGGCAGATCGAGGTACAGCCGGGGATAATCATTCAGGGACTCCCCGACAACCTGCCATTCACGGCAATCACCAGAAAAGCCGTGCAGAAAAACCAGCCACGGGTAGCCTGATTTTCCGGTCTGCTGGACGCCCGAGAGGATCACAGCTGGCTCACCTGCGCCAGCAGGGTTTGTAGCTTCTGAGCACCCTCAGAATCATTCACCACCAGCTCAATAAGTGTGGCACCGGGCTGTCGCCACGCGGTACTCAGCGCCGCATCCATCTCTTCCCAGTTTTCCGG
The DNA here is from genome assembly GCF_009176645.1 of Enterobacter oligotrophicus. NCBI lineage: Bacteria > Pseudomonadati > Pseudomonadota > Gammaproteobacteria > Enterobacterales > Enterobacteriaceae > Enterobacter > Enterobacter oligotrophicus. The sequence goes on from NZ_AP019007.1 coordinate 997,674, forward strand.
GCGATGATATTTAAGGCTGAACATCGCTGCCGCATGTTCAAATTGCACGTTTTGCGGCATCAGATAGAAGCGTTCGCGCTCACTCTGCGGCGTGGGCAACAGGGAGAAAATCTGCCCGCCATTGTTGTTGACCACAATCAGCACAAACGGCGCAGAAGCCTGACGCAACAGCGCCAGCGCGTTGAGGTCATACAGCGCGGAGAGATCGCCCACGATGGCGAGGGTGGATTTGGCGCTGGCACGCTGCACGCCTGCCGCCGTCGAAATCAAACCGTCGATGCCGCTTGCGCCACGGTTGCTGTAAACCGGATAGCCTGCAGGGAGCTGAGAGAAGGCATCAATCAGGCGCACCACCAGGCTGTTGCCGACAAACAGCTGCCCCTGCTCAGGCAGATACTGGCGAATTCGGTGCGCCAGCCCGGCTTCACCAAAACCTTCACACTGCGCTTTGGTGATGTCCCACGCCTGGCGCGAGAGTTCCGGGATCGCCACCGCCCAGGGTTTGCGTTTTTCAGCCGGATGCAGTTCCAGCCAGGCATCAATCTCGCTGACCAGACGACGACCGCGATGATGCGCCGGATCGAGCCGCCCTTCCAGCGGGTCAATCAGCCAGTATTCTTCTGGTTTACAGGTCGCCTGCCATTGCAGTAAGCGCTTTCCGGTGAGGCTTGAGCCAAGCTGGACAATAATCTGCGCCTGCGCCAGTTCCGTAACCGCTTGCGCATTACCGAGCCAGAGATCGACACACGGCAGCGGCTGGCCAGTCTGGGAAAGCACGTCGCCTATCAGCGGCCAGCCGAGAGTTTGCGCCCACTCCGCCACCCGTTTGCCTTCGGCAGCGCTCATGCGCCCGGCAATGATGACGCCGCGTTTCTGACGCCAGAAGAACCAGTCGCGCTGTTTTGCGCTTTCCAGATGCGTGTGCTCACGCAGCCACGGCTTTTCATTCTCCCACCAGTCGCCAAGCTGCTGCTGCCAGGCCAGACCGGTTTCGTTCAGTTCGCCATACAGCGGCTCGGCAAACGGACAGTTGATATGCAACGCGCCACTGCGCAGCGAGCCTACTGCGTGATCCAGCGTAGAGACCAGCCAGCTTGCCGGAATATCCTGGGTTGGACGCGGTAACGAGACCGTCTGCGAAGGGTGAGACGCGAAAATACCCGGCTGGCGAATAGCCTGATTAGCACCGCAGTCGATTAGCTCCGGTGGACGGTCCGCCGTCAGCACAATGAGTTTTTCACCGGTTAACCCGGCTTCGATGATCGCCGGATAGAGGTTCGCCACCGCCGTGCCGGAGGTAACAATCACCGCCACGGGTTCTTTGCTGACTTTCGCCAGCCCTAATGCCAGATGGCCCAGACCACGCTCGTCAAAATGGGTGTGATGAATCAGTGCCCGGTTTTCAGCCGCCGCCAGCGTCAGCGGAGTTGAACGAGAACCGGGTGCAATACACACGTGCCTGACGCCATGGCGGGTCAGGGCTTCAAGGATCACCGTCGCCCAGCGCCGGTTAAAAGAACTTACTGACATGAGGTTGTCCGGTATCAATAATGCGACACAGTATAAATAATAGAAAAAGTTGGAATTTTGATATGAATCGGGATTGCGCGAATCAGTATTAATCCCTAAGGAGCAAAGAACGCAGCCCGGCGGCTTTGTTTTCTATCTCCTGCCACTCCTGTTCCGGGTCGGAACCGCTGACGATGCCCGCGCCCGCATAGAGGCGTAGCGCGGCATCATGAACACGCGCAGAACGCAGCGCCACGCAAAATTCGCTTTGTTCGGGCGAGAGATAACCGGCCGATCCGGCATACCACTCGCGATAGAAAGGCTCAACGCTTTCGATAAATTCGCGCGCGGGTTGGCGCGGTAATCCTGCCACGGCTGCCGTTGGCTGCAGGGCGTACAGGCAAAGCTCGTCGTCGGCCTGTTTTAGCTCGGTCCAGATACAACGACGTAAGTGCTGCACCTTACGCAAGCGAACGACCTGCGCTGGCAGCACCTCCAGCGCGTGCGTGTGGTGCTGTAAACGCTGACAGATATCTTCCACCACCAGCATGTTTTCACGCTGATTTTTATCGTCGTTCATCAGCCATTCGCCCAGACGCTGGGCGTGTTTATCGTCGGTATGGCTGGCGACTGTCCCTGCCAGCGCTTCAGTACGCAGCAGATTTCCACGCCGCCGCCACAGGCGTTCGGGCGTGGAACCGAGAAACGCATTGCTGGCATCGAACACCATGCAGAAATGGTAGCAATTTAAATTCAGGGCGCGGCTGGCAGCCATCAGCGCAACAGCGTCGACGGGCTGGCTGAACTGCAGATCCGTTGCGCGTGCAAGCACCACTTTTTCAAAATCACCGCGTGCGAGGGTCTCCGTGGCCTGGCGAATAAGATCAAGCCATTGTGGTTTTTGCGGATGATGCGTTTCATGCAGAATCTGCGCCGACAACGGGCTAATCGGCTTAGCATCATTAAGCTGCTCTAAAAATTGCAGCGCGTGACGGGCATCATCCTGCAGGGAGGTTTCGCTCCAGAGCTGCAGGCGCAACGTGGCCCCCCCGGCGATACGCCGCCAGAGCAGGCGTGGTAAAAACAGGCTACCGTGAGCCGGGTTAAAGGCGTTAAGGCCACAGATGCGAATATCATTGGCTGCATTATGCGTATGCAAAAACTGCGAGGCGGCGGCAAGCGAATCAAATTGCGCTACGGCACCAAGGGCGGCAAGCTCTTCATCACCGCTACGCTGCTGCCAGTAGAATTGCGGATAACAATATTGAGCACCCAGCCAGGCCAGGGGATCGAAGGCGTCGTTTAACGGGAAAGAGACGTCGAAATGACGCAAACCAGGTGTAGCGGGTAACGCTTGCGCAAGCTGGCTGCGCAGATGTTCCAGCGCGATGGAAATCGAATGCACGCGAACCTCTCCCTGTAAAAACCTCACATTATACGGGGTACTGACCATAAATTGCAGTACCCGCGTACAGGGAGTGGTTAACCGTTTATTACAGGATTAGCGGCGGGCCAAAAGCAGACCAAGAACCAGCCCCACGGCAGCACCGACGCCGATGCCCTGCCACGGTTTTTCATGCACGTAATCATCAGCACGATAAACCGCTTTTTTGGCGCGGTAGTAGTAATTATCGGAAGCCTGGCTGACGCGCGATTTCACGTCATGCAGTGCCTTTTCGGCACGTTCTTTCAGCTCAATATACTTTTGGTCGGCAGGGTCGCCCGATGAACGTAACACCTCTTCCAGCGTTTCGCTCAGTAAAGCCAGGTCGTCATCGATACGGGTATCCCAGGATTGAAATGACATAATTTTCTCCATGTTAGTACACCAGTCCGCTAACTATAGACAACGACGAGCCATTACGCCTGTTTCGCTTCCCTTGCCATACCGATATGGGGAATACCATCTTCGTCGTACACCTCTGTCACCGGCGTAAAACCAAAATGGGCATAGAATGATTGCAGATGTGCCTGCGCACCTAAATATAACGCTTTGTCCGGCCACTGTTTTTCACAGGATGCCAGCGTTTTCTCCATCAGTTGATAGCCCAGCTTTTCACCGCGCGCTTTACTGCTGACGATAACGCGGCCGATGACGACAGGCTCATTATCATCCGCGCTTTTCAGAATCCTCGCATACGCCACCAGCGCGTTGTCTTTCCAGCCAAGGATATGGCGGTTGTCGCCGACCAGGTCATCGCCATCGATGTCCTGGTACGGACAGGTTTGCTCAACCACAAACACTTCGCAGCGCAGTTTAAGCAGCGCATACAGCGAATTAACGGTTAACTCACTATGGTGTAAATCTTGCCACTGGATCATGTCAGTCTCCTTCCTGGGGTTCATCACGTTATACTAAACCCCTCCCCATTCGGCAAAGGGCTGATTACGTTATGGAACTGATTTTTCTGGGTACGTCCGCCGGTGTGCCAACCCGCTCACGAAACGTGACGGCCATACTGCTCGATCTGCAGCACCCTACCCGAGGCGGGTTGTGGCTGTTCGACTGCGGCGAAGGCACTCAGCACCAGTTGTTACACACCGCTTATCATCCGGGTAAAGTGGATAAAATTTTTATCACCCATCTGCATGGCGACCATCTGTTTGGCCTGCCCGGTCTGTTGTGCAGCCGTTCGATGGCCGGGAATGCCAACCCGCTGACGATTTACGGGCCAGCCGGCATTGCCGAATTTGTGGAAACGACGCTGAGACTGAGCGGCTCGTGGACAGATTACCCGCTGGACGTGATCGAGATTGCAGAAGGTCTGGTCTTCAATGATGGGGACTATAACGTCACCGCTCAGCCGCTAAACCATCCGGTGGAGTGTTACGGCTATCGCATTGAAGAGCATGACAAACCCGGCGCGCTGAATGCCGCTGCGCTGATCGCAGACGGCGTGAAGCCGGGTCCACTGTTCCAGCGTCTGAAACAGGGCGACACGATTACGCTGGAAGACGGACGCGTGGTCAACGGAGAGGATTATCTCGCCCCACCTCAGCCAGGCAAGAAACTGGCGATTTTTGGCGATACCGCCCCGTGCCCTTCCGCCCTGCAGCTGGCTCATGGCGTGGATGTGATGGTTCACGAAGCCACGCTGGAAGCGGCGATGGAAGAGAAGGCCAACAGCCGGGGTCACAGCTCCACGCATCAGGCGGCACAGCTTGCCCGTCAGGCGGGCGTCGGGAAATTGATCGTCACCCACGTCAGCTCGCGTTACGACGCCCAGGGCAGTGAACGCCTGCTGGCAGAGTGTCGTGAGGTCTTCTCAAACTGTGAGCTGGCCGAAGATTTCACTCAGGTCAGCGTTTAGTCCTTCATTTTTCCCTCAGAGTGCCGATAACGATTAAAAGGTCAGCATTTCTCTTGAGGGTAGAATGGATAATTTCCAGAAAGATATTGATGACAGGGCGAATCTCACCCTGTCGAACCGTTTTGAACTGTTGCTGTTCCGTCTTGGCACCTCTTTGAACGAAAATAAATCCGAGCTGTTTGGCATTAACGTCTTTAAGCTGCGTGAAATCGTGCCGATGCCGGAGTTCACCAAACCGGCGGGGATGAAGTCCCCGTTGATGGGGATGGTGAACATTCGCGATCAGGTGATCCCGGTGATTGACCTGGCCGCCGTCGCGGGCTGCAAGCCAACAACCGGGCTGAACATTCTGCTGATCACCGAATATGCCCGCAGCGTGCAGGCGTTTGCTGTGGAATCGGTTGAGAACATCATGCGTCTCGACTGGAAGCAGGTTCACGCCGCTGAAACCGCCGTCAGCGGGCGCTATATTACCAGTATCGCCTGCCTGGACGAGAAGACCGATACCAACGATCTGGCGATGGTGCTTGACGTTGAGCAGATCCTGTATGACATCACTCCTGCAAACCACGATCTGCACGCCACCAACCTGCAGACCACCAAATTCAACATCAAACCGGGCTCTGTCGCGATTGTCGCGGAAGATTCGAAAGTAGCGCGCTCGATGCTGGAGAAAGGACTGCAGGCGATGGAGATCCCTGCACAGTTGTATATCACTGGTAAAGACGCGTGGGAGAAAATTGGCGTGCTGGCGGCACAGGCGCAGGCTGAGGGCGTGCCGATCACCGATAAGATTGCGCTGGTGCTGACCGACCTCGAAATGCCAGAGATGGACGGCTTTACGCTGACGCGCAAAATCAAAACCGATCCGTTCCTGAAAGATATTCCGGTGGTGATCCACTCTTCCCTGTCTGGCAACGCTAACGAAGATCATATTCGTAAAGTGAAGGCGGACGGGTATGTGGCGAAGTTTGAGCTGAACGAGCTGTCGTCGGTGATTGAGGAAGTGCTGGACCGGTCGATGAAGAAGATTGAGGGGCCGCTGATCAGTCGCAAGCAGCTGGCTTAGTCGGGTGGCGCTTCGCTTACCCGACCTACAAAACCCGTAGGCCCTGCAAGCGTAGCGCCGCTGGGCAATAAAAAACCCGCCGAGGCGGGTTTTTTGTTTTTACATCAGCGGCATCGCGTGCTGCACAATGTCGATCAGCGGCTGCGGATAGATACCGAAGATCAGCACCAGCAGCGCGGAAATCAGCACCACAATACCCCCGGCGCTATACTGCCAGTTGGTCGGCGCATCGCGGTTAAGCTGCTGAGGTGCGCTCAGATACAGACTCACCGCCACACGCAGGTAGTAGTACAGGCCAATCGCAGAGCCGATAACCACACCCGCCGTCAGCCACCACAGGTGTGCCTGCACACCCACAGCCAGCACGTAGAACTTACCGATAAAGCCCAGCGTCATCGGGATACCTGCCAGAGAGAGCATCATCACGGTCATTACGGCGGACAGAATCGGACGGTGCCAGAACAGACCACGGTAAGAGAACAGAGAATCGGCATCCGGCCCACGGTACGGGCTGGACATCAGGCTCACCACGCCGAACGCGCCGAGGCTGCTGAACAGATAACCGGCCAGATACACGCCCACGGTCTCCATCGACATCTCACCGCTCTGCAGCGCAATCAGCGCCACCAGCAGGTAGCCCAGATGGGAGATAGATGAATAACCCAGCAGACGCTTGATGTTGGTCTGGCTCAGCGCCATCAGGTTACCGAAGATGATGGAAACGAACGCGATAATGCCCAGCACGACGCGAACCGCTTCGCTGTCACCTACCGGCGCGTACAGGAACAGACGCATCACCACACCGAAGATAGCGATTTTACTCGCCGTCGCCAGGAAGGTAGACACCGGAGCTGGCGCACCCTGGTATACGTCTGGCGTCCACAGGTGGAACGGCACCAGAGAGAGTTTGAAGCCGAGGCCAACAATCATCATGCCCAGACCTGCCAGCAGCAGCGGCTCATGCAGCATGCCATCGCCCAGGCTCTTGCCGAGCGCCACGAAGGAGAGGTTACCAGACTGTGCATACAGCAGCGCGATACCGAACAGCAGGAACGACGACGCGGCAGCAGACAGGATCGTGTACTTGATACTCGCTTCCAGAGAGCGTTTCTGGCGGAAGGCATAACCAATCAGGCCGAACAGCGGCAGAGAGATCAGCTCAATACCGAGGAACAGCGCGGCCAGATGGTTCGCATTCGCCAGCAGAATGCCGCCCAGTGCGGCAATCAGTACCAGCAGGTAAAACTCTTCTTTATTGTCGTTATAGCCTTCAAGCCACGGATACGCAAAGGTACAGGTTGCCAGGCTCGCCAGCAGCACCAGTCCGGTGTACAGCATGGCATAACCGTCAACGCGCATCAGCGGCGTGACGTCCATTGCACCCGCTTGGCCAACAAACCAGAGAGAGACTAACGCAGCGTTCAGACCCAGAACGGACAGGGTCGCATTCAGGAAGTGATTGCGTCGCCACGCAATGGAGAGCATCACAACCACCACCGTCAATCCGACGATCAGCAGCGGTAGCAGCGCGATCAGTTGTTGTGGAGTTATTGTCATGGCGAATTACGGCCTTGTAGTAGAAGCAGAATTAACAAACCACTGCTGGATGTTACCCATCGCGCTGTGCGAGGTATCCAGAATCGGCTGTGGGAAGAAGCCCAGCAGCACCAGCAGTACGACCAGCAGCAGGATGATGAACAGCTCACGCAGCGACATCCCCGGCAGTTCTTGTGCAGCAATTTCGCTCTTCGCTTTACCGAAGTAGGCGCGGTGCAGCATCGCCAGCGAGTATACGGAAGCGAACACCAGACCAAAGGTGGAGATGACGGTGATCGTCGGCACCACTTTGAAACTGCCGAACAGAATCATAAATTCGCCGACGAAGTTACCGGTGCCCGGCATACCCAGAGTGGCCACAGCGAAGAACATGGAGAGCGCAGGCAGCCACTTAATTTTGCTCCACAGACCGCCCATCATACGCATGTCGCGGGTGTGCAGACGTTCGTACAGCTGACCACACAGGATGAAGAGACCGGCTGCAGACAGACCATGCGCAATCATCTGGATCACCGCGCCCTGGTACGCGAGCTGGCTGCCGGTGTAGATAGCAATCAGCACGAAGCCCATGTGGGAAACGGAAGTGTAAGCAATCAAACGCTTGATGTCGTACTGCGTGAAGGCCATCCACGCACCGTAGAAGATACCGATTACACCGAGCCACATGGCAATCGGCGCGAACTCAGCAGAGGCGTTCGGGAACAGCGGCAGTGCGAAACGCAGCAGACCGTAGGCCGCGGTTTTCAGCAAGATGCCTGCCAGGTCAACGGAACCCGCCGTTGGTGCCTGGGAGTGCGCATCTGGCAGCCAGCCGTGCAGTGGAACCACCGGCATTTTCACCGCGAAGGCGATGAAGAAGCCCAGCATCAGCAGGTATTCAACACCGTGAGACATCGGGGTCTTGAGCAGATCTTCATAATTGAAGGTCCAGACGCCGGTCGCATTGTGGTGAACAAACACCAGCGCCAGGATCGCAATCAGCATCACCAGACCACTCGCCTGGGTATAGATGAAGAACTTGGTTGCCGCCGTGATACGCGTTTTACCGTCGGATGCCTTGTGGCCCCACAGCGCGATCAGGAAGTACATCGGCACCAGCATCATCTCCCAGAAGAAGAAGAACAGGAACATGTCGATGGCAAGGAACACGCCGATTACGCCGCCCAGTATCCACATCAGGTTCAGGTGGAAGAAGCCCTGGTATTTTTCGATTTCTCGCCAGGAGCACAGTACCGCCAGAACGCCGAGCAGACCAGTCAGCACCACCATCAGCAGTGATAGACCGTCAATCGCCAGGTGGATGGTAATGCCGAAACGTGGTATCCACGGCAGGATGAACTCAGACTGCCACTGCGGAATGCCCGCAGACTGGGTCAGAGAGTAGCCACCCTGCAACCACAGTTGCAGGCCAAGCGCGAGCGTCAATCCCATGGTGATCAGCGCGATCCAGCGCGGCATCTTCACGCCAAAGCGTTCGGTCTGCCAGCACAGGAAGCCGCCGATGAAGGGAATTAATATTAGCCAGGGTAGTAACATGGCGATTTTTATTCCTTGTTAAAGTCCCTAAGGGACCGATTTTCAACAAATTCGACAAAATTCACGCGTTAGTGCGGTTTGTGGTGTCGGGTGGCGCTCACGCTTACCCGACCTACGGTCTCGTAGGCCCGGTAAGCGCAGCGCCACCGGGCAAAACCACTATCGCAACACCATCAGCAGCGCCAGCACGACAACCGCACCGATGCTCATGGACGCCACATACCAGCGCAGGTAACCGTTCTCGCTGTACAGCAGGCCTTTACCTGCAAAGCGGGAAAGGATCGCGGGGATATTCATCAGGCTGTTCAGTGGATCGCGCTTCAGCAGCCACGCAATGCCCAGGAACGGCTTCACGAAGATCATGTCGTACAGCCAGTCGAAGCCCCACGCGTTGTACCACCAGGTGCCCAGCAGACGGCCTGGCGCACTGTTGGCCACGGCAGTGACCAGCGTACGTTTACCCAGCCACAGCCATGCAGCAATCAGGATGCCCGCAATCGCGACCACACCGGAGGTGATTTCAAGCGTCAGAACGCGACCGTGCTCAAGCTCGGTGGTGTCTGGCAGTACGCCCTGCAGCGGTGGCACAATCATCGCGCCAACGAAGGTGGACAGTACCAGCAGTACAATCAGCGGCAGGTGGTGGGTAATCCCCTTCCCTGCGTGAGCGTGAATTTGTTCTTTACCGTGGAATACGATGAAAATCATACGGAAGGTATACAGGGAGGTCATGAACGCACCGACCAGACCCGCAACCATCAGATTGATATGACCATTCGCCATGGCACCCGCAAGGATTTCGTCCTTACTGAAGAAGCCCGCGGTAATCAGCGGCAGTGCCGCCAGCGCCGCGCCGCCCACCAGGAAGCAGACATAAACCAGCGGGATGGACTTGCGCAGTCCGCCCATCTTGAAGATGTTCTGTTCGTGATGGCAGGCCAGGATCACGGAACCGGATGAGAGGAACAGCAGCGCTTTAAAGAAAGCGTGCGTCATCAGGTGGAAAATCGCCGCGTCCCACGCCTGAACGCCCAGCGCCAGGAACATATAACCAATCTGGCTCATGGTGGAGTATGCGAGAACGCGTTTGATGTCGGTCTGCACCAGCGCGGCAAAGCCTGCCAGCACCAGCGTAACCGCACCGACGATACCCACCAGATGCAGAATTTCCGGAGTCATCAGGAACAGGCCATGAGTACGCGCAATCAGGTAGACACCGGCGGTCACCATGGTCGCAGCGTGGATCAGCGCAGAGACAGGGGTTGGACCCGCCATCGCGTCGGCCAGCCATGTCTGCAACGGCAGCTGTGCGGATTTACCCACAGCACCACCCAGCAGCATCAGCGTTGCCCACCACAGCATGTTATTGCCTGCGGCGAAGTGCGCCGGTGCCAGTTCCACCATTTCGCGGAAGTTCAGCGTGCCCAGTTCGTTGTAAAGAATGAACAGCGCAAAAGCGAGGAATACGTCACCCACACGGGTCACGACGAACGCTTTCATGGCCGCTGCGCCATTCTTCGGATCGGTGTAATAGAAACCGATCAGCAGGTAAGAGCACAGACCCACGCCTTCCCAGCCCAGATACATCAGCAGCAGGTTATCGGCCAGTACCAGAACCACCATGCTGGCGATAAACAGGTTGGTGTAGGCGAAGAAGCGGGAGTAACCCTCTTCACCGCGCATATACCAGGAGGCGAACATGTGGATCAGGAAGCCGACGCCGGTGACCACGGAGAGCATGGTCAGCGAGAGACCATCCAGCACCAGGTTGAAACCGATGTTGAAATCACCGACCGACATCCAGGTCCACAGCGGCACGCTGAAGGCCTGACGTCCGTTGTTAAAGAAGTCGATACCCGCATACGCTGTCACCAGCGCAGCCAGACCAACAGATCCCATGCCCACGGTCGCGGACAGATTCTCAGACCAGCGGCCGCGAGAAAACGCCAGCAGCACGAAGCCAATCAGCGGAAAAATAATGGTTAAGGCAAGCATGTTCATCCACGCAACTCACTTACTGAATCGATGTTCAGGTTCTGGCGGCGACGATGGAGCTGCAGCAACAGCGCCAGGCCAATACTCGCTTCGGCAGCCGCGAGGCTGATAGCGAGAATGTACATCACCTGACCATCGGTCTGGCCCCAGTAGCTCCCGGCGACCACAAAGGCCAGCGCGGAAGCGTTGATCATGATTTCCAGACCGATCAGCATAAACAGCAGATTGCGGCGGATAACCAGACCGGTCAGACCCAGAACGAATAAAATCGCAGCGAGGATCAGTCCATGTGTTAAGGGGATCATGCGCGTTCCTCCGTTTTTCTTTTCGCGCGGTCGTCAGTGCGGTTGCTCAGCACCTCGCCAGCACGCTCTTCACGGCCAACGTGGAAGGCGACAACCAGGCCCGCCAGCAGCAGCATGGAGGCCAGTTCAACCGCCAGAACGTATGGGCCGAACAGCGTAATGCCCACTGCTTTCGCGCTGATTGGCGTACCGTCGATGCCCTGGTCATTCACACCCAGAATGGCGTAAACAATTACCGCCAGCATGATGGCCGACAGAATCGCCGGGCCAATCCACACCTGCGGTTTTAACCACTGACGTTCCTGCTCAATTTCAGAGCCACCCAGGTTCAGCATCATTACCACGAACACGAACAGCACCATGATGGCACCCGCGTAGACGATGATTTCCAGCGCACCGGCAAAGTGCGCACCCAGCGCAAAGAACACCCCGGAAATGGCCAGCAGCGAAATGATTAAATACAGCAGCGCATGCACCGGATTGGTGTGCGTAATCACTCGCAGCGTAGCCAGGATGGCGATAAGGCCACAGATATAAAAAGCGAATTCCATTGCCCTCTCCTTACGGTAACAGGCTCTTGACGTCGATAGGCTTGGCTTCGTTCTCTGCTTCGCCCTTATCTTTGCCGTCGATTGCCATACCCGCCATCCGGTAGAAGTTATATTCCGGGTATTTGCCCGGACCGGAAATCAGCAGATCCTCTTTCTCGTACACCAGGTCCTGACGCTTGTACTCACCCAGCTCGAAATCTGGAGTCAGCTGAATCGCCGTGGTTGGGCACGCTTCTTCACACAGACCGCAGAAGATGCAGCGTGAGAAGTTGATGCGGAAGAACTCAGGATACCAGCGGCCATCTACCGTCTCGGCTTTTTGCAGAGAGATACAGCCTACCGGACACGCTACCGCACACAGGTTACAGGCAACGCAACGCTCCGAACCGTCCGGGTCGCGCGTCAGCACGATACGTCCACGGTAGCGCGGCGGCAGATATACCGGCTCTTCCGGATACATCTGGGTTTCGCGTTTGGCAAACGCGTGCAGGCCGATCATCCAGATACTGCGTACCTGAGTGCCGAAGCCTACCAATAATTCTTTTAAGGTCATGATCTCAAAGCCCCTTATGGCTGCTGCCAGAGAATGACAGCCGCCGTTACCAACAAGTTGACGAGCGTCAGCGGCAGGCACACTTTCCAGCCGAAGGACATTACCTGGTCATAACGCGGACGCGGTAAGGACGCACGAATCAAAATGAACATCATCATGAAGAACGCGGTTTTCAGCGCGAACCAGATGAACGGCGGTAAGAACGGGCCATGCCAGCCACCAAAGAACAGCGTTACCATCAACGCGGAAATGGTGACGATACCGATGTACTCGCCCACGAAGAACAGACCGAATTTCATACCGGAATATTCAATGTGGTAACCGTCGGCCAGTTCCTGTTCGGCTTCTGGCTGGTCAAACGGGTGACGGTGACACACCGCCACGCCCGCGATAGCAAAGGTAACAAAACCAAAGAACTGCGGGATAACGTTCCAGATGTCGGCCTGGTTGTTGACGATGTCGGTCATGTTGAATGAACCGGCTTGCGCCACCACGCCCATCAGGGAGAGCCCCAGGAACACTTCGTAGCTCAGCGTCTGCGCAGACGCACGCATCGCACCCAGCAGCGAGTATTTGTTGTTACTGGACCAGCCTGCGAACAGCACCGCGTAAACCGCGAGACCTGCCATCATCAGGAAGAACAGAATGCCGATGTTCAGATCAGCCACCACCCAGGTCGGGCTGACGGGAACGATAGCAAACGCCAGCAGCAGCGAGGTGAAGGCGATCATCGGTGCCAGAGTAAAGATCACACGGTCCGAGAAGCGCGGTATCCAGTCCTCTTTAAAGAACATCTTGATCATGTCCGCAACCAGCTGGAGTGAACCACCCCAGCCCACGCGGTTCGGTCCGTAACGGTTCTGGAACAGACCGAGCAGACGACGTTCACCAAAGCTCATGAACGCGCCGCAGGTGACCACCACCAGCAAAATCACAATCGCCTTCAGAATGCTCAGCAGGATGTCGATAAGATCCGGCGTTAACCAACTCATGCTTTTGCCTCCTGCAGATTATCAAGACGCGCACCCGCCAGTACCGGCGCGATGCCAGGCATACCCATTGGCAGACCGACCTGCCCTGCTGTCAGGCTTTCAGAAATGATCAGCGGCAGGCTGATTGTCTGACCGTCGTAGCTAAAGGCAATGTTCGCGCCCGCATTCACGCCCAGTTTCGCGGCATCTGCCGGGTTGAGCTTGATGTACGGCTGCGGCATACGGGCCTGGAATACCGGTGAACGCTGGGACATTTCGTCGCTACCAAACAGATGGTAGTACGGCGCAATACGCCAGTTCCCTTCCTGAGCCTGGAAGCTCGCCGGAACGGTCGTGAAGAAGTCCAGACCGGTTTCGGAGGCTTCAATCAGACGCACACCCGGATCGCCGTGGCGCAGAGATCCACCCACTTCAGCCTGGAACTTGTTCCATGCCTGCGGGGAGTTCCAGCCCGGAGCCCATGCAAACGGAACCTGGGAGCGCGGGGCAGACGGCTGGTTGTTCCCTTCCATGGAGAAGGCGAACATGGTGTCTTTATCCTGCGGCTGACGCGGTTCGTGCACGCTGATGTTGGCGCGCATCGCGGTACGACCGCTGTAGCGGTGCGGCTCACGCGCCAGTTTCTGGCCGCGAATACGGAAACTTGCGTCCGGCGCTGCATCTTTGATGCCCGCCAACTGAGGCAGTTTTTCCACCACTGCGTCGATAACATGATCGAGCTGCGTCCAGTCCACTTCACGGCTCTGCACGGTGCTGTGCAGAGAGTGCAGCCAGCGCCAGCTTTCCAGCATCACGGTGCTGCTGTCGTAGTAGGCCGGGTCATAAACCTGGAAGAAACGCTGTGCGCGGCCTTCGTTGTTGATCACCGTACCGTCGCTTTCTGCGAAACTTGCCGCAGAGAGCACCAGGTGCGCTTTGTCCATGATCGCGGTGCGCTGATGGTCGATTACCATCACCAGCGGCGCTTTGGAGAGTGCGGCGTCAACGCGTGCTGCAGAAGCGTGGCGATGCAGGTCGTTTTCCAGCACCACAACGGCGTCAGCAGCACCGGATTCCAGTTCGCTTAATGCTTCTTCCAGAGAGCCGCCGCCAATCATACCCAGACCGATGCTGTTGACCGCACGGGCAATCATGGTCACGCCAACGTCCGCACCACGGCCTTTCAGGGCTTTGGCAACGTTCGCTGCGGCCTGAATGATCTCGGCGCTACCGGCGTTCGTACCGGAAATAATCAGCGGTTTCTTCGCACCCGCCAGCGCCTGAACAATCACGTCGACCTTGTTTTGCAGGTCACGATCCAGTTCAACGGCCGGAGAGTTGTTGTCCAGGGCGTGTGCAATCGCAAAGCCAAGACGCGCCTGATCTTCAACCGGTGCGCAGTAGGTCCACGCGGCGATGTCGTCCAGACGGGTGTTGTCGACGTTAGTCACAAACAGCGGGTGCTTCGCGCGCTGGCCGATGTTGAGGATTGCCGCAATCTGCCAGTCAGCCACTTTCTGTGCCGCGGCCATTTCACGTGCTTTACCCTTCACCGCCTGACGAACCGCCAGAGCCGCGCGTGCGCCGGTCTGAGTCAGATCTTCACCCAGCACCAGAACTGCATCATAGGATTCAATTTCGCGCAGCGCAGGGGTATGTACACCACCTTCCCGCAGCACTTTCAGTACCAGCTGCAGACGTTCCTGCTCGCCCTGAGCGATACCGGTATAGAAGTTTTCCGCCCCAACCAGCTCACGCAGTGCGAAGTTGCTTTCGATGCTGGCGCGCGGAGAGCCGATACCGATCACTTTCTTCGACTGGCGCAGAATATCCGCCGCACCCTGCATCGCCTGTTCAGCGTTCAGGGTGATGAGGTCATCGCCACGGCGCTGAACCGGCTGACGCGGACGGTCTTTCAGGTTCACATAGCCATAGCCAAAACGACCGCGGTCACACAGGAAGTAGTGGTTAACGGTACCGTTGTAACGGTTTTCGATACGACGCAGTTCGCCGTAACGTTCACCAGGGCTGGTGTTACAGCCGAGGGAACACTGCTGGCAGATGCTCGGTGCAAACTGCATGTCCCATTTACGGTTGTAGCGCTCGGAGTGGGTTTTATCCGTGAACACGCCGGTCGGGCAGATTTCCACCAGGTTACCGGAGAATTCGCTTTCCAGCGTACCGTCTTCCGGACGACCGAAGTAGACGTTGTCATGTGCGCCATACACGCCCAGATCTTGACCGTCTGCGTAGTCTTTGTAGTAACGCACGCAGCGGTAGCAGGCGATGCAGCGGTTCATTTCGTGAGAGATGAACGGCCCCAGATCCTGATTACGGTGGGTACGCTTGGTAAAACGATAGCGACGGAAGCTGTGACCGGTCATCACGGTCATATCCTGAAGGTGGCAGTTACCCCCCTCTTCACAAACCGGACAGTCGTGCGGGTGGTTGGTCATCAACCACTCCACCACGCTTTCACGGAACTGTTTGGCTTCTTCGTCTTCAATCGAAATAAAAGTGCCTTCGGTGGCTGGCGTCATACAGGACATCACCAGGCGACCACGCGTGTCTTCCGCGTTTTGATATTGCTTCACCGCACACTGGCGGCAAGCACCGACGCTGCCCAGCGCCGGATGCCAGCAAAAATACGGAATATCGAGGCCAAGCGACAGACAGGCTTCCAGCAGGTTGTCCGCCCCGTTGACTTCGTATTCTTTGCCGTCTACATGAATCGTAGCCATTAGCATGCTTCCAGTTGGCTCGAATTGCTTCGAGCGTTAATCAAAATTCTGTCTTTACCAGCGCGCTTTCAGCAGGTTCGGCTGAATACCATTGATTGCATGGGTATTGCTGAACGGCTGCTTGATGCCTGCTTCGAATTCGTCGCGGAAATATTTAATCGCGCTTTGCAGCGGCTCGACGGCACCCGGTGCGTGGGCACAGAAGGTTTTACCTGGGCCCAGGAATCGACACAGTTGCTCAAGTGTCTCGATATCACCCGGCTGGCCTTCGCCACGTTCGATAGCACGCAGGATCTTCACGCTCCACGGCAGACCATCACGGCATGGCGTACACCAGCCGCAGGACTCGCGGGCGAAGAACTCTTCCAGGTTACGCACCAGCGACACCATGCCGATCTCGTGGTCGACGGCCATCGCCAGCGCCGTACCCAGACGGCTGCCTGCTTTACCAATGCTTTCGAATTCCATTGGCAGGTCAAGGTGGGCTTCGGTCAGGAAGTCCGTCCCTGCCCCGCCCGGCTGCCAGGCTTTGAATTTCAGGCCGTCGCGCATGCCGCCAGCGTAATCTTCAAGAATTTCACGTGCGGTGGTGCCGAACGGCAGTTCCCAGACGCCAGGGTTCTTCACGCGACCGGAGAAGCCCATCAGCTTAGTACCGGCATCTTTGCTTGAAGAGATGCCCTGATACCACTCCACGCCGTTCGCGAGGATAGCCGGAACGTTGCACAGGGTTTCGACGTTGTTTACACAGGTCGGTTTACCCCACACGCCGGAGCTTGCCGGGAACGGTGGCTTGGAACGTGGGTTCGCACGGCGGCCTTCCAGGGAGTTAATCAGCGCTGTCTCTTCACCGCAGATGTAACGCCCTGCCCCGGTGTGCACGAACAGTTCGAAGTCAAACCCGGTGCCCAGGATGTTTTTACCCAGCAGGCCCGCTTCGGTCGCTTCGGCAATCGCGCGACGCAGGTTTTCTGCCGCTTCGATGTACTCACCGCGCAGGAAGATGTAGCCACGGTACGCTTTCAGCGCGAATGCAGAGATCAGCATGCCTTCCACTAGCAGGTGCGGCAGCTGTTCCATCAACAGGCGGTCTTTATAGGTGCCCGGCTCCATTTCATCGGCGTTACACAGCAGGTAACGGATGTTCATGGATTCGTCTTTTGGCATCAGGCTCCACTTCAAACCAGTGGAGAAGCCCGCACCGCCGCGCCCTTTCAGGCCAGCGTCTTTTACCGCGTTGACAATGTCATCCGGTGCCATGCCGCCGAGGGCTTTACGCGCACCGGCATAGCCGTTTTTGCTCTGGTATTCGTCCAGCCATACCGGCTGTTTATCATCGCGCAAACGCCAGGTCAGCGGATGTGTCTCAGCAGTACGAATTACAGTTTTCATTTGTACTGCTCCAGCAGGTCAGGAATCGCTTCCGGCGTCAGATGGCTGTGAGTGTCCTCATCAATCATCATGGTCGGCCCCTTGTCGCAGTTACCCAGGCAGCAGGTTGGCAGCAGAGTAAAGCGACCATCGAACGTGGTCTGGCCCGGCTTGATATTGAGCTTCTTCTCAATCGCAGCCTGAATGCCCTGATAACCGGTGATGTGGCAGACAACGCTGTCACAGTAGCGGATCACATGGCGGCCTACCGGCTGACGGAAGATCTGGCTGTAGAACGTGGCTACGCCTTCTACGTCACTTGCCGGAATGCCCAGCACTTTTGCGATCTCGTAGATCGCGCCATCCGGCACCCAACCACGCTGTTTCTGTACGATTTTCAGCGCTTCAATGGACGCCGCACGCGGGTCTTCGTAGTGGTGCATCTCGTGCTCAATGGCGGCACGTTCTGCTTCACTCAGCTCAAAAGCCTCGGTTTGTGGTTGTTGATTCTCGTGCATAATTAGCGGTCCACATCTGACATAACAAAATCGATACTACCCAGATACACAATCAGGTCGGAGACCAGACTGCCGCGAATGGCGGACGGGATCTGCTGCAGGTGCGCAAAGCTCGGCGTACGCACACGGGTACGGTAGCTCATGGTGCTGCCGTCGCTGGTCAGGTAGTAACTGTTGATACCCTTGGTTGCTTCCACCATCTGGAAGGACTCTTGTGCCGGCATTACCGGGCCCCAGGAAACCTGCAGGAAGTGGGTAATCAGGGTTTCGATATGTTGCAGCGTGCGCTCTTTCGGTGGCGGCGTCGTCAGCGGGTGATCCGCTTTGAACGGGCCTTCCGGCATGTTGTTGAGGCACTGCTCAAGGATGCGCAGGCTCTGGCGCAGCTCTTCCACTTTCAGCATCACGCGGGTGTAGCAGTCGGAAACACCGCCGCCAACCGGGACTTCAAAGTCGAAGTTCTCGTAGCCAGAGTAAGGACGGGCTTTACGCACGTCGAAATCGATACCGGTCGCACGCAGGCCAGCACCCGTTGTTCCCCACTCCAGCGCTTCTTTCGCGCCGTAGGCAGCAACGCCCTGAGAACGGCCTTTCAGGATGGTGTTGCGCAGTGCGGCTTTCTCGTAGGAGGCCAGACGTTTCGGCATCCAGTCGAGGAATTCACGCAGCAAACGGTCCCAGCCGCGCGGCAGATCGTGTGCCACACCGCCAATACGGAACCAGGCCGGGTGCATACGGAAACCGGTAATCGCTTCCACCAGATCGTAGATTTTCTGACGGTCGGTAAAGGCGAAGAAGACCGGCGTCATCGCGCCGACGTCCTGAATGAACGTGGAGATGTACAGCAGGTGGCTGTTAATACGGAACAGTTCAGACAGCATAACGCGAATCACGTTAACGCGATCCGGCGTAACAATACCCGCGAGTTTCTCAACGGCCAGCACGTATGGCATTTCATTTACGCAACCACCGAGATACTCGATACGGTCGGTATACGGAATATAGCTGTGCCAGGACTGACGCTCGCCCATCTTCTCAGCACCACGGTGGTGGTAGCCGATGTCTGGTACGCAGTCGACAATCTCTTCACCATCAAGCTGAAGAATAATACGGAATGCACCGTGCGCAGACGGGTGGTTCGGACCGAGGTTGAGGAACATGAAGTCCTCGTTTTCAGTACCGCGCTTCATACCCCAGTCTTCCGGCTTGAAGGTCAGCGCTTCCATCTCCAGATCCTGCTTGGCTTTGGTCAGCTCAAACGGATCGAACTCAGTCGCACGTGCCGGGTAGTCTTTACGCAGCGGGTGGCCGGTCCAGGTCTGCGGCATCATGATGCGCGTCAGATGCGGGTGGCCGTCGAAGGTCATGCCGAACATTTCCCAGGTTTCACGCTCGTACCAGTTGGCGTTCGGGAAAAGTTTGGTGATCGTCGGCAGATGCATGTCGTTTTCAGACAATGCCACCTTGAGCATGATATCCGTATTACGGTCTATTGAGATCAGGTGGTAGAAAACGGAAAAATCCGCAGCAGGGAGACCCTGGCGGTGCGTACGCAGACGTTCATCCATGCCGTGTAAGTCAAACAGCATGACATAAGGTTTTGGCAATTTCTTGAGGAAATCGACAACTTCCAGTAATTGCTCACGCTTCACCCAAACAACGGGTACACCGGTGCGGGTGGCCTGAACAGTAAAGGCATCCGGCCCAAAACGGTTGCGCAGTTCGCCAATGACAGGGTCATCCAGATGATCCCGTGTTTGCCAGGCGGCTTCTTGCGCGGTTAAGTCGGTCATATTGTTCACCATTGCAAATGGTCCGTGGTGACTGTCAAGCCTGGCTTCGCGCTATTTGAGTAGTGATATGCGAAGGTGTTCTCCAGGCCAACAGGCGCAAATTAAATTTCGTCAGGCGTACGCAGATTGGTGACTGCAATACGTTCACCGCGTTTACGCTCGCGCTCTGACTGCATGTTGGCGCGATACACACCCTGGTCGCCAACAACCCATGAAAGTGGGCGGCGTTCTTTACCGATAGACTCCTGCAGCAGCATCAGCGCCTGCATGTAAGCCTCCGGGCGTGGTGGACAGCCTGGGATGTAAACATCCACTGGAATGAACTTATCTACGCCCTGCACGACGGAATAAATGTCGTACATACCGCCAGAGTTTGCACATGCGCCCATGGAGATAACCCATTTCGGCTCAAGCATCTGGTCATAAAGACGCTGAATAACCGGTGCCATTTTGGTGAAGCACGTACCGGCTACCACCATCAGGTCAGCCTGACGTGGGGATGCACGCAGTACCTCTGCCCCAAAACGCGCAACGTCATGCACCGCAGTGAATGACGTCACCATTTCAACGTAGCAGCAAGAAAGGCCAAAGTTGTATGGCCAGATGGAGTTCTTACGACCCCAGTTGACCATATCGTGCATGGCATGTTCGAGCTTGCCCATGTACACGCTTTTATTGACTTCTTGCTCAAGGGGGTCGGTTACGATCTCCTGTTTTTGCAGGGGGTAACGGTCATTCTCACCGTTAGGATCTATGCGGGTGAGCGTATAATCCATCTTATTGCCTCGCTGTTACTGCTGACGATTAGAGATACTGTTTTCCGGGTTGATGTGTTCACGACGTGAACGCGCAGGCGTCCAGTCAAGCGCGCCAATACGCACCAGATAAACCAGACCGGCCAGTAGCACTAAAATGAAAATTGCGGCCTCGACAAAGCCCACCCAACCACTTTCGCGGATGGAGGTCGACCATGCGAAAAGGTAAAGCGCTTCCACGTCGAAGATGACGAAGAACATGGCTACCAGGTAGAACTTGGCAGACAGGCGTAAGCGAGCGGAACCTACTGAATCAATACCTGATTCGAAAGGTGTGTTTTTGTGCCTTGCGCGGGCGCGACCGCCCAGGAACCAGCCGCCGACTAACATCAGGCAGCACAGGCCAATGGCTACAATAAGAAAGATTGCGAATGCCCAGTGATGAGCGATGACTTCTGTGGATGTTGACATACTCATTGCTTACTCATCAAAAGTGATACCGACGACACTGCTCTTGCTGGCAGATGGGCATCACATCGATTCATGGGGAGGAACAAAATAACCTTACACTAACTGTCAGAAATGAGACATAGACAGCAAAATGATGGGGTTTTTTACTCCTTTCTATAACCTTTTGTCAACTTTAACAAAGGTTTCTTCACATTAAATTACATCGAGCGATTCTCATTAACATTTGGTGCCCTTTAACCCTGGTGGGTACATGACTTTACGTCAAATGCATGCTGTTGAATCGTGTCCGTTTTGGAAGTAAAAAAAATAACCCTCCTATTTTGACAGGATTTGCCAACGATTCCTCCCCCCAAATAGGAGTATTTTCTTGATCTGAGACACGCTTTTGTTAATTCAATCAAAAAAACGGCAACATATTTCCTGTTTTTTTAACATAAGAAGGGATTGGAGGAGGATAGAACGGAATAAGTACAAAGGTTGAGCGAAAGCATTTACCATATTGATAAATAAAAGCTATTCTGATAAACCTTTCGTTGAGAAAGGGTATTAGTGGACAAAAAAAACCACTCCACGCAAAAAGCGCGTGAGTGGCCTTTTTTTACACTTACATTTTGTTACGAGAATTTTGAGTGATTGATCACTCGAAGTCCCCTTCGACGATCAGCGAGTCATCCCCCCCTTCCGGAGTAACATGCTCAAACTGCCAGGGGTTATGGTAGTTTTCCATCGCCTCAAACACCACTTTTGCCAGTTCGTTATTACCGGCCGTGTTATGGCACAGGAGATACTCTGTATCGGGCAGTGCAGGAAGACCATCGGTTTTGCCTAAGACGCGCAGATCCGGGCTCATCATCTCTACCGGACGGGCCGTAACGCCAAGCCCTGCTTTAACGGCAGCACGTACCGCTGGCAGCGTAGACGCCACATACGCCAGACGCCACGGAATGTTGGCCTCATTCAACGCCGACAGCACCATATCGCGGAACGGGCTCGGCTCATCCAGCAGAACCAGCGGCACCGGCTCACCTTTTTGCAGCACATATTCCGCTGCGCAATACCAGTGCGTTGGAGATGTGCGCAGCGTCAGGCAATCAAACTGGCCTGGACGGTGCGTGGTGACCACCAGATCGACCTCATTCTCTTTCAACATCTCAATCATAAACGCATTGCGCTTAACGCTAACATCCAGCGCAAGTTTCGGATAAACCGAACTAATTCGATTGAGAAGGAATGGCAATATCGTGTCCGCTGACTCATCAGATGCCCCTAATGTTAACACCCCCTGAAGGTTGCTAAACATTAATGACATACATGCTTCATCATTAAAGCGAAGTATTTTCCTGGCATAACCGAGTAGCTGAATACCGTGCTCAGTTAAGAGTTTATTACGCCCATGGCGAGCAAAAAGCTCTTTACCGACCAGTTGCTCAAGCCTCTGCATTTGTTGGCTAACGGCGGACTGGGTTCGGCATACTGCGGCAGCAGCTGCTGCAAAAGTGTTGAGATCGGCGACCGCAACAAACGTTCTCAGCAGATCGAGGTCGAGATTCATTATCGGACGATTTGCATTTATCATATCTTTTCACTTTCAGGTTGCTCGTGCGGAGCTGCCCGGGTTGAAGCTGTGTGTAACAGTTAAGCAATTCCCTCTGAAGGTTTCCCTCGCATCCCGGCCCGGCAGACTGCCTGACAGATAGTTATTGTGCTGTTGTATATCAACAGTCAGAAACCACGTTTCATGACGCTATTTTTATTCTCTTAACGTTCAGGATATTTAGACGTTTGCAGGTTTATGTAAATCCCATTAAAGGTAAGATACGTCCCCTGCCATCTTTATCGCAGCGCTGTCAGCGTAGCAAGATGTGAGTCAGACAATCCAGCCAGAGATAACTCTAACAATAACAATCGATTAATTTAGAAAACCAGATACAGATATACAGGACAGGCATATCTCTCCTCGGTTTCCCTGAAAGACATCTTAACCCAAATCCACTTTATTTATAAGTATTATTGCAATATTAAGGATTTAATGGTGTTGATAAGCAGCTAAACTAATTTTATTAAAATTAACGAAAGTTGCATTTTCGTCGGTAATAATAAATAAAGTTTAATTTAGATTAAGGCTATTCATTAATAACACTTAACATTATTTTCACATGAGTAACGTTTAACTCAGGCTGGCTATTCGTGCAACGTTTGTATGTGCATTCAGATTTTTCGAAAGGTCACTTCGGGTAACATCCAGCACATCTCTCTTGCTGGCGCGCTTCGCTTTATTTTTATCAGAACAATATTCAACATTAAGCTAACAAAAAAGCACAATAAACCAGAATAACGAAGCATAACACCACTTTAATTCATAAAAACCTTCTGCAGGCAGCAAGATAGATTTGCAGGGAATTAGCCCATTGCACAAAATCTTCTACTGCATGCCCTTCAAAACGAAACGAGGTGGGAGTACATTGTTCCGTGCTGACTTCCACGGCAGGGAGTGGCATTCACAGCAAAAAGGTTAAGGTTCATGTCCCCTATCGAAAAATCCAGCAAGCTAGATAACGTCTGTTACGACATCCGCGGCCCGGTTCTTAAAGAGGCAAAACGTCTCGAAGAGGAAGGCAACAAGGTTCTGAAACTCAATATTGGTAACCCCGCGCCGTTTGGTTTTGAAGCGCCGGATGAAATCCTGGTTGATGTGATCCGTAACCTGCCCACTGCACAAGGCTATTGCGATTCGAAAGGACTCTACTCCGCACGTAAAGCCATCATGCAGCACTACCAGGCGCGCGGCATGCGCGATGTTACCGTTGAAGATATCTATATTGGCAACGGTGTCTCTGAACTGATCGTGCAGGCGATGCAGGCACTGCTCAATAGCGGCGACGAAATGCTGGTTCCCGCACCGGACTATCCGCTGTGGACCGCGGCTGTCTCGCTCTCCAGCGGTAAAGCAGTGCATTATCTCTGCGACGAGTCTTCTGACTGGTTCCCGGATCTTGATGACATCCGCGCCAAAATCACACCACGCACGCGCGGTATCGTGATTATCAACCCGAACAACCCGACGGGCGCGGTCTACTCAAAAGAACTGCTGATGGAGATCGTCGAGCTTGCCCGCCAGCACAACCTGATCATCTTTGCTGACGAAATCTACGACAAGATCCTGTACGACGCGGCACAGCACCACTCTATTGCCGCGCTGGCACCGGACCTGCTGACCGTCACCTTTAACGGTCTGTCTAAAACCTACCGCGTGGCCGGTTTCCGTCAGGGCTGGATGGTACTGAACGGACCGAAGAAACACGCCAAAGGCTACATTGAAGGGCTTGAAATGCTGGCGTCGATGCGTCTTTGTGCCAACGTGCCGGCACAGCACGCGATCCAGACGGCACTTGGGGGCTATCAGAGCATCAGCGAGTTCATCGTTCCCGGCGGTCGCCTGTATGAACAGCGCAACCGCGCGTGGGAGTTGATCAACGATATTCCGGGCGTCTCCTGCGTCAAGCCAAACGGGGCGCTGTACATGTTCCCGAAAATCGACGCGAAGCGCTTTAATATTCACGATGACCAGAAAATGGTGCTCGATTTCCTGTTGCAGGAAAAAGTGCTGCTGGTTCAGGGCACCGCGTTCAACTGGCCGTGGCCGGACCACGTGCGTATTGTGACCCTGCCGCGCGAAGACGATCTCGAAATGGCCATCAGCCGCTTCGGACGCTTCCTCTCAGGTTACCACCAGTAATATTGCCTTTCTGCCGGGTGGCGCTGCGCTTACCCGGCCTGCAAAATCTGCAAATTTGCATCTTGCCTCCCCTCCCCGCACAATGAAGTCCTGTCGCAGTGAAGACAAAAGGTAACCTATGAGTCAGAGTCATTTCTTTGCCCACCTCTCCCGCCTGAAACTCATCAACCGCTGGCCGCTGATGCGCAACGTGCGTACTGAGAATGTGTCGGAACACAGCCTGCAGGTCGCCATGGTCGCTCATGCGCTGGCCGCGATCAAAAACCGCAAGTTCAACGGGCAGGTGAATGCTGAGCGCATTGCCCTGCTGGCGATGTACCACGACGCATCAGAAGTGCTGACCGGGGATCTGCCGACGCCGGTGAAATATTTCAATTCGCAGATTGCGCAGGAATATAAGGCCATCGAGAAGATTGCTCAGCAGAAGCTGATCGAGATGGTGCCTGAAGAGTTGCGCGATATCTTTGAGCCGCTGATCGACGAACATCAGTATACCGAAGATGAAAAATCGCTGGTGAAACAGGCTGACGCGCTGTGCGCGTATCTGAAATGTCTGGAAGAGTTGTCCGCCGGAAACAACGAGTTTTTACTGGCGAAAACGCGTCTGGAAAAAACGCTGGAGTCCCGCCGCAGCGAAGAGATGGATTACTTTATGCAGGTGTTTGTGCCGAGCTTCCATTTGTCGCTGGATGAGATTAGCCAGGATTCACCGTTGTAATTTTTTGCCGGGTGGCGGTTTCGCCTTACCCGGCCTGCGTTTCCGCGCTCATGCTAAAACGGGAATAAAACCGGAATTAACACCACGCATACCACCATCACCAGCACAGTGAACGGCACGCCAATCTTCACGAAGTCGCTAAATCTGTAGTTTCCTGGCCCCAGCACCAGCGTGTTAACCGGTGAAGAGACCGGCGTCATAAACGCCGCAGAGGCCGCCATCGCAACCATCATCGCGAAGGGATACGGCGACACGCCCATGGATTTTGCCATCGCCAGCGCGATGGGAGCCATCAGCACCGCTGTCGCAGTATTGGAGATAAACAGCCCTATCGACGCACACATGATAAACAGGCAGACCATCATCATATAGGGGCCATATCCCCCGCCGACATCCATTAGCCCTTTCACGATCAAATCCACACCGCCCGTTTTCTGCAGCGCAAGCGCAAAGGGCATCATCCCTACGATAAGAATAATGCTCGGCCAGTGAATGGCTTTATAGGCGCTTTCCGCATCGATACAGCGGAATTTCCCCATCAGCAGGCAGGCAATAATCGCCGCGACCGGATTCGGGATCTCATCGGTGAGCATCAGCGCTACCATCAGCACCAGGCAAAAAATAGCATGCGGAGCCTGGCTATGAGCAGGAGAAGCATCGCTCTCTTCGACAGGCATGTTGAGCACCACGAAATCGCGCCCTTTCTGCCCGAGCTGGCTTATCAGCTTCCAGTTTCCCACCACCAGGAAAATATCCCCCAGCAGCAGCGGCTCATCCACCACCGCCCCTTCCATCGCCACACCGTCACGCTTTAAGCCGACCACATTCAGGCCATAGCGGGTACGGAAGCCAATTTCACGCACCGTTTTACCTAACAGTTCAGACTCCGGAATGAGCGAGACTTCAGCCATGCCCACATCCAGCGCCTGGTCGGAGAAATACTCACCGCGAAGCACCATCGGCTCCAGCAATTGTTCGCTGCAAAATTCACGCAGATCCACATCCGCCGTGGACATATCGATCAGCAGAACGTCCCGCGCGCGGAATTCGGATACCCCGTTAACGTTCACGATCACCCGACGAAAGCGACGCCAGCGCTCCACACCAATCACGTTCGCACCGTAGCGTTCACGCAACTTCAGGTCGTCCAGGCGCTGGCCAATCATTGGCGAACCGGGGCGGATTGCCAGACGGCGCGCACGCCCTGTCAGGCGGTACTCTTTAATCAAATCGCGAAATGTGCGCCGCTTCCAGCCCTCTTTGCCCTCTTTGGTTTTATCCTGCTTTTCGCCCTTCAGCGCAAAGCGGGTGAGCAGCATGTAGACAACCCCCATCACCAGAATCACCAGACCAAGCGGCGTCACGCTAAAAAAGCTAAACCCCTCCAGCCCTTCGCGGATCAGCTCACTGTTGACGACCAGGTTCGGCGGCGTCGCCACCAGCGTCATCATGCCGCTGATAAGCCCGGCAAAGCTCAGGGGCATCATCAGGCGCGACGGTGAAACCTGCATCCTCATGGAGACGCTCAGCACCACAGGAATAAAGATCGCAACAACGCCCGTTGAGCTCATAAATGCGCCCAGCCCGGCAACCGTGACCATCAGGTAGATCAGCATTTTGGTTTCGCTGCTGCCCGCGACGTTAACCAGCCACGACCCCATGATGGTCGCCACGCCGGTCCGCACCAGCCCGTCGCCAATGATAAACAGAGCAGCGATCAGAATCACGTTAGGATCGCTAAACCCGGAAAAGGCTTCGGGTAGCGTGAGCGTGCCGCTCAGTACAAAGGCGACAATGACAAACAAGGCGACGGCATCCATGCGTACCTTGCCCGTCGCAAAAAGAATGATGGCGATTAAAAGCAGGCTCAGGACCCAAATCAGTTCACCGTTCACAACCTATCCTTGTCAGTGGAAAAGAGAAGGAATTCTGCCATAAAAAAGCCCCAGCAATGTGGGGCTAAATCATGGGATTACACTTTTAGCGAGACGGTTACAATGCCGTCCGGGGCCTTCGAGACGTTGATGGCAGTCAGTGTGGTAAGCACGAAATCTGCCTCGTCCAGCCGGGGCGAATCCGCCGGAACGTTGACGGCGATAACGTGGCTTCCTGCGTTCAGCCCGGCCAGCACGCCAGCCGCCGCATCTTCCACCACCACGCAGTCTGCCGGTGCGAGGCCCAGCAGTTCAGCGCCGAGTAAAAACGCATCCGGTTCAGGCTTACCGCGCGTAACGCGCTCAGCCGTGATGAATACCTCTGGCTTCGGTAAGCCTGCCGCCTTGTGGCGGGCATGAGCAACTGGAATCGAACCGGATGTAACGATCGCCCACGGGATCTGCGCTTCGTTCAGATGTTCAAGCAGTTCACGTGCGCCCGGCAGCGCGGTGATGCCGTCCGTATCGGTGGCTTCGATCTGCTCAAGGTATTTGAACTCCGCCTGAATCTCGTCCTCAGAACGTCCCGCGAGGAAGTGCCGCAATGAGGTAATGGCCTGTTTGCCATGGATGAAATTCAGTACGTCCTGATGGTCGATGCCATGCCTGTCGGCCCAATGGCACCAGGAACGCTCCACAACCGGCAGCGAATCCACCAGCGTACCGTCCAGATCAAACAGAAAACCTTTACACTGCACACGCACCTCCGTCAGGCATTAATGATTTGTTGAATTTCGTTGCTGCTTAAATGGTACTGACGCGGGCAGGAGTGCCACACGCTCAGCATGCGCTGGTATTTGTCCCACATTGGGGTCTGCGCGTTAAAGCCATGAGTGCCCGCATCAAAATGGGTATAACGCCCTTCGGTGTTCACCATAAAGCGGACATAGCTGAGATAGCGCGCTTCGGTTGCGGCATCGAAGCCCAGGAATGTCACACGGCGCTCGTCGATGGACTGCTGATCTTTGAGATTAGTCCAGGACACGTGCAGCGCATGGTACATCTCCATGATGTCGATAACGATGCGACAGGTTTCTTCTTTCAGCTCGCCAAACTCGCGATCCAGTTCGCGCATTTGCAAACCAAACCCGCGTTCAACGATGGTCTGCAGGCGGCTGTAGCGCGCAGCGTTATCGGGATCAAGCATTGTCATCATCTTGTACTGGTTAGACAAAATCAGACGTTGAGCATGGGTCATTTCCATCTTTCGACTCCTGTAGCGCATTGCACTTGAAAAAAAAGACACGGTAACGGTGTGTTACTGTGCCTTCTTTTGTTAGTCGTTTCGATGATCAATCACAAGTCATCGAGGAATGTTTTATCCAGTTGCTTAAAAGCGCGCTTTAACGTGTCCGCCAGCGCCTGATAATCCGGCTTGCCTTCAACGGGTGCCAGCGCCTGTCCTGCTTCCTCCAGTTTTCCACGCACTTCATAAAACCAGTGTAAAATAGAAGGCGGAAGTGGCGTGATCGAACGTTTACCTAACCACCACAATCCCTGCATCGGCAGGCTTAACGCGAAAAGCGCCGTGGCGACGGCCGGGCCAAGCTGCCCGCCCAACGCAATTTGCCAGCAGAGGGTAAAGATGGCGACAGGGGGCATAAAGCGAATCGCATAGCGCGTGGCGCGGATAGTGCGATTCTCAATAAACATCGGCGCGAGGCGCTTTTCCATCGGCCACGTCTTTGCGTAATGCTGTCCCCGACGAAACAGACTGAAAAAATTCACGGACGGGATTTCGGGTGTCGACATGGCTGTACCTCAACTTCACATATAAAAATTAAAATTTTTGTGCAAAACCACAACAGGCTATGACAACGTTCAAAATATTTTGTCATCGCTACCCCGTATCGGGTATTCTGTGCCAGCCTGATGGGGCCTTAGACGAGAATCGTTAACTCGTCAAATTATCGCATATTATGCCATTGTCTGAAAAATGTTCAAAATGGCATAAAATCATAGGTATTTCTTCCATCATGCCAGAATGTTCGTTTGGCATGATGTTAATCATAAATGTCTGGGTCAGCATGCGTTACGCTTTTAGACTCACTGACGTTTTTTTAGCCACGTATCAATAATAGGTACTTCCATGTCGAGTAAGTTAGTACTGGTTCTGAACTGCGGTAGCTCCTCACTGAAATTCGCCATCATCGATGCGCTCAACGGTGACGAGTACCTCTCTGGTTTGGCCGAATGTTTCCATCTGCCTGAAGCACGTATCAAGTGGAAGATGGACGGCAGCAAACAAGAAGCGGCTTTAGGTGCAGGCGCCGCTCACAGTGAAGCGCTGAACTTTATCGTTAACACTATTCTGGCACAAAAACCAGAACTGTCTGCTCAGCTGACTGCGATTGGTCACCGTATCGTCCACGGCGGCGAAAAATACACCAGTTCCGTCGTGATCGACGACTCTGTGATTCAGGGTATCAAAGACTCTGCGTCCTTCGCGCCGCTGCACAACCCGGCTCACCTGATCGGTATCGCTGAAGCGCTGAAATCCTTCCCGCAACTGAAAGACAAAAACGTGGCCGTGTTCGACACCGCGTTCCACCAGACTATGCCGGAAGAGTCTTACCTGTATGCCCTGCCGTACAGCCTGTACAAAGAGCATGGCGTGCGTCGTTACGGCGCACACGGCACCAGCCACTTCTATGTGACTCAGGAAGCCGCAAAAGTGCTGAACAAGCCGGTTGAAGAAGTGAACATCATCACCTGCCATCTGGGCAACGGTGGTTCTGTTTCTGCTATCCGCAACGGTAAATGTGTTGATACTTCCATGGGTCTGACCCCACTGGAAGGTCTGGTGATGGGTACGCGTTCCGGTGACATCGACCCGGCGATCATCTTCCACCTGCACGACACCCTGGGCATGAGCGTTGATCAGATCAACAAAATGCTGACCAAAGAGTCTGGCCTGCTGGGTCTGACCGAAGTCACCAGCGACTGCCGTTACGTTGAAGACAACTACGCAGAGAAAGAAGACGCTAAACGTGCAATGGACGTTTACTGCCACCGTCTGGCGAAGTACATCGGTTCTTACACTGCACTGATGGACGGTCGTCTCGACGCGGTTATCTTCACCGGTGGTATCGGTGAGAACGCAGCAATGGTGCGTGAACTGTCCCTGGGCAAACTGGGCGTTCTGGGCTTCGAGGTTGATCACGAGCGTAACCTGGCTGCCCGCTTCGGCAAGTCTGGCTTCATCAACAAAGAAGGCACCCGCCCTGCTATCGTTATCCCAACTAACGAAGAGCTGGTCATCGCGCAAGACGCGAGCCGTCTGACTGCCTGATTCCACACCGCCAGCTTAGCTGGCGGTGCTGTTTTGTAACCCGCCCAATGGCGGCGGTAACGAAAGAGGATAAACCGTGTCCCGTACTATTATGCTGATCCCTACCGGAACCAGCGTCGGCCTGACCAGCGTCAGCCTTGGCGTGATCCGTGCTATGGAGCGCAAAGGCGTTCGTCTGAGCGTCTTTAAGCCAATCGCCCAGCCTCGTGCCGGTGGCGATGCGCCAGACCAGACCACCACCATCGTGCGCAAGAACTCCAATCTGCCCGCGGCTGAACCGCTGAAGATGAGCCACGTTGAATCTCTGCTCTCCAGCAACCAGAAAGACGTGCTGATGGAAGAGATCATCGCTAACTACCACGCCAATGCGCAAGACGCAGAAGTGGTACTGGTTGAAGGTCTGGTCCCGACCCGCAAACACCAGTTCGCTCAGTCACTGAACTTCGAAATCGCTAAAACCCTGAACGCAGAGATCGTTTTCGTGATGTCTCAGGGCACGGATACCCCAGAGCAGCTGAAAGAGCGTATTGAACTGACGCGCAGCAGCTTCGGCGGTGCGAAAAACACCAGCATCACCGGCGTTATCGTTAACAAACTGAACGCGCCAGTGGATGAGCAAGGCCGTACTCGCCCTGACCTGTCTGAGATCTTCGACGACTCGTCTAAAGCGAAAGTGGTTAAAGTTGACCCGGCTAAACTGCAGGATTCCAGCCCGCTTCCTGTTCTGGGCGCGGTGCCGTGGAGCTTCGATCTGATTGCTACCCGTGCAATCGACATGGCGCGTCACCTGAACGCCACCGTGATCAACGAAGGCGATATCAACACCCGCCGCGTGAAATCCGTGACCTTCTGTGCGCGCAGCATTCCGCACATGCTGGAACACTTCCGCGCTGGTTCCCTGCTGGTGACCTCCGCCGATCGTCCAGACGTGCTGGTTGCAGCGTGCCTGGCGGCGATGAACGGCGTGGAAATCGGTGCCATCCTGCTGACCGGTGCTTACGAGATGGACCCACGTGTCAGCAAGCTGTGCGAACGCGCGTTCGCCACTGGCCTGCCGGTGTTCATGGTGAACACCAACACCTGGCAGACCTCCCTGAGCCTGCAGAGCTTCAACCTGGAAGTACCGGTTGATGACCACGAGCGTATCGAGAAAGTGCAGGAATACGTTGCGGGCTACATCAACGCAGACTGGATCGAGTCCCTGACCGCGACGTCCGAGCGCAGCCGTCGTCTGTCTCCTCCGGCCTTCCGTTACCAGTTGACCGAGCTGGCGCGTAAAGCTGGCAAACGTGTTGTTCTGCCAGAAGGCGACGAACCACGTACCGTTAAAGCGGCAGCTATCTGTGCAGAGCGCGGCATCGCGACCTGTGTGCTGCTGGGTAACCCGGATGAGATCACCCGTGTTGCAGCCTCTCAGGGCGTTGAATTGGGCGCGGGCATCGAAATCGTTGACCCTGAAGTGGTTCGCGAAAGCTACGTTGCCCGTCTGGTTGAGCTGCGTAAGAACAAGGGCATGACCGAAGCCGTTGCGCGTGAGCAGTTGGAAGACAACGTGGTGCTGGGTACGCTGATGCTGGAGCAGGACGAAGTTGACGGCCTGGTTTCCGGTGCCGTTCACACCACCGCGAACACCATCCGTCCGCCGCTACAGCTGATCAAAACGGCACCGGGTAGCTCTCTGGTTTCCTCCGTGTTCTTCATGCTGCTGCCTGAACAGGTTTACGTTTACGGCGACTGTGCGATCAACCCGGACCCAACGGCAGAGCAGCTGGCAGAAATCGCTATCCAGTCCGCAGACTCCGCGATTGCCTTCGGTATCGAACCGCGCGTGGCAATGCTCTCCTACTCCACAGGCACTTCTGGTGCAGGTAGCGATGTAGAGAAAGTGCGTGAAGCAACCCGCATCGCCCAGGAAAAACGTCCTGACCTGATGATCGACGGCCCGCTGCAGTACGACGCCGCCGTTATGGCTGACGTTGCGAAATCCAAAGCGCCGAACTCGCCGGTTGCAGGTCGCGCTACCGTGTTCATCTTCCCGGATCTGAACACCGGTAACACCACCTACAAAGCGGTACAGCGTTCTGCAGACCTGATCTCCATCGGGCCTATGCTGCAAGGGATGCGCAAACCTGTGAACGACCTGTCCCGTGGCGCGCTGGTAGACGATATCGTCTACACCATCGCACTGACGGCGATCCAGTCTTCACAGCAGCAGTAATTGTAAGGTCTTGCCGGATGGCGCTTCGCTTATCCGGCCTACAGGCCCGGTAAGCGTCAGCGCCACCGGGCAACAAAAAGGCGACCACTTAACGGTCGCCTTTTTTATTTACAGCAGCTCCCGCGCCGCCGACACAATGTCATGTGCCGTCAGGCCATACTCCTTCTGCAGGAAGTCCTGCGTACCCACCTGGCCGTAACGTTCTTTCACGCCAACCCGACGCATCGGCACCGGACAGGTTTCCACCAGCACTTCCGCCACCGCTGACCCCAGGCCGTTGTGGATACTGTGGTTTTCACAGGTCACGATGCGCCCGGTTTTCTCGGCGTAGTTTTTCACCAGCATCCGGTCGATCGGCTTCAGGGTGAACATGTCAATCACCGCCGCGCTTACCCCTTCCTGCTCCAGTTGACGCGCCGCTTCGAGTGCTTCCGCCACCATAATGCCGTTGGCAATCAGGGTAATATCACTCCCTTCGCGCAGCACGTTACCTTTACCGATGGTAAACGTGGAGCCCGGCGCATAAATGCTCGGTGCCTGCTTACGGATGGTACGCACCCAGTAGAAACCTTCAAGATCGATAAGCTGGCGCAGCACATCTTCAAACATCACCGCGTCGGTCACCTCCAGCACCACCGAATGCGCCAGACCGCGCACAATGCCCATATCCTCAAACGACATATGCGTGCCGCCGTTGTGACAGGCCGTAACGCCCGCATCCGAGGCAATCACCTTTACATTGTTGCGCTGGTAGTCCAGGGACATAAACAACTGGTCGAAACAGCGGCGGCTGGCAAAAGCGGTAAAGGTATGGACGAACGGTTTGCGCCCGGTGAGCGACAATCCCGCCGCCGTGCCAATCACGTTCGCCTCCATAATGCCGCAGTTGATGACGTGCTGCGGATAATCACGCGCCACGCCGTCCATCGCCATTGAGCTCATCAGATCCGCTTCGAGAGCAATAATCTCGCTACCGGCCTCGATCTGCTTTGCCACGAAACCCGCGTAGACTTTGCGCATCTCAACGGTATCTTTTTGTCCTGCAGGTGCAACCTTAATCATGTGTAGCCTCCAGTTGGCGAATCGTCTCGTTGAGTGCCGCTTTGCTCTCCTCTGTCAAACGCAGGTGGTGTGAATTACTGAGTTGCTCCAGATACGGCACACCCTGGCCTTTAATGCTGTCGAGGATCACCACCCGCGGACGGGCATCTGCCGCAGGCACCGGCGACGTCACCTCCAGCAGCGCCGGGATGTCGTCCCCCTTCACCGTCACCACGTCAAAACCAAAGGCGCGGAATTTTCCTTCCAGGTCGAACGCGCAGATGATCTCGTCCAGTTCACCGTCGAGCTGCTGTTTGTTCCAGTCGACGAGCACCGTCAGGTTGTTCAGACGATGGTGAGCAATAAACTGGAACGCTTCCCAGCACTGGCCTTCGTTCAGTTCGCCGTCACCCACGATGCAAAACACCCGGTTTGGTCTTCCTGCCAGCTTGTGCGACAGCGCCATGCCGCTCGCAATGGAGATCCCTTGTCCCAGCGAGCCGGTGGTGGCATCCACGCCGCGCGTTTTCAGGCGGTCAGGATGGCTTGGCAGACGCGTGCCGTTCTGGTTGAGGGTGCTCAACTCTTCCGTCGGGAAGTAACCTTTAATCGCCAGCGTGCTGTAAAGCGCCGGGCCTGCATGTCCTTTCGACAGCACAAAGTAATCACGCTCTGGCCAGTCCGGATCAGCCGGGTCGATTTTCATTACTGCGCCGTACAGTACCGCCAGCGTTTCGACGACTGACATACTGCCGCCATAGTGGCCAAAGCCCAGTTGCGTCAGTGATTTCAGCGTCTCGAGGCGGATCTGGCGCGCCAGTTCGGTTATCTCATTCTCATTCATGATTTGGCTCCGGTGTTTTCCTGCGCGCTACCGCCCGCAGATTTGTTTTTAGCGAACACGTTGTACGCCACCAGCAGCGCGAACAACGCAACAACAAGGCCGGTAATGGCAAGCGGTGACAGGAAGCGCGCCAGGTTGCCCAGCACAATCCCGACCGCGCCGAAGTCGGCGTCCGAGAAGGTGGTGTTAGCAAATCCAATTGCGCCAAGCACAGGCAACAGCAGAACGGGCAGGAAGGTGATCAACAGGCCGTTGGCAAACGCGCCGATCATCGCCCCGCGACGGCCGCCGGTGGCGTTACCGAACACCCCCGCCGTCGCACCGGTAAAGAAGTGCGGTACGACGCCTGGCAGGATCAGCACCCAACTGAACTGACCGCAGATGAACAGCCCGACCAGCCCGCCGAGGAAGCTGAACAGAAAACCAATCAGCACCGCGTTTGGCGCATACGGGTAAACCACCGGGCAGTCCAGCGCAGGGCGCGCGTTTGGCACCAGTTTTTCCGAGAAGCCGGTAAAGGCCGGGACGATTTCTGCCAGAATCAGGCGCACGCCCTGCAGGATGATGAACACGCCCGCCGCGAAGGTGATCGCCATGATAATGGCGTACACCAGGTAGTTTTGGCCGCCGCTGAAGGTCGCTTCGACATATTCACGCCCCGCACTCACCGCCATGATCAGGTAGATAATCATCATGGTCAGGGAGATGGAGATAGAGCTGTCGCGCAGGAAGCTCAGGTTCTTCGGCAGGTTCATCTCTTCGGTTGAGCGTGAACCTTTGCCGCACTTGCTGCCGATCCAGCCAGACAGCACGTAGCCCAGCGTCCCGAAGTGGCCAAAAGCGATATCGTCGTTACCGGTAATGCGCTTCATATAACGCTGCGCAATCGCCGGGAAGAAGGCCATTACCAGACCGAGGATCAGTGAGCCGGTAAAGACCAGCCCCACGCCCTCAAAGCCCGCCACCGTCAGGATCACGCCAATCATGCACGCCATATAGAAGGTGTGATGCCCGGTCAGGAAGATGTATTTCAGGCGGGTAAAGCGGGCGACGATAATATTCGCCACCATACCGAAGGCCATAATCAACGCAGTCGAGGCACCGTATTTTTCCAGCGCAATCGAAACAATTGCTTCATTGTTTGGAATAATGCCCTGGATATTAAAGGCGTGTTCGAACATACCGCCTAACGGATTTAATGACCCCACCAGCACGGTGGCACCACCGCCAAGCACAATAAAACCGAGGATGGTTTTAATGGTGCCTTTCACCACGTCAGAAAATGCTTTTTTCTGTGCAACCAGGCCAATTAAGGCAATTAAACCCACCAGTACCGAAGGGACTTTTAAAATATCAACAACGAAATTCAGCGTTTCAAGGATAAACATATCCACCTCGCCTAATCAGGGTTAAAGTCTTTCGAACCAGGCGCGCAGTTGCGCTTCGAGTTCGTTGATGTCGATGATGTTGTTGATCACCACCAGCTGGCTTTCCGGCACGCTGGCGCTGGCCGCAATGTCTTTTGCCATCACGAACAGATCGGCCGCACCAGGCGTGGCAGACGAGAGATCGGAGTGTTCTACCTCGGCTTCAATCTCCAGTTTTTTAAGCACCTTTTTAATATTCATTTCGACCATAAAACTACTGCCAAGGCCAGAACCGCAAATAGCCATGATTTTCATTGTTATCCCCTTTTATGAGTAGAGTACGTCCCATCACGCCTGCGCGTAATGTTGTGGTTAATCGGATTAAATAATTAAATCAGAAGCGGTCGATAATTGTTTTTATCTCCTCCAGCGTGTTCGCCTGACGTAATTCGGCCATATCATCGTCGCTGGAAAATAACTCAGCGAGCGCGGAGATCATTTCGATATGGCTATGTTTATCCGGTGCTGCCAGCATCACAATGACATCGACGGGATCGAATTCTCCGGCATCAAAAGAGACGCCCTGTTTCAGTTTTAATAATGACAGCCCGAGTCCTTTTGCCCCCTCTTCCGGCCGCGCATGCGGCATCGCCAGCCCTGGTGCCAGCACGTAATACGGCCCTAAGGTGCGGTGCTGTTCGATGATAGCCGTAACGTATTCCGGCGAAATCACCTGCAGATCCAGCAACGGTTTTGCACACAGTTCCAGCGCCTGGGGCCAACTCTCTACGCTATCCTGCAGGGTGATGGTTGTATCATATATCCACTTTTTGAGCATTTTACACTCCCGGCATAACGCAAAAGATGAGCAAACTTTATTCAACGCATCAATGATTGACTGCGATCAGGATCACAAAGATAGCGCTACCAACTTCTAACATTCAGAAGTGTGATAGCGCTATCAAATTAGTATCGTGGTGCGAAATCACAGCAAAAAAAGGGATTTAAGGCGTATACTGCCAATCACGTGAAGCGAAGGATGATAATAAGAACGCGTCTGGTCAGCAGGAAGGTGTATGTCTCTAACCCGAAAACGGCGCAGTACCGGCAAAGTGACACTCGCCGATGTCGCACAGCTCGCCGGTGTGGGCACGATGACCGTGTCCCGAGCACTCCGCACGCCGGAGCAAGTTTCCGATAAACTGCGTGAAAAAATTGAAGCCGCTGTGCAGGAGCTGGGGTACATGCCCAACCTCGCTGCCAGCGCACTGGCATCGGCCTCTTCATGGACGATTGCTATGGTTGTACCCAATCTTTCCGAAGCCGGTTGCTCGGAAATGTTCGCGGGGTTACAGCAGATACTGCAGCCTGCCGGATACCAGATTATGCTGGCAGAATCCCAGCATCGTCTTGAACAAGAAGAGAAATTGCTGGAAACCCTGCTGGCGTCGAATATCGCCGCAGCGATTTTGCTCAGCGTTGAGCATACTGACACGGTGCGCCACTGGCTGAAAAATGCCTCCATCCCGGTGATGGAGATGGGAGCCATGCGCGCCGATCCGATTGATATGAATATCGGGATTGATAACGTCGCGGCCATGTATGAACTGACGGAGATGGTGATCCAGCGCGGTTACCAGAATATCGGCCTGCTGTGCGCCAACCAGGAGCAGTGGATTTTCCAGCAACATTTGCAGGGCTGGTACAAAGCCATGCTCCGCCACCATATGTCGCCAAACAGAGTGATAAACGCCGCCATGCCGCCGAACTTTTCTACCGGCGCGGCGCAGTTGCCGGAATTTCTGCTGGCGTGGCCGGAGCTGGATGCGCTGGTGTGCGTCTCGGACGAACTGGCCTGTGGCGCGTTGTATGAGTGCCAGCGTCGGCGCATTAAAGTGCCGGACGATCTTGCGGTGGTTGGGTTTGGCAACAGCGATGTCAGCCGCGTCTGCCAGCCGCCGCTGACGACGATGGCGGTGCCGCACCGTAAGATTGGGATTGAAGCAGGAAAAGCGTTACTGGAACGCCTCAATGACGGAGACTGGCGCGATCATAAACCTATCGCGTCCAGCCTGTGCTTACGGGAGAGTTGTTGAGGCTTATTCAGCCTCTTCTTCTTTTTCCGGTTTATTTTCCGGCTTAGCGGATTCATTTTTGGCGTTGCGGGTCATCCACAGCGCCAGCGCTTTCAGCGAGTCCGGTGTGAACTCGTCGCAACGCGCGGTAATCTCTTCCGGCGTCATCCAGCTCACTTCACTCACTTCCTCTTCCTGCAGGGCGAAAGGCCCGTGGGAAACGCAGCTGAACAGTCCGCCCCAGACGCGGCAGTGCTCATCTTCGAAATAGAACTGACCGTGCTCGGCAAACGGGACTCCGGCAATGCCTAACTCTTCTTCCGCTTCACGACGCGCGGAATCCAGCAGCACTTCATCCGCCTGAACAACGCCACCTGCAGTGGCATCCAGCATACCGGGGAGAAAATCTTTGGTGTCCGTGCGGCGCTGGACCAGAATTTTGCCCATGCCATCATGCACAACGATGTACGTTGCACGGTGACGCAGACGCTCCGCACGCATTTGTTCGCGGCTGGCCTGCGCGATCACTTCATTCTCTTCGCTGACAATGTCAACCCACTCTGTACTTGCCAAATGACTCTGCTCCACCATCGGGAAACCTTCTCGTCTAAGCGCTCTTTCGGCGCGTTTGCAGTTGAGGTGTAACTTACGGATTAATCACTACCTGCGCAATAACTTGCTGATCATTAAGTGCGATAACGCTTAAGGTATTCTCATCAAGCATACCGTAGCTTGCCGGATATCCGCCTTTCGGGATACTGACCGAGCCGGGATTATAGTGATAAATCTCGCCGCGTTTTTCTGCCACCGGAATATGAGTATGACCGTAAACCAGGACATCGCCAGCAGCCAGCGCTGGAAGGTTATCCGGGCTAAAAAGATGACCATGAGTTAAAAACAGACGGCATTTTTCCAGCAATACCTGTTGCCAGGGGGCGGTTATCGGGAAATGGAGCAGCATCTGGTCCACCTCGCTGTCGCAGTTGCCGCGAACGGCGATAATGCGTGAGGCAGACTGATTGAGTTTTTCCGCCACCTGCGCGGGCGCGTAGCCTTCCGGCAAGGCATTTCGTGGGCCATGATTTAACACATCCCCCAGTATCACCAGCCACTGCGCCCCGCTTTGAGCAAAAAGAGAAAGAACACGCTCGGTAGCGGGCAGCGATCCATGGATATCCGACGCAAACATCAGTTTCATCAGTCACTCCTCGGGAAAACAGACTGCCCTTATCATACCTGAAGCGTCCGCGCTTATCAGCCCGCGCGCTTAGCTGAGAGTGCCACATAACGCTGCACCGACGCGCGTTGCCACTGGAAGGTGGCATAATCCACCAGCAACGGCGGTACGGCATCGCCATTAAGGATAAGGCGGTTTAGCATCAATGCCAGATCGGCGTCAGCAATACACCACTCGCCAAACAGGTTCGGGTTCCCGTGTGCCAGCAATGCTGAAGCAGTTTCAATCAGCTTCTGAGCACTCGCCAGACCCTCTTCACTCAGGGCTGGTTTTTTGATCCCTGCAAAAACGACATCGGTAGAGCGTTCAACGCGAATCGGCACCAGATCGCTGCGCAGCCATGCCTGGATCTGACGCGCGCGCGCACGTTTTTGCAGATCGTGAGGGTAGATGCGTTCCCACTCTGGCGGGGCAAAGCGATCTTCAAGATACTCATCGATCGCCGAGGATTCGCTCAGCTCAAAACCGTCAATTTCCAGCACCGGCACGCGTCGGGTCAGGGCATAGCCCTGCCATTGGGGTTTCAAATGTTCGCCGTTGTCCAGGTCAACGGTTTTCAGGGCAAATGAAAGCCCTTTTTCGGCCAGCGCCACATAAGCGCTCATAACATAGGGTGAAAAGAAGTTCGCATCGGACCATAACGTGATAGCTGGCTGGCTCATAACATCCTCTTCGGCTGATCGGTTTTCACTCAACATATAATCTCTTTGCCTCGCTGTCACTTGATGAAAACTCACGATTTACAACAAGCACCTATACTGATTTTTCATGGCATCACTATTTGCACTGACAGGAGTTGCGAATGATAGACCTCTATTATGCCCCTACCCCTAACGGCCATAAGATCACTCTCTTTCTGGAAGAGGCTGAACTGGAGTACCGGATTATTCGCGTGGATATCAGTAAAGGCGATCAGTTCAGACCTGTTTTTCTGGCCATTTCGCCTAACAATAAAATTCCGGCCATTATCGATAATCTCCCCGCTGATGGCGGCAGACCGCTCAGCCTGTTTGAATCCGGTGAGATTTTGCTCTACCTGGCAGAGAAAACCGGCAAATTGTTAAGTGGAGAACTGCGGGAGCGCCACCACACGCTGCAATGGTTATTCTGGCAGTCGAGTGGTCTCGGTCCTATGCTGGGGCAAAATCACCATTTCACCGGCTATGCGCCTCAGCCGATCCCTTACGCTATCGAACGTTTTCAGGTGGAGACGCAGCGGCTTTACGGCGTGCTGAACCGGCGTCTGGAGAAGTCTCCGTGGCTCGGAGGAGAACATTACAGCATTGCCGATATTGCCTGCTGGCCCTGGGTGAATACCCACGAACGTCACCGTATCGATTTAGCCGCTTACCCGGCGGTAAACAACTGGTTTGAGCGTATTCGCACCCGTCCGGCTACCGAACGCGCCATGCAAAAAATCCAGGAGATTTAAGCCTGCGTCCGGTTGGGCGCACGTGATGCTCTCATGTATTATGAGGAGGAAATACTGACACGGAGAAGACCTGCAATGTCGCAGCATGACGCTATTATTCGTATAAAAAACTTACGCTTACGCACGTTCATTGGTATCAAAGACGAAGAGATCGCCAACCGTCAGGATATCGTTATTAATGTGGTGATCCACTACCCGGCAGACAAGGCGCGCGCCAGTGAGGATATCAATGACGCGCTGAACTATCGCACCATTACCAAAAGCATCATCCAGTACGTTGAGAACAACCGTTTCTCTTTACTGGAAAAATTAACTCAGGATGTGCTCGATATCGCACGCGAACATCACTGGGTCACATATGCTGAAGTAGAGATCGATAAACTTCACGCCCTGCGTTACGCCGACTCCGTCTCCATGACGTTAAGCTGGCAGCGCCAGGCGTAAACCTGGAGGTTGTATGAAGATTCTGCTGACCGGCGGTACGGGCCTGATCGGACGCCATCTCATTCCTCGCCTGCAAGAACTCCATCACGATATCACCGTGGTCACGCGCAGCCCGGAGAAAGCCCGACAGGTGCTGGGAACCGGCGTTGATATCTGGAAAGGGCTGGCGGAACGGCAGAATCTGGACGGCTTCGACGCCGTTATCAACCTTGCAGGCGAACCGATCGCCGATAAGCGCTGGACCGAAGAGCAAAAGCAGCGTTTGTGCAGCAGCCGGTGGAACATCACCGAGAAGCTGGTTGAGCTTATCCGCAACAGCCAGACGCCGCCGTCGGTGCTGATTTCAGGCTCGGCTGCGGGCTATTACGGCGATCTCGGCGAAGTGGTGGTAACGGAAGAAGAGCCACCGCACAACGAATTTACCCATAAACTCTGCGCCCAGTGGGAGCGCATCGCCTGTGCCGCGCAGAGCGACAACACCCGCGTCTGCCTGCTGCGAACCGGCGTCGTGCTCGCGCCGAAAGGCGGTATTCTGGCGAAAATGCTTCCTCCCTTTAAGCTCGGTCTCGGTGGCCCAATCGGCAATGGTCGTCAGTATCTGGCCTGGATTCATATCGACGATATGGTGAACGGTATTATCTGGCTGCTGGATAACGATCTTCGCGGGCCGTTTAATATGGTCTCCCCTTACCCGGTGCGTAATGAGCAGTTCGCCCATGCGCTGGGGCATGCCCTGCATCGCCCGGCGGTGCTGCGTGTGCCGGCCACCGCAATTCGGCTGTTAATGGGGGAATCGTCGGTGCTGGTGCTGGGTGGCCAGCGCGCGCTACCGAAAAGATTAGAAGCATCCGGGTTTGCGTTCCGCTGGTATGACTTAGAAGAGGCGCTGGGGGATGTGGTGCGGTGAATATGTTACAGTCATACGCCATGTCCCGATGAAATGGCGTAATGATGGCAACAATCACCACTCCCCGGCTTCACCTTACTCCATTTGAACCCTCTGACTGGGCGTTTTTCCGCTCGCTGCGCGAAAACCGCGACATCATGCGCTATATGGCCGCGATTGCTCCCGAAAAAGAGACCCGACGCGTGTTTGCCGCACGACTAATGGCGGAGCATATCTTCGTGATCCGCTTTCGGGATGACGATACGCCGCTCGGCGATATCGGCCTGCAAATCAGCCAGGAGAATCGTGAAGAGGCGGATATCGGCTACACGGTTGTGCCCGCGGCGCAGGGGAAAGGTATTGCCAGCGAGGCGCTGCGTGCGGTGTGCGATTACGCGTTTAATCAGACGGGCGTGAAGGCGATTAACGCCTATGTGCTGGCGGATAACGGCGGGTCAGTGCGGGTGCTGGAGAAAGCGGGATTTGTGCGCACGCAGGTGCTGGAAAAGGCGTATGAAATTGACAGCGTGCGCTATGACGACTGGGTGTATCGGCTGGAGTGCGGTGCGGCCTGAATGCCGGGCGGCACTGCGTTTGCCCGGCCTACGGTTTTGCAGGCCCGGTAAGCGAAGCGCCACCGGGCGATTGGGCTGCACTGCGACCTGATGCCCTCTTACTTCAACGAGCCTTTCAGGAACTGCTGCAAACGTGGGCTTTGCGGGTTTGCCAGCACCTCGTCCGGATGCCCCTGCTCTTCGATTATTCCCTGATGCAGGAAGATAACGTGGTTCGAAACGTTGCGAGCAAAGCCCATCTCGTGCGTCACCACCACCATCGTTTTGCCCTCTTCGGCCAGCTTCTGCATGATGCGCAGCACTTCGCCGACGAGTTCTGGATCGAGCGCGGAGGTCGGTTCATCGAACAGCAGCACCTCCGGTTCCATCGCCAGCGCGCGGGCGATGGAGACACGCTGCTGCTGACCACCGGAGAGATGCACCGGATATTTAATCTGCTGGCGCTCATCAATACCCACTTTCGCCAGGTATTTCACCGCACGCTCGCGGGCTTCCTGCTTGCTTAAGCCCAGCACCTGAATCGGCGCTTCCATCACATTCTCCAGCACCGTCATGTGGCTCCAGAGGTTGAAGTGCTGGAACACCATCGTCAGGCGCGTGCGCAGCAGGCGGAGTTGATTCTTATCTGCCACCTTCAACTGGCCGTCTTTGTCACGCACCAGATTGATATTCTGCCCGCTCACCACAATCGAGCCTTCACTCGGTTTTTCGAGGAAGTTAATGCAGCGCAGGAAGGTACTTTTACCGGAGCCGGATGAGCCGATAATACTGATCACATCGCCCGCATTAGCCTGCAGCGACACCCCTTTCAGCACTTCATGTTCGCCGTAGCGTTTGTGCAAATCAATTACGTTTAATTTGTTCTCAGCCATCATCAGTCTCAGTGCGTCGAAGGTTTTATATGCTGCAACCAGCGTTTTTCAGCCTTACGGAACAGGCTAATCAGAACATAAGAGATAATCAAATAGAGCACTGC
Source organism: Enterobacter oligotrophicus (assembly GCF_009176645.1). NCBI lineage: Bacteria > Pseudomonadati > Pseudomonadota > Gammaproteobacteria > Enterobacterales > Enterobacteriaceae > Enterobacter > Enterobacter oligotrophicus. Next base: position 1,041,455 of record NZ_AP019007.1, read on the forward strand.
CGCAATGCCAAAGGCGGTAAACGGCTGGTAGGTCGCGGAGTTAATATCGCGGGCGATCTTCAGCAGGTCCGGCACCGTCGCGGTAAACGCCAGCGCGGTGGAGTGCAACATTAAAATCACTTCGTTGCTGTAGGCAGGCAGCGCGATACGCAGCGCCGACGGCAGGATGATGCAGCGATAGAGCTTCATGGACGAGAAGCCATACGCACGCGCCGCTTCGATTTCACCGTAAGGTACGGAGCGAATCGCCCCGGCAAAAATTTCAGTGGTGTAGGCGCAGGTGTTGAGCGTCAACGCCAGCACCGTACAGTTGAGGCCGCTGCGGAAGAAGGCGTTCAGCATCTCGGTGCCTTTCACAATCTCCAGCGTATACATCCCTGAATAGAACACCAGCAGTTGCACGTACAGCGGCGTCCCGCGAAATACATAGGTAAACAGCCAGATCGGGAACTGGATAAATTTATTGTTCGACACGCGGCCGATGGCGAGAAACACCGCCAGAATGCCGCCCATCACCACAGACGAAATCAACAGCCAGAGCGTAATCGCCACGCCGGTAAAGCGGTAGCCATCTGTCCACAGCAGCGATTTCCAGTATTCCTGAATAATCTCAATCACAGGTCAGCCCTCTTCACACCCACGGAGTAGCGACGTTCGAGCAGAAGCAGCACACCATTGGAGACGGTCGTAAAGACCAGATAAATCACGCCACACACCACCGCAAAGTAGAACGGCTCCCACGTACTTTTACCCGCCAGCTGAGTCGCTTTCACCACATCTTCCAGGCCGAGCAGCGAGACCAGCGCCGTGGCTTTGAGGATAACCTGCCAGTTGTTGCCGATGCCCGGCAGCGCGTAGCGCATCATGGCCGGGAACATGATCCGGCGAAAGGTCTGGGAAGAGGTAAACCCGAAGGCGGTCGCCGCTTCAATGTGCCCCTTCGGCACCGCCATATACGCGCCGCGGAAGGTTTCAGTGAAGTATGCGCCGTAGATAAAACCGAGGGTGATAATACCGGCCACCATCGGATCGATATCGATTTGCCCCATACCGATGGCATCCGTCACGCTATTTAGCGCAATCTGCAGACCGTAGAAAATCAGCAGCATCAGCACCAGGTCAGGAACACCGCGAATCAGCGTGGTATAGCCTTCAAAAATGAGCGCCAGCGGTTTATTGGCCGACAGCTTCGCCCCCGCGCCCGCCAGGCCTATCAGCACCGCCAGTACCACGGAGCTAATAGCCAGCTCAAGGGTGACAAGCGCGCCTTGAAAAATAACGCCAGAAAATCCGTACAACATACCGCGTGCCCTGTCGTGTCGTGAGTGGTAGAACCGTGTCTTTTCCCCTCCCGCTGCGGGAGGGGCCGCACGTTATCTGACGGGGCAATTAGCCACCGTAAACATTAAAATCGAAGTATTTTTTCGCCAGCTTGTCGTAGGTGCCGTCTGCGCGCATTTCAGCAAACGCTTTATTCAGCGCCTCGCGCAGTTCGTTGTCTTCTTTACGCAGCCCCATACCGGTGCCGACGCCAAAGAGTTTCTCGTCCTTAATGGACGGACCGCCGAACTTGTAATCTTTACCCACTGGCTGCTTCAGGAAGCCTTCGCTTGCCGCGACTTCATCCTGGAATGCGGCATCAATACGGCCTGCCGTCAGGTCAGCGTAGATGTTTTCCTGGCCCTGATAGGAGACAATTTCAATCCCCTTCGGTGCCCAGTGCTCGTTACCGTAGGTTTCCTGCGTGGTGCCCTGCAACACGCCCACGCGTTTGCCTTTCAGAGATTCAATCGTTGGCTGAATGTCAGAGGAGTTTGCCACCACCAGGCGAGAATCCGCTGCGTAGAGTTTGTCGGTGAAGGCAATCTCCTGCTGACGTTTTTCGGTGATGGAAAGAGAGGACATAATCACGTCGATTTTTTTCGCTTTCAGCGACGGGATCAGCGCATCCAGCGGGTTCTCAACGTAGGTACATTGTACTTTAATACGTTTGCATAGCTCGTTGGCCAGATCGATGTCAAAACCCACCAGCTCCCCCTTCGCATTCTTCGATTCGAACGGGGCATAGGTTGGGTCAGTACCAATACGGATTTTCTGCGGAATCGCTGCGAATGCCGCGGTGGCGCTGGAAAAGGCCAGAACCAGAGAAAGTGACAACACCAGTTTTTTCATATCTATCCTCAACAGACTGTCTTCATACGGGATTTTTACGACGACGGGGTGTGGTTAATGTGCCATTAATCCCCTCTGCCAGGCAAAGATTAATGCCTTCCAGACGGTATTTTTTGCATTATTAGTGCTTAACTATGCACACAGCGATCCAATACAGTGCACAAACTGCACCATATTGGATCATTCACACCTGCAATGCACCAGAATGAAGCATTGCCGTCAGGCATTAATCACCGTAGACGTTGAAGTCAAAATATTTCTTCGCCAGTTTGTCGTAGGTGCCGTCTTTACGCAGCTCAGCAAAGGCTTTGTCGAAGGCAGCTTTCAGCTCGGTGTCGTCTTTACGCAGGCCAATGCCGGTGCCGTCGCCAAAGTATTTTTTATCTTTCACGGACGGGCCAGCAAAGGCGAAGTCTTTACCCGCAGGCTGTTTCAGGAAGCCTTCGCTCGCGGCGACTTCATCCTGGAATGCTGCATCCAGGCGTCCTGCTGCAAGGTCGGAGTAAATCAGATCCTGGTTCTGATAGGCCACCACATCAACGCCCTTCTCACGCCAGTTAGCATTGGCGTAGCCCTCCTGGGTAGAACCCTGAAGTACGCCCACATGCTTGCCTTTCAGCGAGTCGATGGTCGGCTGGATCGGGGAGCCTTTGGCGGCAATCAGACGTGAATCCGCAGCGTAAAGTTTGTCAGAGAAGGCAATCTCCTGCTGACGTTTTTCAGTGATGGAGAGAGAGGAGATAATGGCATCAATTTTCTTGGCTTTCAGCGACGGGATTAACGCATCGAAGTCGCTACCCACCCATGTGCATTTCACCGCAATGCGTTTGCACATTTCATTTCCCAGATCGATATCAAACCCAACAAAATCGCCTTTCGCATCCTTGGAAGAGAATGGCGCGTAGGTTGCGTCTGTACCGATACGTACAGTCTGTGGAAGCGCTGCGTAGCTACCTGCTGCTGCACTTAATCCCACGAGCAAAGACAGAGCCAGAACCGTCTTCTTCATACATTTACCCTCAAGTACCGTGATTTTATTATGGTTTGTGTTGTGTGTTGTGTTGCAGGCTTCTCTTGCAGGTCTTATGCCACATTGCCGTCTGGTCAAAATTTCGACGTTAAATATGTTAATAAAACGTTGCGATATTGCCTTAATGGTGAAAGATAGCAGGTCTGCCGAACGAACCGGAGAGAGAAAAAGGGAAAAAACGAATTAAATGTCGAGGATATGATCGCGGTTGCAGTTTTGCCCTGAAACAGGGCAACATCTCTTTTCATGCACACCGGTAGTGCACAGAATTACGCCCCCTGCCAGCGTGTGAAGAGATCTTCAGGCAGGTCAATATCAAACTGATCAAGAACACGATTGACCGTTTGATTAATCACATCATCCAGCGTTTTCGGACAGTGATAGAACGCCGGCACCGGCGGCATGATCACCGCGCCCAGCTCGGCGGCCTGGGTCATTAAACGCAGATGCCCCAGGTGCAGCGGCGTTTCGCGCACGCACAGTACCAGCGGGCGACGCTCTTTCAGCACAACATCCGCCGCGCGCGTCACCAGGGTGTCGGTATAGCTGTTCACAATGCCGGAGAGCGTTTTGATCGAACAAGGCAGAATCACCATGCCCGCCGTTTTGAACGAGCCGGAGGAGATGCTGGCGGCGATATCACGCGCATCGTGAACGACATCCGCCAGCGCCTGAACATCACGCAGAGAGAAATCGGTTTCGAGGGAAAGGGTCTGACGCGCCGCCTGGCTCATCACCAGATGGGTTTCTACGTTTACTACGTCGCGCAGCACCTGCAGCAAACGGACGCCGTAAATGGCACCGCTGGCACCGCTGATCCCTACAATGAGTCGTTTCATGATTTTCGCCCTTACTGATTCAGGGCAGACTGTGCAGGATTTTGCGGGGAGTTGCAAGTGAGGGCATATACCCTCACTTGCAGAGGCATCAACCTTCGTTGTGCATCTCTAAACTTTCAAGATCGTTTTGCAGTTGAACGGCTTTCGCGTCGTCGTTACGCAGCGAGTCAAGGTAGTCGAGATACTGCTGGTCGACGTCTTTGGTCACGTAGATGCCATTAAACACGGAGCATTCGAACTGCTGAATATCCGGATTCTCGGCACGTACCGCGTCGATCAGATCGTTCAGATCCTGGAAAATCAGGCCGTCGGCCCCGATGATCTGGCGAATTTCGTCCACTTCACGACCATGAGCAATCAGTTCGTTGGCGGTCGGCATATCAATGCCGTACACATTCGGGAAACGAATTTCCGGTGCGGCAGAGGCCAGGTACACTTTCTTCGCACCGGCTTCACGCGCCATCTCGATAATTTGCTCAGAGGTGGTGCCACGCACAATAGAGTCATCCACCAGCAGGACATTCTTGTCGCGGAATTCCGCACGGTTGGCGTTCAGCTTGCGACGCACTGACTTACGGCGAAGCTGCTGTCCAGGCATGATAAAGGTGCGCCCAACGTAGCGGTTTTTCACAAAGCCCTGACGGTACGGTTTGTCCAGAATGCGGGCGATTTCCAGCGCGATATCACAGGAGGTTTCCGGGATCGGGATAACGACGTCGATGTCAAGATCGTCCCATTCGCGGGCAATCTTCTCACCCAGTTTGGTCCCCATGTTCACGCGCGCGCTGTAGACGGAAATCTTATCAATGAACGAATCCGGACGGGCGAAGTATACGTACTCAAACAGGCACGGGTTGCTGACCGGGTTGTCGGCACACTGACGGGTAAACAGCTGGCCCTTCTCGGTGATGTAGACCGCTTCGCCCGGCGCAACGTCACGCAGGAACTCAAAGCCCAGGGTATCCAGCGCCACGCTTTCGGAAGCCACCATATACTCGGTGCGGCCATCGCCAAGATCGCGCTTGCCGAGCACCAGTGGACGAATGCCGTTTGGATCGCGGAAGGCCACCATGCCGTGGCCAATAATCATCGCCACGCAGGCATAAGCCCCACGGATCAGGCGATTGGTTGCAGCAACGGCGGCAAAGATGTTGTCGGCTTCCAGCGGATAATGACGGAAGTTATCCAGCTCACTGGCAAAGATATTGAGCAGGATTTCAGAATCAGAAGTGGTGTTAATGTGGCGACGTTTCTCTTCGAACAGCTTTTTACGCAGCTCATGCGCGTTGGTCAGGTTGCCGTTGTGGGCAAGCGTGATGCCATACGGGGAGTTAACGTAGAAAGGCTGAGCCTCAGAGGCGCTGGAACTGCCAGCAGTAGGATAACGAACGTGACCGATCCCCATATTACCTTGCAGACGCTGCATATGGCGGGCTTCAAACACATCGTTTACCAGGCCGTTCGCCTTACGTAAACGGAAGCAGTTGTTTGCATCAATGGTGATGATACCCGCAGCATCCTGCCCACGGTGCTGAAGCACCGTTAACGCGTCATAAATCGACTGGTTTACCGGCATGAAACCGGCGATACCGACAATACCGCACATTCGTCTTTTCCTCGTTAAGCCACATCTCAGGGTTTATGCCCTGGGCAAGAAACTTGACGAGCTTTGCAGATAGTCAAAGAACCATCTGATGATGAAGCTGAACTCTGGAATGAGCTGCGATTTCTGCCAGTCTTCACTTTTAGAGAACCCGGTGAAGGTATCCAGGAAGAACAGGATCGCGGCCACTATCAGCACGCCTCGCAACGCCCCGAAACAGATGCCAAGCACCCTGTCCGTGCCTGACAGACCGGTTTTCTCGACCAGCTGGCCTATCACGTAATTGACGATAGCGCCGACAATCAGCGTCGCGATAAACAGCACCGCGATGGCGATTCCGTTTCGGACCAGTTCATCTTCAAAGCCCGTGAACCAGACAGACAGGTAAGTGTAGTAATGACTGGCAACAAAGAAAGCACAACCCCAAGTCACCAGCGATAACGCTTCACGAACAAAGCCACGGATCAGGCTAACCAGACAGGAAAAACCAATCACCGCAATGATGGCGTAATCAATCCAGACCATATGTGTCCCACGATTTAACGCCCTGTCATCCAGTTCGGGGCGAATTCTAACAGAAAAAGAAAACGTTTGCGTAGGGTTTTCCTTCCCGCGCGTAAATAAAAAAGGCGCTGAAAAAATGTTCAACGCCCCCTCACCCTAACCCTCTCCCCAAAGGGGAGAGGGGACTGTACGATGCAGTCTGATACAAACAAGCTCGATGCGATTTTCACCCTCTCCCCGTTGGGGAGAGGCCGGGGTGAGGGGGTAGATCTTAATCAGTTCGCGCTGTAATTCATCACCACGCCGCTCAGCCCGGAGATTTGCTTCAGTTCGCCAAGCGATCCTTTCAGCTTATCTTTTGAGGCCTCCGGCCCGACAAGAATACGGGTAATTTTACCCTGTACTGGCGTGGAAGGTGAAGTGTAAACACGATATCCCGCACTGCGCAGTTTACCCACGACCTCATTAACTTTATCGGCATTTTTTAGTGCGCCGAGCTGCACAACGTAGGCTTTTCCGGTGGGTGCCGCGTCTTGTTTCGCCGGTGGTGGCGTTTCTGACGCAGCCGCCAGCTGCTCTGCCGCTTTATCCCGTTGCGGTTTTGGCTGCAGCTTTTCAACCGGCTTTGGTTTCTCGACAGGTTTAGGCTGCTCTACCGGAACCGGATCAATCTCAATATTGTTATTCGCCGCCAGACGCGACGGATCAAGAGACGGCGCTGCCGCATCGCCTGCCCGGACTTCTTCCGCTGCACCTTCTGGCGGCTGAGCAGGAAGTGCCTGCGTCGCTGCGGGCAGCATATCGGGCTCGTCACGATCGCCCGGTTTTGGCACCAGCGGAATGGCTGCAAACTCATCCTGGTAATGCTTTTTCTGCCCGTCGAGCAGTCCGGGGAGAATAATCACCCCGAGCGCGACCAGCACAATCGTTCCTGTTAAACGGTTCTGAAACTTACTCGCCACCGGTTCTCCCCGCGTCCATCACTTCCATGACATGTGCCACCGTGTGGAATGAGCCACACACCAGCACGGTATCTTCTGGTTTAGCATCCGCCATCGCGGCATGCCAGGCCTGCGCCACGCTATTGTAGATTGCACCTTTGCCGAGATGTTCCATCAATTGTTCAGCCGTGGCACCACGCGGCCCCTCCAGAGGAGCACAATACCAGCTATCGACCACACTCTCCATGCAGGCCAGCGTGCCGCCGATATCTTTATCATGAAGCATACCGATAACTGCCAGCACGCGCCCGGTTTTTGGTAACGATTTGAGACGTCCTGCGAGATACGCCGCCGCATGCGGGTTATGTGCCACGTCCAGAATCAGACGCGGAGACTCACTGACAATCTGGAAACGCCCCGGCAGGAGAGCATTCTGGATGCCCTCGCGGATCGCCTGTTCGCTCACCGTAAGGTTGCTGGCACGCAGCGCTGCCAGCGCGGTGGCGGCGTTAGGCTGCGGCACCTGCGGCAATGGCAGGTTGTCCAGCGTGCCCTGCGCATCGCTAAAGCGCCAGCCATCAGTTGTTACGTCATACTGCCAGTCCACACCGCGACGCAGCAAACGTGCGCCCTTCTCGTTTGCAACGTCTGCAATGGTGTGCGGCATATCCGGTTCGCCCACAACGGCAGGTTTACCTGTGCGGAAAATACCGGCTTTCTCACGGCCAATGCTTTCACGATCCGGCCCCAGCCAGTCGGTATGATCCAGCGCGATGCTGGTGACCACCGCCACGTCCGCATCCACCATATTGGTGGCATCCAGACGCCCGCCTAAGCCAACTTCCAGAATGACTACGTCCAGTTGCGCCTGTTTGAACAGCCAGAGCGCCGACAAAGTGCCGTATTCAAAATAGGTTAAGGAGATCTCACCGCGCGCCGCTTCAATTTCCGCGAACGACGCAGTATGTGCCGATTCCGGCAGTTCGGTATTTTGCACCCGCACGCGCTCGGTATAACGCACCAGATGCGGAGAGCTGTAAACGCCAACCTTATAACCGGCTGCCATCAAAACCGATTCCAGTGTGCGGCAGGTGGTGCCTTTGCCGTTAGTTCCGGCAACGGTAAACACGAAAGGCGCGGGTTTCAGCACATCAAGACGCGCGGCGACCTGGCTTACGCGCTCAAGCCCCATATCGATGGTTTTACTGTGCAGGTTTTCCAGATAAGAAAGCCACGCAGCGAGGGGCGACGTGGCTTGGGGAATGCTTTTATTTTCCATAATGCCCGGTTGTCATTAACGGTTTAGAAAGCAAAAGGGCAGCGCCAACCGGCCCTGCCCTTTTCAGTTATCAGGCCTCGGGTTCCTGATCCGGTACGACCACGCCTTCGCGCGGCTCATCCGGGTTTGGCGATGGCAGATTCATCAGCTTCGCCAGGATGCTTGCCAGTTTCAGGCGCATTTCCGGGCGGCGGACGATCATGTCGATAGCGCCTTTCTCGATGAGGAACTCACTGCGCTGGAAGCCCGGCGGCAGTTTTTCACGAACCGTCTGTTCGATAACGCGAGGACCGGCAAAGCCGATCAGTGCTTTAGGCTCAGCGATGTTGAGATCGCCCAGCATCGCGAAACTTGCAGAGACGCCCCCCATGGTTGGGTCGGTCAGCACGGAGATATACGGCAGACCACGCTCCTGCATTTTCGCCAGCGCTGCAGAGGTTTTCGCCATCTGCATCAGGGACATCAGCGCTTCCTGCATACGCGCGCCACCGGAGGCGGAGAAGCAGATCAGCGGGCAGTTATCTTCCAGCGCCTGCTCTACGGCACGCACGAAACGCGCACCGACCACAGAGCCCATTGAGCCGCCCATAAAGGAGAACTCAAACGCTGCGGCAACAACCGGCATCTCATGCAGGGTGCCTTTCATGACGATCAGCGCGTCTTTCTCGCCAGTCTCTTTTTGTGCAGAGGCCAGACGGTCTTTGTATTTTTTGGAATCGCGGAATTTGAGCACGTCTTTTGGCTCAAGTTCGCTACCCAGCTCTACCAGAGAGCCTTCGTCCAGCAGGCTATGCAGGCGGTTACGCGCCGACATACGCATGTGGTGGTCGCACTTCGGACACACCTCAAGATTGCGTTCCAGCTCCGCGCGATACAGAACCTGGCCGCAGCTATCACACTTCGTCCACACCCCTTCAGGAATGCTCGCTTTGCGAGTCGGGGTAATGTTGCTTTTAATTCGTTCAATCCAGCTCATTGATAACCTTTCTGCCTGAACCTGGTCGTATGCCAGTTTTGCTGTAAGAGGCGAATAATGCCATTTTTGCCTCCAACAGACCATGAATGTTGCACATTAAAACATAACAGCCCGAAACTTTGGATAAAAAAGTGGTCGAACCGCCAGTGCGCATTTACTTCGCTTGTTTTGCCGCCGCACGTTTATGACGAATAATTTCAATGACGCCCGGCAGAACGGAAAGCACAATAATCGCTACAATCAGTAACTTAAGGTTTTCCTGAACCACAGGCAGATCGCCAAACAGGTAGCCCGCATAGGTAAACAGCAGCACCCACAGCAGTGCCCCGACGACGTTGTACATCGCAAAATGACGATAGGACATATGCCCCATGCCCGCCACAAACGGTGCAAATGTACGCACAATAGGCACAAAACGGGCAAGGATAATGGTTTTCCCGCCATGACGTTCATAGAACGCATGAGTCTTGTCTAAATAGCTGCGGCGGAAAATTTTCGAGTCCGGGTTGCTGAATAACCGCTCGCCGAACACCCGCCCGATGGTGTAATTGACCGCATCACCGACAATCGCGGCGATGACCATCAGCACCACCATCAGATGCACATTCAGGTCATTGGTTGGCAATGCAGACAGCGCACCGGCCACAAACAGCAGCGAATCGCCCGGCAGGAACGGGGTAACAACCAGACCGGTTTCACAAAACAGAATGAGGAACAGAATGGCATATACCCAGACGCCATACTGCGCGACCAGCTCTGCCAGATGAACATCAATATGCAGGATGAAATCAATCAGAAAACGTATTACGTCCATATTGTCTAAGCCTTAATTGCACCTTTGTTTAGTCCGCTAAAAACAGCGGGCCCATTGGCGGTTTTGGCAGGTCAAACCGGTCCGGATAATCTACCGATACCAGATACAGCCCTTCCGCTTTCGCCGTGGCTGCCGCAAGCGTTCTGTCCTTCGCTGCCAGCAGTTCTGCAATCCAGCTCTCCGGCTGGTGTCCGGCACCTACTTCCATCAGGCTGCCAACAATATTCCGCACCATATGATGTACAAAGGCATTGGCTTTGATATCCACCACCACATACGCGCCAAAACGACTGACGTTTATGTGCATGACGTTACGCCACGGCGTGCGGGACTGACACTGCACCGCACGGAACGACGTAAAATCATTTTCTCCAGTCAAACACTGCGCCGCTCGCTGCATACGTTCTGCATCAAGCGGTTCATAAAAATGCGTCACGCCCTGGCTTAACACCGCCGGACGCAAACGCTGATTGTAGATAACATAGCGGTAACGGCGCGCGGTCGCGCTGAAACGGGCGTGAAAATCATCCGGCACAGCTTTCACCCAACGCACCGCGATGTCACCAGGCAAATTCGCATTTACGCCGAGCGTCCAGGCAGCATCCTTTCGCACGGCGGTAGTTTCAAAGTGAACCACCTGCCCCGTGCCGTGAACGCCGGCGTCGGTGCGGCCCGCGCAGAAGACGTTAATCGGCTCATTCGCCACCTGAGAGAGCGCTTTCTCCAGCTTTTCCTGGACGCTGCGCACCTCATTCTGACGCTGCCAGCCATAATATTTACTGCCATCGTACTCAATGCCGAGGGCAATTTTATGGACCGGCTTTTGTTCTACTTCCGACATCAGTACAGGTACTCCTGCACCAGTTTCTCGGCAATTTTGACTGCCATCAGCGCGCCGCCGAAGCGAACGTTATCGGCAACCGACCAGAACTGAACCTGCTCCGGCATACCGTAATCGTTACGCACGCAGCCAACCGAGAGATGCGCGCTGCCGGTGGCATCGCCCACCTGCGTCGGGAATTCGCTCTCTTCAGAGAGCACAATATCTTCGCCACGGCCAAACGCATCGCGCGCTTCTTCTGCCGCCAGCGGACGCAAGGCTTCAAAGTTCACCATCTGTGCGTGACCGTAAAACACCGGCGACTGCACGCAACTGGCGGAGATCATCAGGCCGTCATCCTGCAGAATTTTACGCGCTTCATCGACGATGCGGCGCTCTTCACGCACCGATCCTTCACGATCCGGCAGCAATGGCAACATATTGAACGCAAGCTGGCGGCCAAAGAAATCGTCTTCGTCAATCGGGACGCCGTTCAGCAGTTTCGCACTCTGCCCTGCCAGCGCGTCGACCGCTTTTTTGCCACTGGCAGAGGCAGACAGCAGGCTGGTCACGGTAATGCGCGACAGGCCACCGTCGTCGATCAACGGTTTCAGCGCGGTAAGCAACTGGCTGGTCAGGCTGTTCGGCACCGCGATGATGTTACGATTACGATAGTCAGCCAGCACAAACGGGTTCACGTCCGGCACCACCAGCGGGACATCCGGCTCCATTGAGAACAGGCCGCTCAGATCAATCACCAGACTGCCCGCGTTGGTGGCCTCTTCAATGTAAGAGGCGGTAGCTTCAGCGCCCGCTGCGAAAAATGCCAGCTGCGCCTGGGTCCAGTCGAATTCGGCCGCATCCTGAACCATGACGGATTTACCGCCAAAACGCAGATGCTCGCCCGCGCTGTCGGTACGCGCCAGTGCGTAAATCTCACCCACCGGGAACTGACGCTCAGCAAGGGTTTCGAGCAGGGCTTCACCCACGGCACCCGTGGCACCTAAAATGGCAATGTTCCAGCCTTCAGACATGGTGGTTTACTCCAGAAATAAAAAAGCGTCCCTGTCGGTATAGCCAACAGGGAGCATTAAGAAGATATTAACGTGCCGGATGGTGAACGGCGTTAAAACCCAGTTTATGCAGCAGCGCCGCCGCCGTTGCGTCGTCGCACATCACATACAGGGAAGACCACTCGCGGCGCTCAACGTAGTTCTTGCGCAGCTTATCAAACTCACCCGGAATAGCCGCTGATTTACGCAGCAGCGCGTCATCGCGGCGCACATCATACACCAAATGTACCAGCCTTTTCAGCGTTGCCTGATCCAGCGGACCATGCAGGGTAATGCGCCCGAACTCAGGAGCAGGGAGTAAGGTATCCAGCGCCACCTGCTGCGGATGGCCGATAAAGGCGCTGTAGGCCTCAAAGACCTGCGTCGTACCGCGCGCTTTACCTTCAAGCGTGTAACCAGCGATATGCGCGGTGGCGACGTCCACTTTCTCAAGCAGAGAGACGTTGAGATCCGGCTCCGGCTCCCAGACATCCAGCACCACGCTTACATCCTGCCCCTCTTCCAGACATTTCAGCAGCGCAGCGTTATCCACCACCGGGCCGCGGCAGGCATTTATCAGAATAGTGCCAGCCTTCAGACGACGGATTAGGGCTTCATCGGCCAGGTGCAGCGACTTATACGGCCCCTCTTTAAACAGCGGCGTGTGGAAGGTGAGCACATCGCACTGTGCAACCAGCTCATCCAGCGTGCGGAAATCCCCTTCATCACCGTTATCTTTACGCGGCGGATCGCACAGCAGAGTGCGAATGCCCAGAGCTTCGAGACGTTTTTGCAGGCGTCCGCCTACGTTGCCCACACCAACTATGCCCACCGTGCGGTCTTGCAGCGCAAAGCCGTCACGCTCGGCCAGCATCAGTAACGAGGAGAAAACATATTCCACCACGGCAATGGCATTACAGCCTGGCGCAGCAGAGAAGCCAATCCCCGCCTGTTTAAGCCATTTGTCATCCACATGATCGGTCCCGGCCGTTGCAGTCCCGACAAACTTAATCGCTTTGCCAGCGAGCAACGCCTCATTTACTTTGGTCACCGAACGCACCATCAGCGCGTCGGCATCATCCAGTTCGTTGACCGGAATTGGGCGACCAGGGACAGCCTTAACATCGCCCAGGCGGCTGAATAGCTCGCGGGCGTAAGGCATATTTTCATCAACGAGGATTTTCACGTCTGAGTACCTGTTTGAGAGGAAGAAAACCTGCCAAGTGTGCCATAATCTCGCCGCCAGGCATATACGTATGCCGGGTTAACGCTGAGTTTTGACTTTAAGGATTTTTGACGATGCAGCCTATTTCAGGTACGCCGCCACGCCCTCCGGGTGAAGGCCCTGTCACGCCAAACGTTGCAGGTGAACAACCGCTATCCACGCAACAGCGCACCGTGCTGGAGCGACTGATCACGCGCCTGATTGCGCTGACCTCTCAGCAAAATGCCGAGGTATGGTCGGGCGTAAAGCATGATTTGGGCGTCAGAAACGATGCGCCTTTGCAGTCGCGCCACTTCCCCGCCGCTGAACAAAACCTGAATCAACGTATTAACGCTGCACAACAAAACCACACCACCCGCCAGATAGTCTCGCAGCTGACTGAGCTGTTAGGTCAGGGGAACAACCGTCAGGCGGTGAGTGATTTTATTCGTCAACAGTTTGGTCATACCGCGCTGAGCCAGCTTACGGCGGATCAGCTGAAAACCGTGCTGACGCTGCTGCAAAGCAATCAACTCTCTATTCCTCAACCGCAACAGCGCCCGGCGACCGAGCGGCCGCTGCTGCCAGCGGAGCACAACACGCTCAATCAGATGGTGACCAGACTGGCCGCCGCTACCGGCGAGTCAACAAAACTGATCTGGCAATCGATGCTGGAATTGTCTGGCGTAAAAAGCGGAGAGTTGATTCCGGCGAAACAGTTCACCCATCTGGTGACCTGGCTGCAGGCACGTCAGACGCTCAGCACCCAGACCTCCCCCACGCTACATACGGTGCAGGCGGCGCTTAAACAGCCACTCGAACGGCACGAATTTGAGGCAATTCGGGACTATGCCCAGCAAACGTGGCAGGCCACACCGCAGACGGTGCTGACTACCGCGCAGGTGCAGGATTTGCTGAATCAGATCTTTATTCGCCGTAGCGAACGGGAAGGCGGAGTGCCGGACGTGCGCAACATTCAGCCCATTTACAGCCCGCTGTTTGCGCCAGTGGTGGAAACGTTCAGAACGCTGTCTGCCCGTCCAGGGTTGATGTTTATTGCGCTGATGATTGCGCTGGCGATTTTCTGGCTGGTTACTTAAAACAGCCGGGTGACGGCTACGCCTTACCCGGCCTACGCTTCGCGCGTTTGTAGGCCTGGTAAGCGAAGCGCCACCAGGCAAAAACTACGACCTGCGAAACGCCACCAGCGTCACCACGATCCCCACCACCGCAGAAACCGCACCGGCCAGGAAGACAGACGGGTAGCCAAACGACGTGGCCAGCAGCCCTGCCAGCGGCCCGGTCACGCCGTATGAGATATCCTGAAACGCCGCATAACCGCCGAGCGCCGTGCCGCGGACCTGCGGTGCGACGCGTTTGACCACCTCAACGCCGAGCGCCGGGAAGATCAGCGAGCAACCGCAGCCGGTCAGTGCGGCCCCCAACAGCGCAACAGGTGCCACCGGAGCATGCCAGAGCAGCAGCAGACCCACCGTCTCAATCATCAGGGATACGACAGCAACCTTCACGCCGCCAAAGCGATCCGGCATCCAGCCAAACAGCACGCGCATCATGACGAACGCGCCGCCAAATGCGGTGAGCGTAAAGCCCGCCATCGCCCAGCCGCGGCTCATAAAGTACAGCGAAACGAAGGTGCCAATCACCGCAAAACCCACACCCTGCAGCGCCAGCCCAAGACCCGGCTGCCAGATTTGGCCGACCACGCTCCAGAGCGAAGGACGTTCGCCTTTATGGGCCGGCACTTTGCGTACCGAGCCGTTGAACGCCCACGCCAGGAGCGGCAGCACCATTGTGGTTCCGGCCAGTGCGGCAAACCCAAACTGACTGTGGATGAGCAACCCAAGCGGCGCGCCTGCTGCCAGTGCGCCATAGATGGCCATGCCGTTCCAGGACATCACTTTGCCCGAACGCGCAGGGCCTACCAGCCCCATTCCCCAGGTCAGAGTGCCAGTCAGCAACTGGCTCTCACCAAAGCCGAGGATTAAGCGCCCCACAACCAGCAGTGCAAATTTGTACATCGGCTCCACCGGCAGCAACGCGGCTAACAGCCACGCCCCGCCTGCCAGCCCGCAGGCGAACATGCCCTGCAGCGCCGAGCGTTTTGCCCCGTGCTGATCGGCCAGGCGTCCGGCATAACCGCGGGTTAACACCGTGGCTAAAAACTGAATACCAACGGCGATGCCAACCATGGTGTTGCCATAGCCCAGCTCCTGGTGAACGAACAACGGGATCACCGGCAAAGGCAGGCCAACGGTCATATAGGTCAGGAATACCGCAAACGCGATACGAAACAGCGAGACGTTCGCTGAAGAGGTTGTTTCTGTTTGAATTACTGCAGTCATGCTTTACTCCGAAATGAAGAGTAAGGCGGGGAAAAGCCACGCCCCCTCTACCTGACTATCAGGATTAAGGTGCGTTGGATGACGTTAAACGCTTACGCATTATCGTGAGGATAATGTTGAGGTGTGAAGTTTGCCTGTGAGATCAGCTGGTTGTCAATGCATAAAAAAAGGAGCCATCAGGCTCCTTTCTCACAAAGCGTGAAACTTACGCTTTCAGCTTACGCATCACCAGCGTGGCGTTAGTTCCGCCGAAACCGAAGCTGTTGGACATGACGGTAGTCAGCGTCGCATCAGTTGGTTTAGTGACGATGTTCAGGCCAGCCGCCTGCTCGTCCATCTCTTCGATGTTGATGCTTGGCGCGATAAAGCCATTTTCCAGCATCAGCAGAGAGTAAATCGCTTCCTGCACGCCAGCCGCCCCCAGAGAGTGGCCGGTCATGGCTTTGGTTGCAGAGATAGCCGGGCTGTTGTCGCCGAACACTTCGCGGATCGCGCCCAGCTCTTTTACGTCGCCTACCGGAGTAGAAGTACCGTGAGAGTTCAGGTAGTCGATTGGCGTATCAACACCGTGCATCGCCATCTTCATGCAACGCACTGCGCCTTCACCGGATGGTGCAACCATATCAGCGCCATCGGACGTTGCGCCGTAGCCCACGATCTCAGCGTAGATGTGTGCACCGCGTGCCAGCGCGTGTTCCAGCTCTTCAACCACAACCATACCGCCGCCGCCAGCGATAATGAAACCGTCACGGTGTGCATCATAGGTACGGGATGCTTTTTCCGGCGTTTCGTTGTATTTGGTGGACAGTGCGCCCATCGCATCGAACTCACAGGCCATTTCCCAGCCCAGCTCTTCGCCGCCGCCAGCAAACACGATGTCCTGTTTACCCAGCTGGATCTGCTCGACCGCGTTACCGATACAGTGAGCAGACGTTGCACACGCAGAGCTGATGGAGTAGTTAACGCCGTGGATTTTGAACGGCGTGGCGAGGCAGGCAGAAACCGCTGAACCCATCGCTTTGGTCACAACGTATGGACCCACCGCTTTCAGGCCGCGCGGGCTACGCATCGCGTCCGCACCGAATACCTGCGCTTTAGACGAACCGCCGGAACCGGCAATCAGACCCACGCGTGGGTTGTTCTGATAAACGTCTTCGCTCAGGCCAGCATCTTTGATCGCTTCCTGCATGGAAAGATAGGCGTAGATAGAGGCATCGTTCATGAAACGAACCACTTTACGGTCAATCAAACCGGTGGTGTCCAGTTTGACGTTACCCCATACGTGGCTACGCATTCCCGAATCTTTAAACTCTTCAGAGAAAGTGATCCCGGAGCGTCCTTCACGCAGAGATGCCAGGACTTCCTGCTGGTTATTACCGATGCTGGAAACAATGCCCAGGCCAGTAATCACTGCACGTTTCATTCAATACCTCTGTAAGTCGCACTATAATAAGTTTCGAGTCGCACAATAGCGTACACTTGTACGCCGAACAAGTCCGATCAGCCATTTTCTGTGGAAATTTGCACCCTCAGGCTCACATCGTTAAGATCGTGCCACTGCCTGTCAGACGAGTAACTTACGTGAAACAAAACGCTATACAACCCGCCAACCTCGAATTCAACGCTGAGGGTACACCTGTTTCCCGAGATTTTGATGACGTCTACTTTTCTAATGATAACGGACTGGAAGAAACCCGTTATGTTTTCCTTGAAGGAAACCGTCTCAGCGTCCGTTTTCCGACCCATCCACGCAGTCTTTTTGTCGTGGCGGAAAGCGGTTTCGGAACCGGGCTGAATTTTCTGACCCTCTGGCAGGCGTTTGATCGGTTTCGCTCCGCCCATCCTGAGGCTACGCTACAAAGATTACATTTCATCAGTTTCGAAAAATTTCCGCTCACCGCACACGATCTGCGGCTTGCTCATCAGCACTGGCCGGAACTTGCACCGTGGGCGGAACAACTCCAGGCGCAGTGGCCTCCGGCCATTGGCGGCTGCCATCGCCTGCTGCTGGACGGCGGGCGCGTCACCCTCGATTTATGGCTGGGGGACATCAACGATCTGACCGATAAACTCGACGACTCAATGAATCAGAAAGTGGACGCGTGGTTCCTGGACGGTTTTGCACCTGCGAAAAACCCGGACATGTGGAGTCAGCATCTGTTTACTGCGATGGCGCGTCTGGCGCGTCCTGGCGCAACACTTGCGACGTTTACCTCGGCAGGCTTTGTCCGCCGCGGGTTGCAGGAGGCCGGTTTTACCCTGCAAAAGACCAAAGGCTTTGGCCGCAAGCGCGAGATGCTGGTCGGAAGAATGGATCAGACGCTGGCGCTCCCCGCTCAGGCTCCCTGGTTTGCACGCAGCGCCAGCACATCACGTGGGGTGGCGATAATCGGCGGAGGGATCGCCAGCGCCCTGCTTTCGCTTGCGCTGTTGCAGCGTGGCTGGCAGGTTACGCTCTACTGCGCCGACGCCGCTCCTGCGAATGGCGCGTCGGGAAATCGCCAGGGGGCACTCTATCCCCTGCTGAGCGCTCACGATCCTGCACTGTTCCAGTTCTTCCCGGCGGCGTTTACTTTCGCCCGTCGTCTGTATGACATGCTGCCAGTGACCTTCGACCATGACTGGTGCGGCGTGACGCAACTCGGCTGGGACGAGAAAAGCCAGCAGAAAATCGCGCAAATGCTGTCCCTGGGTCTGCCGCAAGCGATCGCCCGCGCGGTGAATGCGCAGCAGGTCGCTGAAACCACTGGCGTCGATACCGGCTGCGGCGGTATTCAGTACCCGCTCGGTGGCTGGCTGTCCCCGGCCAAACTGACGGCTGCGGCGATAGCCCTGGCACAATCACGTGGGCTGACGGTGCACTACGCGCACAAAGTTGAATCGCTTAGCCGGACAGAAGGCTGGAATCTGCGTTTTGCTGATGGCAAAGAAGCGCAGCATCCCTGCGTGGTGCTGGCGAACGGGCACAATATCAGCCAGTTTACCCAGACAGACAATCTGCCACTTTATCCGGTTGGTGGACAGGTGAGCCATATTCCGTCAGCGCCGACGCTGGAGAAACTTCGCCAGGTGCTGTGTTATGACGGCTATCTGACGCCACAAAACCCGTCTGACGGTCATCACTGCATAGGTGCCAGTTACCATCGCGGTAAAACGGACACGCATTACAGCGAAGCGGATCAGCAGCAAAACCGTCAACGCTTGCTTGACTGTTTCCCGCAGGCTGTTTGGGCGAAAGAGGTTGATATCAGCGCAGGTGAAGCGCGCTGTGGCGTGCGCTGTGCCACCCGCGATCATCTGCCGATGGCAGGAAATGTGCCGGACTACGAGGCAACGCTTGAGGCCTATCAGGCCCTTGCAGAAAACCGGGATACGGCAGTGAGCGCACCGGTCTATCCGGAACTGTTTATGCTGGGTGGATTAGGGTCACGAGGGTTGTGCTCAGCGCCGTTGCTGGCTGAAGTGTTGGCCGCGCAAATGAGCGGCGAGCCGATCCCGCTGGACAGGGTTACGCTTGCGGGACTGAATCCGAATCGCTTGTGGGTGCGGAAGCTGCTGAAGGGGAAAATGGTTAAGTAAAGTGCGGCCTGGTGCCCTCACCCTAACCCTCTCCCACAGGGAGAGGGGATATTCGTAGGCCCGGTAAGCGCAGCGCCACCGGGCGAAAAACGATGGCTCAGCGTTTAGCCTGCTGGAACAAATTGTCCCACATGCCCAGCACCAGTGACTGGTCGCGTGGAGAAAGTTCACCGGCCTGGATAGCTTTCTCCAGGCTACGGGTGACTTCTTCGTGCACCGCTTCGGCAGAGTGATCGTCCCCTGCTTCCAGCTCGGCGATTGCCAGCGTCAGGTGACCACGCAGATAACCGCTGGCGAACAGCTCATCATCACTGGCGTGTTCCACCATGTCATCAATTAACGCCAGAATGCGTGATTCAAATTCTGCGATCATCTTCTTTCCTCTGTTAAAGATCTTCCGGCCACGGGAAGCATTCCGCCGTAATTTCCGGCGTGTGGTAATAATCCTGTAATGCCTTGATAAAGCGCGCCGGACGTTCCGGGATGCCCTTTTCAAGGTACTCCATCACCTGCGCATGAACGCGGCGCTGGAAAACAATACGGTCTGGCTCGAAGTCACCTTCGAGGTTGTCACAGCTGACGTTGAACGGATAACCTGCCGCCACACAGAACAGCCAGTCGAACGCCTGGGGTTTCACTTCAACATCTTCAAACTGCCCTTGCGTTGCGGCGTCACGCCCGTCCGGGCAATACCAGTAACCGAAGTCCACCAGCTCGCGACGCGCTTTCCCCGCAATACACCAGTGCGAAATCTCATGTAAGCCACTGGCATAGAAGCCGTGTGCGAACACGATGCGATGGTAGGGAACCTCATCATCTGCAGGAAGATAGATCGGTTCGTCGTCGCCTTTAATCAGACGGGTATTAAAATCGTCGGCAAAGCAGCCGTTAAAAATCTCAATTAACTGTTCGTAGTTATGCGTACTGTTCATTAGTTCATCCCCAACCAGTGGAGGATCTCCTGTCCGTGGCTGTCATAGAGCAGTTTGGCACTCATCACCGCCGAGACCACAACGATCATCGGGCGAATGAGCTTTTGCCCCTTACTTAATACCAGACGCGAGCCCGCGCGCGCGCCCAAAAACTGTCCTGCCATCATCACAAACCCGGTTGCCCAGATGACTTTGCCGCCAATGATAAACAGTAGCAGGCCGCCAACGTTGGAGGTGGCGTTAAGCACTTTGGCATGGGCGGTGGATTTGGCGAGGTTAAAACCAGCAAGCGTCACAAACGCCAGCGCGTAGAACGAACCAGCACCTGGACCAAAGAAGCCATCGTAAAAGCCGACACAGCCACCAGCGATCAGCGCAAACGGCAGACCGTGCAGACGACGCTGCCTGTCTTCTTCACCGAGCCGCGGCATCAGCAAAAAGTAGAGGCCAATACAGATAACCAGCACCGGCAAAATCTGGCGCAAAATGTCAGACTGCACGTGCTGAACCAGCAGCGCGCCTGAGGTCGAGCCGATAAAGGTCATCAGGATATTGAGTTTCTGATCGGCGAGGCTCACCACTTTGCGACGAATAAAATAGAGTGACGCAGAGAGTGAGCCACCGCAAGCCTGCAACTTGTTGGTGGCAAGCGCCTGAGCGGGACTCATGCCCGCCGCCAGCAGTGCCGGAACGGTCAGTAAACCGCCGCCGCCCGCCAGCGCATCGATAAACCCGGCTAACATCGCAACAAAAAAGAGCACCGCCAACAGCAGCGGTGACACCATAAACAGATCGACGAAATTATCCAT
Source organism: Enterobacter oligotrophicus (assembly GCF_009176645.1). Taxonomy (NCBI): domain Bacteria; kingdom Pseudomonadati; phylum Pseudomonadota; class Gammaproteobacteria; order Enterobacterales; family Enterobacteriaceae; genus Enterobacter; species Enterobacter oligotrophicus. The sequence goes on from NZ_AP019007.1 coordinate 1,062,372, forward strand.
TAAAGTACATGCTCATCCAGTAGCGCCTGGCAGGAAGGCGGCAACGGCGGCGGTGTCTTCTTCTCAGGCTTAGAGGTTCCAGGTTTGGCGGGTTCAAACCAGCTTTGCAGCTCATAACCACAGCCATCGCCTGGCGGTGGAAGTGGCTGATCTTCACATTCAAGGCTGTTCGCCGGGCAGCGCAGACGGACATGCATATGCGCACGATGCTGGAACCACGGACGCACTTTGCGCAGCCAGTCGCGATCGGTTCCGGCATCCAGACAGAGCTGCTGCTTAATCGCCGGGTTAACAAAAATTCGCGTAACGTCGTTATCTTTCGCCGCCAGCTTGATCATGCTGGACACATCCTGTGACCAGAGCGATGGCACCACGCGTTTACCGTCGCGCGAAACCAGATCCAGCGCCTGCGGTTTCAACAGCTGTGCAGAACTCCAGCGCGCTTTCGGCAACTGCAGGAAGATATCTACGTCCAGTCCGGTCTGGTGGCTGGCGTGCCCGCCGTTAAAACGCCCTCCGGCAGGCATGCCCATATCGCCAATCAGCATCGTGCCCAGCCCCAGGTTATGTACCTGGTTGCCCAGACGCTGGATAAACAGCACCAGGTCCGGGTGGCCGAAATAACGGCGCTGGTCGGTTCGCATCACCTGATAAGTGTCAGACTGCAAAGGAAGTTCCTGTGCGCCGACAATACAGCCGTTGGAAAAAGCGCCTATAGACTGCGCGCTTCCCGCCACCGGGTGGGTGATTTTTTGCCAGGGGGTGGCGGCCAGACTGGCTCCACTGGCAAGCAGTGCCAGCAGAGCGATTACGGTTTTTTTCATGTTTACCAGCGTGGAATGGTGGTCGTCACATCCGCATTCTGCGCGCGCTGGCGCAGGAAGTGATCCATCAGCACGATCGCCAGCATCGCTTCTGCGATCGGCACCGCACGGATACCCACGCAAGGATCGTGACGCCCTTTAGTGATCATCTCAACTTCTTCGCCAGAGCGGTTAATGGTATGACCCGGTACGGTTATACTGGAGGTCGGCTTCAGCGCAATGTTGGCAATAATCTGCTGTCCGCTGCTGATACCACCCAAAATGCCGCCCGCATGGTTGCTCTGGAAACCGTCTTTCGTGATTTCGTCACGGTTCTGGCTGCCGCGAAGCTGAACCACGTCAAAACCGTCGCCAATTTCCACGCCCTTCACCGCGTTAATGCTCATCAGCGCGTGGGCGATGTCAGCGTCGAGGCGGTCAAATACCGGCTCACCCCAGCCTGGCGGTACGCCGTCAGCCACCACGGTGACTTTGGCTCCGATGGAGTCGCCCTCTTTTTTCAGGCCGCGCATCAGTTCGTCCAGCGCATCCAGCTTGTCTGCATCAGCGCAGAAGAACGGATTTTGTTCAACCAGGTCCCAGTCTTTGATCGCCAGCGGAATGTCGCCCATCTGGGTCAGACAGCCGCGGATCACGATGCCAAATTTCTGCTGCAGGTATTTCTTGGCAATCGCCCCTGCCGCCACGCGCATCGCGGTTTCACGCGCGGATGAACGTCCGCCGCCACGATAGTCGCGGAAGCCGTATTTTTGCTCGTAGGTATAGTCGGCATGGCCCGGACGGAATACGTCTTTAATGGCACCGTAATCCTGGGAACGCTGATCGGTGTTTTCAATCAGCAGACCAATGCTGGTGCCGGTGGTGCGGCCTTCGAAAACGCCGGAAAGGATCTTAACCTGGTCCGGCTCGCGACGCTGCGTGGTGTAGCGAGAGGTGCCCGGACGACGACGGTCGAGGTCGTGCTGTAAATCTGCTTCGGTCAGTTCGATGCCAGGCGGTACGCCATCAACGATACAACCCAGTGCCAGCCCGTGCGACTCACCAAAGGTGGTCACGCGGAATACTTGTCCAATACTGTTTCCTGCCATCACGGCTCCGATGTCGTTATTTGTGTTTGAGCGTTGTGAAACGGGCCGAAGCCCGCTGGATTAATCTTTATAGATACTGAAGTGTTCGCGCGCGTCGAGAAGCTGCGCTTTAGTCAGCATAAAGACGCCGTCACCGCCGTTATCGAACTCAAGCCAGGTGAACGGCACATCCGGGTACTGCTCTATCAGATGTACCATGCTGTTACCCACTTCACAAATCAGAACGCCGTCATCGGTCAGATAATCCGGCGCGCAGGCCAGAATACGGCGCGTCAGTTTCAGGCCGTCAGACCCTGACGCCAGCCCCAGCTCCGGCTCGTGGCGATATTCGTTTGGCAGATCGGACATGTCTTCCGCATCGACGTAAGGCGGATTAGTCACAATCAGATCGTATTGCAGGGTTGGCAAGTCACGGAACAGGTCAGAACGGATTGGCGTGACGTGGTGGATCAGCCCGTGCTCTTCGATGTTGTGCTCGGTCACGGCCAGCGCATCGGTAGAGATATCCACCGCGTCCACCTCCGCTTCCGGGAAGGCGTAAGCGCAGGCAATTGCGATACAGCCGCTGCCGGTACACATATCGAGAATGTGCTGCGGCTGATGGTTAATCAGGCCTTCAAAGTGGTTGTTAATCAGCTCGCCAATCGGGGAGCGCGGCACCAGCACGCGTTCATCGACGTAGAACTCGTGGCCGCAGAACCAGGCTTTGTTGGTCAGATAGGCAACCGGAATGCGTTCGTTCACGCGGCGGATCACGCGCTCAACAATGCGGTGTTTTTCGCTGGAGGTCAGGCGCGCGGTGCGCATGTCTTCCGGGATATCCAGCGGCAGATAGAGAGACGGCAGCACCAGCTGGACCGCCTCATCCCACGGGTTATCAGTACCGTGCCCGTACCAGATATTCGCGGCGCTGAAGCGGCTTACCGACCAGCGCAACATGTCCTGTATGGTATGCAGCTCGTTTACTGCTTCATCGACAAAAATTTTATCCACTCTTTCCTCCAGGGCATGCTCGCATAATTTTCGGCGGCTAGTTTGCCATGAAGACGGGGATAAATCAGCAATGACGCGTACCGCTTGAGGTTAAAAAATGCGTTTAGTCAGGTACACTGAGGGAAATAAGAGATGAGACGGACTAATGAAAAAGAAAACCACGCTTAATGAGGAGGATCAGGCGCTCTTCCGACAGCTCATGACCGGGACGCGTCAAATCAAACAGGACACCATTGTCCACCGCCCGCTGCGCAAAAAAATCACCGAAGTACCGGTCAAACGTCTGCTTCAGGAGCAGGCGGATAACAGCCACTATTTTTCAGACGAATTTCAGCCGCTGCTTAATACACAGGGGGCCGTGAAGTACGTACGGGAAGACGTCAGCCATTTCGAACTGAAAAAGTTACGCCGTGGCGATTATTCGCCAGAGCTGTTTCTCGACCTGCATGGCTTAACGCAGATGCAGGCGAAACAGGAGCTGGGCGCGTTGATTGCCGCCTGTCGCCGCGAACATGTGTTTTGCGCCTGCGTGATGCATGGCCACGGTAAACATATTCTTAAGCAACAGACGCCGCTGTGGCTGGCTCAGCATCCACACGTGATGGCTTTTCATCAGGCACCGAAAGAGTACGGCGGAGATGCCGCATTGCTGGTGTTGATTGAAGTTGAGGAGTGGCAGCCGCCTGAGTTGCTCTGACAGAACAGCGGGAGGCAAATCGCTGCATCCCGCTGGATCACACGTCACGTCAGATCGCTTTTGCCATCTTCAGGTTGCATGGGCTCATTTGCCAGTTGAAGACCCCTTTGCCGGTTTCGTCGAGGGTGACGTTGGCAATGGCGGACGTGGTGAACATCGGTGGCGTTTCGCCAGGGCACAGTTCAGACACCAGGTAGCCAACCAGTGGCAGGTGAGAGATAACCAGCACGGAAGCGACACCTTCGTTGCACAGCGCCTGGAGATAGGCACTCACAAGACCGACATCACCACACGGTGTGAGTTCAGGGAGTACATCTGCGTTGTCTGGCAGGTTCATACACTCCCCGACCACATCCAGCGTCTGTTCTGCACGCAGGAACGGACTCACCAGAACGCGTTCAATGTCCACTTTTTGACCTTTAAGCCAGGTAGCCATCTGACGGGATTCGTCGCAGCCACAGACTGTCAAAGGACGTACTGAGTCACTGGCGGCATCGAGTGCCGCGTCGCCGTGACGCATGATAAAAACTTGCATATTGCACCGCTTTTGTTAACCAGAATCACCGGCGTTGACGACCTGCGTTTACCGCTGCGAGGTAGAAAACCCGATGGCCGGGCATTGTGCCTGATCCATTCGGTGAATGAAACGCTGTTTTTTACCTCAATGGCGTAAGTATAGTCAATCTCTGTTTACAAATTCGCCAGAACAGGTTCATTCACCTCAGAATTTACCCTTCTTTGACCTCAGCTTACGAGGACAGTTTCCCTTGCAGGCCAAAATGTCTGGCCCCGTTCCGCCATCTGCAATAATTCATCACACGGTGTAAACCGTGGACCGTACTGCGTGGCAAGACGTTGCAGGATCGCAACCACTTCACCCGCCCCGAGGGAATCCATGTAACGGAACGGGCCGCCAAGAAACGGCGGGAAACCAATACCAAACACAGCGCCGATGTCGCCATCGCGCGCGCTTTTGACAACCTGCTCACCAAAGCAGCGAGCCGCCTCGTTAAGCATCATCATGACACAGCGCTCAGCACACTGAACCGCCGACAGTTTTCCCTGACCAGTGGCCGAAATAAGCCCATAAACCGAAGGGTCGACCTGTTTCTTGCTTTTACGCCCTTTTGCAGCGTAAAGATAGAAACCGCGTTCATTTTTTCTGCCTTTGCGATCGTCCTTCAAAATTGCGGAAACAATGTTTGCAGGCGGGCTAAAACGATCGCCGTAAGCGGCTTCCAGCACAGGTATAATTTTAGTGCCGGTGTCTATTCCTACCTCATCCAAAAGTTGGATTGGGCCAACAGGGAAACCAAACTTTACCAGCGCCTCATCGACGTGTTCGATCTTCTCCCCTTCCGTCAACAGCCGCATCGCCTCGTTGATATACGGTGCCAGAATCCGGTTGACGTAAAAGCCCGCTTTGTCCGCTACCACGACTGGCGTTTTGCCCTGCTTTTTCGCGAGCTTTACCACGGTGGCAACGGTTCGCGGGCTGGTCGTGGCGTGCGGTATCACTTCCACCAGCGGCATCTTTTCGACCGGGCTAAAGAAGTGCAGGCCAATCACCTGCTCCGGTCGTGCGGCTTTCGCCGCGATGTCGCCAATCGGTAATGAAGACGTATTTGAGGCAAAAATAGTGTGCGGCGCACAGTGCTGTTCAACGTCCGCCACCATCTGCTGCTTGAGCGCCAGATCTTCAAATACCGCTTCGATAACCAGATCGCGATGTGCAAAACCACTGTAATCCGTGGTGCCGGTAATCATCGCCAGGGTCTTATCTCGTTCGCTTGCCTTGATATGGCGGCGCTTGACCTTTTGATCAAGGTTTTGCCAGCTGTACTGCAGCGCATGGTTGATCCCTTTTGGGCTAATGTCTTTGATTCGCACGGGCAACTTGCCTTTGCTGGCGGTTACAAATGCGATCCCGCCGCCCATCAAGCCCCCACCCAGCACCCCAACGGCATGCAGCGGCGCAGGTTCAGCTTCGCTTCCCGGATCTTTTTTCACCTCAGTGCTGGCAAAGAAAATGCTGCGCAGCGCCTGAGACTGCGGGGTCATCGCCAGTTCGCCAAAGGCTTTTGCTTCTGCGGCATAACCGCTGCTGCTGCCCTGAGATAACCCGGTTTCGATAACCTCAAGAATTCGCTTTGCCGCCGGATAGTTGCCTTTGGTTTTTTGTTCGGTTTTTTGGCCGACCATCCGGAACAGCAGGGCTCGCCCCAGTGGCCCGGCCAGAATGCGCTCGCGCACCGGCAAAGGACGTTTGGCCTGACGGCCTTTCAGCGCCAGCTCAACGGCGGCCTCCAGCAAAATCGAATGCGGAACCACCTCGTCTACCAGCCCTGCTTTCAGAGCCTGACGAGGGCGAAGTTGTTTACCGGTTAAGATCATCTCCAGCGCCGTGCTGACGCCCACCAGACGCGGCAGCCGCTGCGTTCCGCCAGAGCCTGGCAACAGCCCTAACTGCACTTCCGGCAAGCCCAGCACGGTTTTGGCATCGTCAGTACAAATGCGGCTATGGCAGGCCAGCGCAAGCTCCAGCCCCCCGCCCAGACACGCGCCGTGGATTGCCGCGATAACCGGAATCGACAGCGCATGGATCTCCGCCATCACCTGCTGCCCCTGACGCGCCAGATCTTCGGCTTCCTGCGCGCTTTGCGCACGGGCGATCATGTTAATGTCCGCCCCGGCAATAAAGTTATCCGGCTTGGCTGAGATAAAGACCAGACCCCGAATCGCTTTGTTCTCGCGGATCTGCTTTAACATCCCGCGCACCTGAACGCCAAATTCGGCCTTCAGGGTATTCATCTTTTCATCCGGCACATCAATAGTGATAACGGCAACGTTATCGAGGCGAACCGTCAAATTAAACGCAGATGGCATATCCATTATTCAGCCTCCAGAACCATAGCCGCGCCCAGACCGCCCGCCGCACAGGCGGTGACGAGACCAAATCCGCCGCCACGGCGACGTAACTCGTGTAATGTTTGCGTGATCATACGCGCGCCTGTTGCTGCAAACGGGTGACCGTAGGCGATCGAGCCGCCCAGCACGTTAAACTTGCTCTCGTCCACCTCTCCGGTGGCGTGAGCGCGGCCAAGAACATCGCGCGCAAAACGTTCGCTTGCCAGCAATTGCAGGTTAGCCAGCGTCTGCGCGGCAAAGGCTTCGTGCATGTCAATCAGGGTTATATCAGAAAGGGTCAGCCCCGCGCGCTCCAGCGCCAGCGGCGTTGACCAGGCAGGCCCCAACAGCATATCCTGCCAGACGTCAATCGCCGTAAAGGCGTAGCTGCGCAGATAGCCCAGCGGTTTGATGCCCAGCTCTTTCGCGCGGGACTCTGTCATCAGGATCACAGCGGCAGCCCCGTCCGTCAGTGGCGTACTGTTGGCCGCCGTGACGGTGCCGTGCTTGCGGTCAAACGCCGGACGCAGTTTTGCGTAATCTGCCAGCGTCGAGGTGCCGCGGATATTGTTATCCTCCGCGAGCGGTTCGCGATAAGGCGGAATGTAGGCGGTCATCACCTCATCGGCCAGTTTGCCTTCCGACCAGGCTTTTGCGGCGAACTGATGCGAGCGATGCGCCAGCGCATCCTGCTGCTCACGTGTGATGCCATAGGTTTTCGCCATCTGCTCAGCGGTGTCACCCATACGCAGGCCGGTGGAATATTCAGCCACCGCAGGGGGAACAGGCATGAGATCGCGCAAGCGTAAACGAGAGAAGAGTTTGAGTTTCTGTCCGGTCGTGCGGGCTTTGTTGGCGTCCACCAGGATGCGCGCCAGCTTTTTACTGACGCCTATAGGCAACACTGAGGAGGAGTCCGCCCCGCCGGCGATCCCGGCGCGGATCGTGCCTGCCATCAGACTTTCCGCTACGTTCGCCACCGCCTGGAAGCTGGTCGCACAGGCGCGGCTGACGCTGTAGGCATCGGTGTGGACATTCATTCCCGTGCCGAGGACAATTTCACGCGCGATATTTGGCGCTTCCGGCATTTGAACCACCTGGCCAAAGACCAGTTGCTCAATGACCTCTGGTGGTATTTCGCTGCGAGCCAGCATCTCCCCCACCACCATTTTCCCCAGATCGATAGCCGGGACGCCGTGAAAGGCGGTCGCCTGGCGTGCAAACGGCGTGCGCAGGCCGCTAACAATGGCAATGCGGTCACCTTGTCGGGTGATAAGCGGTAATGCCTGACTCATAACACTCCCCTGTAAAATTTTTTCACACATATAAAGTGGTCTGACCTGATAACAGTCTTAACCATTTTTTTACATTGAGCCAATCGGGGAAACGAAAAAGTGCGAGCTAAGACACAGAGAAGAAAAAGAAAATGCCCCTGCATGGCAGAGGCATTTGTGCGGTTTGTTGCCGGGTGGAGGCGTTGCCTTACCCGGCCTACACGATCGTAGGCCCGTGCAAGCGAAGCGCCGCCGGGCAAAAAGGATTAACGCAGGCCTAACTGGAAAATCAGCGTTTCGGCTTCACAGGCGAATACAAAGTCGATATACAGCTTCACACCGCCTTCCACTTCGGTGAAGGTGGACTTGATTTCACACGGATCGGATTCAACGTCGCGCGCACGTTTGCTCAGCGCGGCCAGGGTTTCTTCCGCTTCAGCGCGGTCAGTGAACACACGACTGTAAGAGGCGGTGCAATCGGTGTTGTCCATAATGGTGCCAACATCCATACAGCAGCAAACCGGGGTTTCATCAGCACTGCATTTACTCATAGCTCAATTTCCTCTGTATTCGCGCGTGGCGCGAGATAAACACGATGCTGATATTTTACGCCCCGACGCTGGCTCCCTCCAGCCGTTAATGAGGCAAAATCGGATAAGTGACCAATATCACACTAAAAAATGATCTAAAACAAAATTCACCTTTTTGGGTGAGCAGTGATGGTCACAATTTTGCCAACCAGATCTCGTTTCAAGAAACATCTCTGAAAATATTAATAAACAAACTTGCAACATTCTAGCTGGTCAGACCTATACTCACGCCACTGGTCTGATTTGTATGTAATACCACAGACCCTACACTTCGCGCTCCTGTTACGGTATGTAACAATTATTGAATAAAAATAACTCAATGAGGTTATGGTCATGAGCCAGAAAACCCTGTTCAAAAAGACTGCGTTAGCAGTTGCAGTGGCAATCGTCTCAACGTCCGCCTGGTCAGCGGGCTTCCAGTTAAACGAATTTTCTTCCTCTGGCCTTGGCCGTGCGTATTCCGGGGAAGGTGCAATTGCTGATGATGCAGGTAACGCGAGTCGTAACCCTGCACTGATCATGATGTTTGATCGCCCGACTTTCTCCGCCGGTGCTGTTTATATCGATCCAGATGTCAACATTTCGGGTAAGTCGCCATTCACTGGCGCAAGCCTGAAAGCGGATAATATTGCGCCAACCGCGTGGGTTCCTAACCTGCACTTCGTCGCCCCTATCAATGAGCAATTTGGTTGGGGTGCCTCCGTAACCTCTAACTATGGCCTGGCTACGGAGTTCAACAGTAACTATCCGGCGGGTGAATACGGCGGTAAAACCGATCTTACGACGCTGAACCTTAACCTGAGCGGTGCGTATCGTCTTAACGATAACTGGAGCTTTGGTCTGGGCTTTGATGCCGTCTACGCTGATGCAAAAATCGAGCGTTATTCCGGTGAACAAACAGCTGCACTGCCGAAAAACAGCAGTAAAATCGCCAGCCTCAAAGGCGATGAATGGGGTTACGGCTGGAACGCAGGTATTCTCTATGAGCTGGACAAAAATAACCGCTGGGGTCTGACCTATCGCTCAGAAGTCAAAATTGATTTCGATGGCGATTACAAAAGCGGCATCCTGAGCCCGGTAAACGGCATGGTTCCAGGCGCAGGCACGACAATCCCATGGGGGACGTCCGGCCAAACCGTACCAGGTTCACTGTCACTGCATCTGCCAGAAATGTGGGAAGTCTCCGGTTACAACCGCGTCGCGCCACAGTGGGCCATTCACTATAGCCTGGCATACACCAGTTGGAGCCAGTTCCAGGAGCTGAAAGCAACTGGCAACAACGGCCAGACGCTGTTCTATAAGGACGAAAGTTTCCACGACGCCTACCGTATTGCGCTGGGTACAACCTACTATATGGATGATAACTGGACGTTCCGTACCGGTATCGCATTTGATGACAGCCCGGTTCCGGCTGACAAGCGTTCCATCTCCATTCCGGATCAGGACCGCTTCTGGTTGAGTGCTGGTGCAACCTACGCTTTCAACGAGAATGCATCAATCGATGCGGGCGTCTCTTATATGCACGGTCAGAAAGTGACGTTCCAGGAAGGCCCTTACGAGTTTACCTCTGAAGGTAAAGCCTGGCTGTTCGGTACGAACTTCAACTACGCGTTCTAATCACGCGGGCATTAAAAAAGGTGAGCATCGCTCACCTTTTTTGTTTATTCCGAATCGATATCTTTTAATTCGTTTTCGATTGCCTTCGCGTTCGGATTGTCTTCCGGCTTCAGCTTGCCGCCATTGGCAATAAAGTCATGGTTCTGGAAGTAGGCTTCACGCACCATGATATACGGGTCAGAAGACTGACGCAGCAGGCCGTCGGAGTCGAGCAACTGTGCTCGGGTCTCGATACCCTCCACCGTCCATTTCCCAATCGACAGCGGCCAGGTCAGCCACGACAGCACCGGATAAAGTGTATCCACCATATCCCCCCCGTCATCACGCACGGTGAAGCTACCGTAGAATGGCAGGTGTACATAAGGGCCATACCCCACGCCATAGTGCCCTAACGTGCTGCCGAAACGGTGCGGCTGTTCACGCTGAAGTTTCGGGTTCGCCATACCGGCGACGTCAATAAAGCCGCCCATCCCCAGCAGTGAGTTCAGGAAGAAGCGGGTGAAATGCACCATGCCCTGATACGGATCGCCCTGCAGGAAAAAGTTCACCATCACCGCAGGCTCTTCCAGGTTACTGGTGAAATTGCTCAGCCCGTTGCGCGCAGGTTGGGGAACGTAATCGCGCCAGGCAACTGCCACCGGACGAACCACGTAAGGGTCCAGCACGTTATAGTTGAAGCTATACATTGAACGGTTAAATCCTTCGAGAGGATCGGAGCGTCCCGTTTGCTCTCCAGAGCTGGCGCAGCCCACAAGCATCGTTGCGCCCAGCGCAAGCGCCGACAGCCGAAGTTTCATAAATATCTCCCTGTTCAGTATGGCTATCGTTGATTGCCATCCGTAACGGAGCGCCTGACGCTCCGTCTCAAAACGTGCAAGTGATTGTAACAGCACGTTTCACGATGTCTATGAGTACAGTTACAGACGGAAAACACCGTCACGCTGATCTCAGCATAGCCTGACTTTAAGAATTCGTTTCGCTGGCAATTTTATAATGGCTTTGAAGGAGATGTATCACCTTTGTTGCCATTCACGCCAATTTAAGAGCATCCCCACGGGGATTCCATCAAAAGCCGCTACGCTTAATAGAAAGATTTTCTGCCGGAGTGGTTATGAAAGACGTTAACGAAGAAAAAATTGGCGAGAGGAATGAGGAACATGAAATTGAGAGTGAGGAAAAGGATCGCGGCGAGAAGATAGAAATAGATGAGGACCGCCTCCCTTCGCGTGCCATGGCCATTCATGAGCACATTCGTCAGGATGGTGAAAAAGAGATGGAGCGTGATGCGATGGCGCTGTTGTGGTCCGCTATTGCAGCCGGCCTGTCGATGGGCGCTTCCCTGCTGGCAAAAGGGATATTTCACGTTCAGCTTGAGGGCGTACCGGGGGGATTTTTACTGGAGAACCTTGGCTACACCTTCGGCTTTATCATCGTCATTATGGCCCGCCAGCAACTGTTCACAGAAAACACCGTGACGGCCGTTCTGCCCGTCATGCAAAACCCTACCCTCGGAAACTTCGGTTTACTGATGCGTCTGTGGAGCGTCGTGCTGTTGGGGAATCTCATCGGTACGGGGGTCGCGGCATGGGCTTTTGAATATATGCCGATTTTTGATGAACCCACACGGGATGCATTTGTGAAAATCGGTATGGACGTGATGAAAAATACGCCTCTCGAAATGTTCTCAAATGCCATTATCTCCGGCTGGATCATTGCCACCATGGTGTGGATGTTCCCCTCCGCAGGCAGCGCAAAGATAGTGGTGATCATTTTGATGACGTGGCTAATTGCGCTGGCCGACACGACACACATCGTGGTCGGTACGGTTGAAATACTGTATCTGGTCTTTAACGGCACACTGCACTGGAGCGATTTTTTCTGGCCTTTCGCCCTTCCTACCCTCGCAGGGAATATTTGCGGCGGAACCTTTATCTTCGCTCTTCTGAGCCATGCACAGATCCGCAACGATATGTCTAACAAGCGTAAGGCCGAGCTTAAAGCACAGGAAAGTGATGATAAAGCTGCAAAAAAATCGGCCTGAATGGTGACTCTTTGAGCAGTCAGGCGGCGATACGCTTAACGCAAAGTGTAAATAACGCTATACTCTTGCCGCCTCGTCCCCTTAGTTAAATGGATATAACGAGCCCCTCCTAAGGGCTAGTTGCAGGTTCGATTCCTGCAGGGGACACCAGCACTCCTTGAATTTCTTTTCTGAAGCTCATCTTTTACCCTATAAATCAATCACCTCCGTACCTGCCGCTTTTTTAGTCAAAAACGATCGATAGCACATAATCAGTAACGGTGCTACATTATGCCGCCCACCCAACGTCAGCAATGGCCAGGTAACGCCGTAAAGATCGGTAAAGCCTGCAACCATGACCTTGTCCTACGGTCTAATTGGCACGTGGTATCGCAATATGCGTTACTTTCACCGGCTTTACATAGGTTTCACTATTTTGTCTCAATCCAATTTCGAACGCGCATTTTTGCATCCGCGTTACTGGTTTACATGGTTTGGTCTTGGCGTGCTTTGGCTGCTGGTTCAACTACCCTACCCTGTGCTTCGTGTGCTGGGTTCAAAACTTGGTAGCGCATCGCGTCACTTCCTTAAACGTCGTGAATCTATAGCCCGTAAAAATCTTGAGCTTTGCTTTCCGCAATACAATGCGGAACAGCGTGAGAAGCTGATTTCAGAAAACTTTAAATCTATCGGTATGGCACTGCTGGAAACAGGCATGGCGTGGTTCTGGCCAGATGAGCGTGTCCGTAAATGGTTTGACGTTGAAGGTCTGGATAACCTGAGACGTGCCCAGATGCAAAATCGTGGCGTTATGGTTGTCGGAGTTCACTTTATGTCACTGGAACTGGGTGGCCGCGTGATGGGCCTTTGCCAGCCGATGATGGCAACCTATCGTCCGCACAACAGTCCGCTGATGGAGTGGGTACAAACGCGCGGTCGTATGCGCTCCAATAAGGCGATGATCAGCCGTAATAACCTGCGCGGCATGGTGGGTGCCCTGAAGAAAGGCGAAGCCGTCTGGTTTGCGCCGGATCAGGATTACGGGCGCAAAGGCAGCAGTTTTGCCCCCTTCTTTGCGGTACAGAATGTCGCCACAACCAACGGCACGTTTGTGATTTCACGCCTGTCTGGCGCAACGATGCTGACTGTCACTATGGTGAGAAAAGCGGATAAATCCGGTTACCGCCTGCACATTTCACCTGAGATGGCGAACTACCCGGAAAACGAATGCGAAGCCGCCGCCTTCATTAACAAAGTGATCGAAACAGAAATTATGCGTGCACCTGAACAGTATCTGTGGATGCACCGCCGCTTTAAAACTCGCCCGATTGGCGAATCCTCGCTCTATATCTAAGCCTTTCCGAAGGTTAGTTTCGCTAAGAAACTAACCTTTTCAATCACCTGTCATTACGTCGGGTTACTGTTTCCCTCCCCTTCGCTCAAAGCAAATTTATTACGTCCTGAAATCAAACTGTCGCCGTTCCACGACACTCGTAAGTCTCGGAAATTATTTAAAAAATCACCTCTTGTCACCCTTCTTTTTTAAGCGTACATTAGCGCCGTCTGGCAACAGGAAAGCACAGAATTCTGAGCTGGAGTCGGTGACGTAACGGGACAATTCCTATTTCCCGCTTAACGCGATTTCAACTCTCTATACTCAGGTGGACTCTGTTTTTTTATGCGTACCACAAGATACGCGGAGCGATGAAACGTGAAATATTTCTTTATGGGCATTTCGGTGATTGTTTTAGTCTGGGCCGGAACCTTTGCCCTGATGATCTAGCAAAGATATGCAGTAAAAAAAACAGGCGCTATTCGCGCCTGTTTTTTTATGATCTTTACGTCACGGTTGTTCGGCAGTGGATTTCGCCGCTGACGACGATAGCAGCCCGTCAGCGCGGAACATGCTTTTGATTCCCCTTACCGCCTGGCGGATGCGGTCGCTGTTTTCAATCAGCGCAAAGCGCACATGGGTATCACCGTAATCACCAAAGCCAATGCCCGGAGAGACGCACACTTTCGCGTCCTGCAGCAGTTTTTTGGCAAACTCCAGTGAGCCCATTGCCGCGTAAGGTTCAGGGATCTTCGCCCAGACGTACATGGATGCTTTTGGCATTTCCACCATCCAGCCCGCTTCATGCAACCCTTTTACCAGAACATCGCGACGGCGTTTATACTGTGCGGCAATATCCTTCACACACTGCTGGTCACCTTCCAGGGCGGCAATTGCAGCCACCTGCAGCGGTGTGAATGTGCCGTAGTCGTGATAGCTCTTAATACGCGCCAGCGCATTCACCAGCGTTTTGTTACCGACCATAAAACCAATACGCCAGCCTGCCATGTTGTAGCTTTTCGAGAGCGTAAAGAACTCTACCGCCACATCGCGCGCGCCCGGAACCTGCATGATGGAGGGCGCTTCCCAGCCGTCATAAACAATATCGGCGTAGGCGAGATCGTGAACTACCAGCACGTCGTAACGTTTTGCCAGCGCAACCACTTTCTCAAAGAAATCGAGTTCCACACACTGGGCCGTCGGGTTTGACGGGAAGCCGAGGATCATCATCTTCGGTTTCGGGTAGCTTTCACGAATTGCGCGTTCCAGTTCGTTAAAGAAATCAACGCCTTCCACCAGCGGCACAGAACGAACCTGCGCACCGGCAATCACCGCACCGTAAATATGGATCGGGTAGCTTGGATTTGGCACCAGCACGGTATCGCCATGATCCAGCGTAGCCAGCATCAGGTGGGCCAGGCCCTCTTTCGAACCGATGGTAACAATCGCTTCGCTTTCGGGATCGATATCCACCTGATAACGCTCCTGATACCAGCGAGAGATCGCACGACGTAAACGAGGAATGCCGCGAGAGGTTGAGTAGCCATGCGTATCGGGACGCTGGGCAACCGTACACAATTTCTCGACGATATGCGGTGGTGTAGGGCCGTCAGGGTTACCCATGCTGAAGTCGATAATGTCTTCGCCGCGCCGACGCGCAGCCATTTTCAGTTCAGCAGTGATATTGAAAACATAAGGGGGGAGACGATCGATACGCGTAAAACGGCGTTCAGGACTGAATTCAGCCATAGATTCCTCAGATTCACGTTAGCGCCCGGACCGTCCGAGCGACGCTGCCACCAATGTGGCGTGTTTAGAAAATAACCTGAAAAAAAAGGTGCTGTCGAGAGGGAAACCAAAAAAAAGATTTCACCCTAAAACGGGAAATGTGCTGCGGTTAAAAGCGGAACCTTTACGCTGAAAGGCATTAAAAAACACCTGTTATTTAACATTATGATATCATTACAGTTACTTGCATTCCGCTGGTTGAGCGAAACTGCCCCTCTTTCAGTAAAAAAGCCAACCATCCCCTTTGAAAGGCAGGGTTTTTCCTCATTTGATAATCCAGACAGATAGCTGGTCTTCCGGCGTCAGGTTTTTTATCATGGTTTTTTCCCGCTTTCCCAGGTTCTGTTGTGCACGAAATATTCGATATGCTGCTGGCGGTGTTCGACCGCGCGGCGTTAATGCTGATCTGCTTGTTCTTCCTCATTCGCATTCGCCTGTTCCGCGAGCTTCTTCATAAGTCTGCACACTCGCCAAAAGAGCTGCTGGCCGTGACAGCCATCTTTTCGATGTTTGCACTGTTCAGCACCTGGTCCGGCGTACCGGTAGAAGGCTCGCTGGTTAACGTGCGCATTATCGCTGTGATGTCCGGCGGGATATTATTCGGCCCGTGGGTCGGTGTTATCACCGGGCTGATTGCGGGCACGCACCGCTATCTGATTGATATTGGCGGCGTAACGGCCATCCCGTGCTTTATCACCAGTATTATCGCCGGGGTCCTTTCCGGCTGGATTAACCGCAAGATCCCGAAGAAGCAGCACTGGCGCGCAGGGATCATTGCGGGCATGGTGTGCGAAACCCTGACCATGATCCTGGTGGTGCTCTGGGCACCGTCCACGGCGCTGGGCCTGGATATCGTCTCCAAAATCGGTATCCCGATGATCCTCGGTAGCGTCTGTATCGGTTTTATCGTACTGCTGGTACAAAGCGTTGAAGGGGAAAAAGAGGCCAGCGCCGCGCGTCAGGCCAAGCTGGCACTCGATATTGCCAACAAAACGCTGCCGCTGTTCCGCCATGTAAACGCAGAATCTTTGCGCCAGGTCTGCGATATTATCCGCCGCGATATTCATGCCGACGCAGTCGCCATTACCAATATCGACCACGTGCTGGCCTACGTTGGCGTGGGTGAGCATAACTATCGCGATAACGATGACACCGTCAGCCCGACCACACGACAGGCGATCAACTACGGTAAAATCATCATTAAAAACAATGATGAAGCCTACAGAACGCCTGAAATCCACTCCATGCTGGTGATCCCGCTGTGGGAGAAAGGCGTAGTGACCGGTACGCTGAAGATTTACTACTGCCACGCGCACCAGATCACGTCGTCACTTCAGGAAATGGCCATTGGGCTGTCGCAGATTATCTCTACTCAGCTGGAAGTTTCCCGCGCGGAGCAACTGCGGGAGATGGCAAATAAGGCAGAGCTACGTGCGCTGCAAAGTAAAATTAATCCCCATTTCCTGTTTAACGCGCTGAATGCCATTTCATCGTCGATTCGCCTGAATCCAGACACCGCTCGCCAGCTGATTTTTAATCTGTCGCGCTATCTGCGCTACAACATTGAGCTGAAAGACGACGAGCAGATCGATATTAAAAAAGAGCTTTATCAGATTAAAGATTACATCGCGATTGAGCAGGCGCGCTTTGGCGACAAACTCACGGTCATTTACGATATTGACGAAGAGGTCAACTGCGTGATCCCGAGCCTGCTTATTCAGCCGCTGGTCGAAAACGCGATTGTTCACGGCATTCAGCCGTGTAAAGGCAAAGGCGTGGTCACCATCAGCGTGACCGAAAGCGGGAACCGCGTGCGCATTGCGGTGCGCGATACAGGCCATGGCATTGACCCGAAAGTCATTGAACGCGTTGAATCAAACGAAATGCCGGGCAATAAGATTGGGCTGCTGAATGTGCACCACCGGGTAAAACTGCTCTATGGCGACGGGCTGCATATTCACCGCCTTGAGCCGGGAACCGAAATTGCGTTTTATGTTCCGAATGAACGAACCTCTGTTCATGCCCCCCTGTCTTTATTGCCGTAGGCCGGAGTAAAAGATGAAAGTCATCATTGTAGAAGATGAAATTCTGGCTCAACAGGAGCTGAGCTGGCTTATTAAAACGCATAGCCAGATGGAGATTGTAGGCACCTTTGACGACGGTCTGGACGTACTGAAATTTCTGCAGCATAACCGGGTCGACGCTATTTTTCTGGATATCAATATCCCTTCACTGGACGGCGTGCTGCTGGCACAAAATATCAACCAGTTTGCCCATAAACCGTTTATTGTGTTCGTCACGGCCTGGAAAGAGCACGCCGTGGAAGCGTTCGAGCTGGAAGCGTTTGACTATATTCTGAAACCTTACCAGGAGTCGCGAATTGTCAGCATGTTGCAAAAGCTGGAGGCAGCCTGGCAGCACCAGGCAACCCCGGTGAACACGAGCCCGGCAGTACGTGAAAACGACACCATTAATCTGGTCAAAGATGAGCGGATTATCGTGACGCCCATCGACGATATCTACTATGCCGAAGCGCACGAAAAAATGACGTTTGTCTATACACGTCGTGAATCTTATGTGATGGCGATGAACATTACTGAGTTTTGCAGCAAACTACCGGCCGCACACTTCTTCCGCTGTCACCGCTCATTTTGCGTGAATTTGAATAAGATCCGCGAGATCGAACCCTGGTTTAACAATACCTATATTTTGCGTCTGAAGGATCTCGATTTTCAGGTGCCGGTCAGCCGCAGCAAAGTGAAAGAGTTTCGCCAGTTGATGCACCTGTGAGGCCCCCTCTCCCGCAGGAGAGGGGGGTGAATATCAAAGGATCTGACCCAGCATCTGGCGAAGATGTGCGCCGGAACCCAGCAGGCCTGGATTATCATGAACAATCAGGTAAACCGGGATGTCCTGTACGTAACTTCTGAAACGTCCTTTATCTTCGAACCCGCCGCGGAAACCAGACGCTTTAAAGAAGTCGAGGAAGCGCGGCACAATGCCCCCCGCGATATAGACGCCACCGAAGGTGCTGAGATTCAGCGCCAGGTTGCCGCCGAAACGTCCCATGATCACGCAGAACAGAGACAGCGCGCGACGGCAGTCGATGCAGCTATCGGCCAGCGCGCGTTCGGTAACGTCCTTCGGCTGCAGGTTTTCCGGCAGTCGGCCGTCAGATTTCACAATCGCGCGGTACAGGTTCACCAGCCCCGGACCGGAAAGTACACGCTCGGCAGACACGTGGCCAATCTCAGCACGTAACTCTTCGAGGATGATGCCTTCTTCTTCACTGTTCGGCGCAAAATCCACGTGGCCACCCTCGCCCGGCAGGCTCACCCAGCGCTTATCGACATGAACCAGATGCGATACGCCCAGCCCCGTCCCAGCACCGTACACAGCAATCGGTTTGCCTTCAACCGGCGCTGTACCGCCAAACTGGATCAGGTGCTCAGGCTTGAGCATCGGGATCGCCATGGAAACCGCAGTGAAGTCATTAATGATCTCAAGATGCGCAAAACCGAGATTCTTCTGCATCTCTGCAATGGAAAATGCCCAGGTGTGGTTGGTCATCGCCACCCAGTCGCCGGTAATCGGGCAGGCAATCGCGATACAGCCGTCTTCGACACTGACCTTATGCTCTTCCAGATAGACACGAACAACAGCTTCCAGGCTTGGGTAATCCAGCCCTGAATAGGTTTTCGCCTGAGAAATTTCACCGGTATTTACATCGCATAATGCAAGACGCGCGTTGGTGCCGCCCACATCACCTACCAAAGCATACTTTGTCATTCTTCTACTGCTCCGCTAAAGTCAGAATAAATCTTTGGGACACTGTAAATTCAAGGCGTGATAACAACAACGACCGGAAGGTGAATGCCCCAGGATTATCGATCTTCGTCACAGAATAACTTTACCGTTTCAGCACCTTTTGCACTATTGCCATAAAGCTGATTGTGCAAAGTAACGTCAGACCGTTTTGTACAAGGAAATCATCATGCTCCACCCGCGAGCCAGAACCATGCTGTTGCTGGCAATTCCGGCGTTAATAATTGGCATTGCCTCAAGCCTGGTGCTTATCGTCGTGATGAAAGTCGCGTCGGTGCTGCAGACAATGCTATGGGCTGCACTTCCGGCACAACTCGGCGTCAGTGTCGATTCTCCCGCATGGATCATTTTGATGCTGACGTTGACCGGCGTTGTCGTAGGCCTGGTGATTCGCTTTAGCCCAGGCCATGCGGGTCCCGATCCCGCGCGGGAACCGTTGATTGGCGCACCCGTTAATCCCTCAGCTCTGCCGGGGCTACTTATCGCGTTGATTGTGGGTCTGGCGGGAGGCGTCAGCCTGGGGCCGGAGCATCCGATTATGGCGGTAAATATTGCTCTCGCGGTGTTTCTCGGCTCGCGTATTTTCCCTCGCGTCGGCGCGCTGGACTGGACGATTCTGGCGTCAGCGGGGACCATCGGGGCGCTGTTTGGCACACCCGTTGCTGCCGCTCTAATCTTTTCCCAGACGCTCAGCAGTGATAACGACGTGCCACTCTGGGACAAGCTCTTTGCGCCACTGATGGCCGCCGCCGCAGGCTCACTCACCACCAGCCTGTTTTTCCATCCCCATTTTTCACTCTCCCTTCCCCACTACGGCCAAATGCAGATAGCCGATATTTTCAGTGGCGCGATTGTGGTCGCCATCGCCATCGCGCTGGGGATGGTCGCGGTATGGTGTCTCCCTCGCCTGCATCGTCTGATGCATAAAATGAAACACCCGGTGCTGATTCTGGGGGTCGGGGGGTTTATCCTGGGTATTTTAGGGGCGATCGGCGGAACGGTAACGCTGTTTAAAGGCCTTGACGAGATGCAACAGCTGGCGTTCAGCCAGGTCTTTAGCGTCTCCGATTATCTGCTGTTTGCGCTGGTAAAACTTGCAGCTTTAGTAGTCGCTGCGGCGTGTGGCTTCCGTGGAGGTCGCATCTTCCCGGCGGTGTTTGTCGGCGTCGCGTTGGGGCTGATGCTGCATGAGCATGTTGATGCTGTACCCGCAGCCATAACCGTCTCCTGCTCGATTCTGGGGCTGGTACTGGTGGTAACGCGTGATGCCTGGCTGAGCCTGTTTATGGCGGCGGTGGTGGTCCCTGATACCACGCTGTTGCCGCTGCTGTGCATCGTGATGTTGCCCGCCTGGCTTCTGCTGGCGGGCAAACCGATGTTGATGGCATGGCGAAATGATAAATAATCAGGCGTTATTACGCGCCTCCAGCGCTTTGGTAATCGCCCCCAGAAGCGGCGGAATATCGGCTTTCGGCAGCATCACCTCAATGAGCGAAAGCCGCTCGTGGTGCGCCACTTTTTCCAGCACCTCCGCCAGTTGTTCTGTTTCACTGACTCGCCAGCATTCGGCCTGAGGCTCCAGGCTGAGTGCCTGCGGGATGCGGGTCCAGTTCCAGAGTGCGATATCGTTATAGCGCTGTTCCGGTCCGTGGATCGCCCTTTCGACCGTATACCCTTCATTATTGAGCACCAGAATGACAGGATGCTGTTTATCGCGCAGCATGGAGCCCATTTCCTGAATGGTGAGCTGTGCTGCACCGTCCCCCGTGAGCACAATAACGCGCCGGTTCGGGCAGGCTGTTTGCGCGCCAAAGGCCGCCGCCAGCGTGTAACCAATTGAACCCCAGAGCGGCTGGACGATAAAATTCACCTCCGCAGGTAAACGAAGATCGATTGCGCCAAAAGCGGAGGTGCCTTGATCGGCGAGGATAATATCACCGGGCCGGATAAAGGTTTGCAGCGTGCTCCAGAAGCTCTCCTGTGTGAGCGAGCCTTCCTGAGAAGGAAAAGCAAAACCACGGTGCGCAGAGGGAGCAGGAATATTGTGCACATGCTGTTTGCACAGTTCTGCCAGCGTCTCAATCGCCTGAAGCATAGGAATACCCGTAAACCAGATATCGCCCACGCGTGCAGCATAGGGCTGTACTTCAATCGTCTGGGCTGGTGTGAGCTGGTGGGTAAACCCGGCGGTCAGGGTATCGGTAAATCGCGTTCCGATACATAACACCGTATCCGCGCCTTCGATTGCCTCTTTTGCCGACGCAACGCTCGCGGAACCGCTGTACGTGCCGTAAAAACCATCCTGCCGTTCGTCAAAAATTCCTTTGCCCATTAGCATGGTGGCGTGCGCCATTGGCACCTCTTTTACCCACTTCTGAAGGGCCTGTTTCAGGCCATGGCGAAGCACCAGAAAATCCGCTAATAACGCTGTGCGTTTACTGGTAGCCAGCCGGGCCTGGGCGGCGTCGCGAAATGCCTTCAGACAGGCATCGTCGGCGTGGGCAGGCTTATAAGTGAGAGCGCTTACAGGCGGTGTGGCGGCTTTTTTTGCCACATCAGCAGGCAACATCAGATACCCTGGACGGCGTTCCCGCAGCATAGTGGTCAGTACACGGTCGATTTCGTAGCAGGCGTTTTGCTCAGTCAGCACCGCCTGAGCGACGGTGATGGGTTCACTCATATGGTAAAAATGGCGGAACTCACCGTCACCTAATGTGTGGTGTAACAGCTCCCCGCGTTGTTGTGACGCCATACCTGGCGCACCCACAATGTGCAGCACCGGCACATACTCCGCGAAACTGCCCGCCACACCGTTCATGGCACTTAACTCCCCGACGCCGAATGTCGTCAGCAGTGCGGCAAAGCCTTTACATCGGGCGTATCCATCAGCAGCGTAAGCGGCGTTCAGCTCGTTTGCACAGCCCACCCAGCAGATATCCGGGCTGTCGATCACATGGTCGAGAAACTGCAGGTTATAGTCGCCCGGCACGCCAAACAGATGGTCGGCACCACAATCTGTAAGTCGGTCCAGCAGGTAATCAGCGACGCAGTACGGGGTTCGCATAACAGGTGTCCTTCTGACGTTGACCTCAGTTTGAGTATTAAAGAAGCGTGATGGCTGTCCAGAATTGGCAGTAAGAAGGGTCTGGAAAGAATGCTTTACAAAAAAGGCTGCACTATTCTTCTTTCTCGCGGGTTAGTGTAAACGTATACACCGAATTTTCTTTCCAGCGCCAGAGGTCTTAAGAATGGGTTATCAGCCTGACAAAAATCGTTATCAGACAATGCAATACCGCCGTTGCGGACAAAGCGGGCTGAAGCTGCCCGCCATTTCTCTTGGGCTGTGGCATAATTTTGGCGACGCCACGCTTATCGAAAACAGCCGTCAACTTTTACAGCGCGCCTTCGACCTGGGGATTACCCATTTTGACCTTGCCAATAACTACGGCCCGCCTCCTGGTTCAGCCGAACGTAATTTCGGACGCATTCTGCAGGAGGATTTTCTGCCGTGGCGTGATGAACTGATCATCTCCACCAAAGCGGGCTACACCATGTGGGACGGGCCTTACGGTGACTGGGGCTCGCGTAAATACCTGATCTCAAGCCTGGACCAGAGCCTGAAGCGCATGGGGCTGGAGTATGTCGACATCTTCTATCATCACCGCCCTGACCCGGAAACACCGCTACAGGAGACGATGAAAGCGCTTGACCATCTGGTGCGCCAGGGTAAAGCACTGTATGTCGGCTTATCCAACTACCCGGCGGAACGGGCGCGTCAGGCCATTGAGATTCTGGACGATCTCGGCACACCATGCCTTATCCATCAGCCAAAATACTCAATGTTTGAACGCGCACCCGAAGAGGGATTGCTGGCGGTACTGCAGGATAAAGGCGTAGGATGCATTCCATTTTCCCCGCTGGCGGGCGGACAACTCACCAACCGCTATCTGAACGGCATTCCGGCGGATTCGCGCGCAGCCAGCGGCAGTAAGTTCCTGAATCCTGATCAGATCACCGAAGAGAAGCTGGAAAAAGTGCGTAATCTGAACGCGCTGGCAGAAAGCCGCGGGCAGAAGCTGTCGCAAATGGCACTGGCCTGGATTTTACGCCACGACGCCGTGACGTCCGTGCTGATTGGTGCGAGCAAGACCGCGCAAATAGATGATGCCGTCGGGATGCTGGAGAATCGTCATTTTACTGCAGATGAACTGACGGCTATCGACGCGATCCTCAATAGCGCAAAATAAAAGCATTTTTAGCAAATCGTGCTCTCATTCGTGAATTCGGAGTTGAAGCGATGATACGGGGCTTTACCACCCCGTAATATTGCGTTAACAGGCCGCACAACGGCCCCGATCGTGAAGGAGAAAAGTATGTTCAGGTCACTGATTCTTGCAGCGGTTTTGCTGGCCTCGGCCCCGCTGGTCGCCAGTGCTGGCGAAATCACCCTGTTGCCATCGATAAAATTACAAATTGGCGATCGCGACAATTATGGTAACTACTGGGACGGCGGTGGCTGGCGCGACCGTGATTACTGGCACCGTCATTATGAATGGCGTAAAAACCGCTGGTGGAAACACGATAATGGTTATCACCGTGGCTGGGATAATCGTAAAGCCTACGAACGCGGTTATCGTGAAGGATGGAGCGATCGTGACGACCGTCGCGGCGGTTGGGGACGCGGTCATGGCCGCGGGCATCACCACTAACACCAGAAAGGAGCCTTTCGGCTCCTTTTTCTTTTTAGAGTCCTGACACTGTACCAATCAACAACCACAGATTCAGCGCCACCACTACCACCACAATAGCCCACCCGGCTCTTTTCACCAGCGTCGAGTTAACCAGGTCGCCCATCAGGGCTTTGTTGCTGGTAAATATCAGCAGCGGCACCAGCGCAAGTGCGATACCAAAGCTCAGCAATACCTGGCTCATCACCAGAATTCGGGTCGGGTCCAGCCCCATCAGGATCACGATAAATGACGGCAGCATAGTCACTGACCGGCGAACCCACAGCGGAATGTGGAAACGCACGAATCCCTGCATCACCACCTGCCCTGCCAGTGTCCCCACAACGGTGGAAGAGAGACCCGCAGCGACCAGGCTCAAGCCGAAAATCGTCGCGGCAGCATGGCTCAGTAGCGGTTCCAGCGTCAAATACGCCTGATCCAGATCGGCAACTCCCGTATGGCCATTAAAGTGGAACGCGGCAGCAGCCGTCGCCATCATCGCCAGGTTAACAAAACCGGCAATGGTCATGGCAATAGCCACATCCCATTTAGTCGCTGAATACCGCTCCTTACGCGTTCCGCCGTGCAGGTGCTGTGTTAAGGAAGAGTGCAAATAGATAACATGCGGCATAATCGTCGCACCCAGCACACCCGCCGCCAGGAATACCGCTTCAGAATTCGGCAAACTCGGGATCACCATTCCCTTACTGAGCTGCACCAGATTCGGCTGCGAGAAAATCAGTTCAACAATATAGGCTGCCGCCACAAACAGCAGCAGACCACCGATCACTTTTTCCAGCGGTTTTTGTCCATGACGCTGAAGCATCAGAATAAGGAAGGTGGCGATGCCGGTCAGGACAGCACCCTGTAATAACGACACGCCCAGAATCAATTTGAAGCCGATAGCTGCCCCGATAAATTCAGCGAGGTCGGTTGCCATAGCGATGATTTCCGCCTGAACCCAGTAAAGCCAGACGGCCGGACGGGGATAATGGTCGCGGATTTGCTCTGCCAGATTTTTGCCCGTGGCAATCCCCAGCTTGGCTGAAAGCATCTGAATCAGCATCGCCATCAGGTTAGCCCAGACGACTACCCACAGGAGTGTATACCCGAAGCTGGCCCCGGCCTGAATATTGGTCGCAAAATTCCCTGGATCGATATAGCCAATAGCAGCAATGAACGCCGGTCCCATTAATGCGAACCGCAACTTGCGCGCTGCCCTGCCACTGCTACCCTCTACGCGACTGTTTGTCATTTCTGCCTCTGGAAATATAGCCTTTGCTATGTTTAATGCTATCAAAATGAGAATGATTATCAAGATCATTTGTAAAGGTTGTAATGATTTCTCAGATAGCTTTTAACGATAGAAAGGCGGGTTCGCTTGAGCGGTCTCACAGAATATGAAAACGCGCAGTCATTTGTGAAGCGTAGCACACAAACTTAACTTTTCACTCATTTACCTAACATAACAAAAATGTATTGTTGATCACTATTTTTGAGACTCGTCACAGGATGTAACTATTGTGTGGCCTTGATCTCGTTTTCTTTGCGCTCGTTACATAGAATGTGCACGGAAATTAAACCTGCCTCAAATTTGGAGCAAATATGGACCGCGTCCTTCATTTTGTCCTGGCACTTGTTGTCGTTACTGCGCTTGCGTTACTGGTCAGCCATGACCGTAAAAAAATCCGCATTCGCTATGTTGTTCAGCTTCTTGTTATTGAAGTTTTACTCGCGTGGTTCTTCCTGAACTCCAACGTGGGGCTCGGCTTCGTAAAAGGCTTCTCCGAAATGTTCGAAAAACTGCTCGGATTCGCCAACGAAGGGACTAACTTCGTCTTTGGCAGTATGAACGATCAAGGTCTGGCATTCTTCTTCCTGAAAGTGCTGTGCCCAATCGTGTTCATCTCTGCGCTGATCGGTATTCTGCAGCACATCCGTGTTCTGCCTGTCATTATTCGCGCTATCGGTACTGTGCTGTCAAAAGTGAACGGCATGGGTAAGCTGGAATCGTTCAACGCCGTCAGCTCCCTGATCCTGGGCCAGTCTGAGAACTTTATCGCCTATAAAGACATTCTCGGTAAAATGTCCCGCAACCGCATGTACACCATGGCGGCCACTGCAATGTCTACCGTGTCCATGTCTATCGTGGGCGCATACATGACCATGCTGGAGCCAAAATACGTTGTTGCAGCGCTGGTTCTGAACATGTTCAGCACCTTTATCGTGCTGTCGCTGATCAACCCGTACCGCGTTGATGCCAGTGAAGAGAACATCCAGATGTCAAACCTGCATGAAGGTCAGAGCTTCTTCGAAATGCTGGGTGAATACATTCTGGCAGGCTTCAAAGTAGCGATTATCGTTGCGGCGATGCTGATCGGCTTTATCGCGCTGATTGCTGCCCTGAACGCCCTGTTCGCGGCAGTTCTGGGTATCTCCTTCCAGGGCATCCTGGGTTACATCTTCTACCCGATTGCCTGGGTAATGGGTGTTCCGGCAAGCGAAGCGCTGCAGGTGGGCAGTATTATGGCAACCAAACTGGTTTCTAACGAATTCGTGGCCATGATGGATCTGCAGAAAATTGCCAGCACGCTCTCTCCACGTGCGGAAGGCATCCTCTCTGTGTTCCTGGTTTCCTTCGCAAACTTCTCTTCCATCGGTATTATCGCCGGTGCGATTAAAGGTCTGAACGAAGAGCAGGGTAACGTGGTCTCACGCTTCGGCCTGAAACTGGTATACGGTTCTACGCTGGTGAGCATTCTGTCTGCTTCTATCGCGGCACTGGTACTGTAATTCAGACTGCTAAACGAAAACCGGGAGCCGTTCGCTCCCGGTTTTTTTATGCCTGCAGGACGCTGAGCGGCATGGGTTTACCTATCAGATACCCTTGCAGATAATCCACTCCGAACCGGAGCAGCATCTCGCGTTGCTCGGGCGTTTCCACAAATTCAGCCACCACGCAAAGTGATTTGGTTTTTGCCAGATTGCAAATAGACTGCACAATCATCGCATCCATGTTGTCTGTGCAGATGTCCTTCACGAAGCAGCCATCGATCTTGATGATATCAGCCTGCAGACGCTTGAGGCGCTCGTAGTTGGCGTATCCTGTGCCAAAATCATCAATCGCGATACGGAAACCGTAATCCCGCAGCTGCTGGATATTTTTAATGCTCGGCCCCGAATTTGAAAAAGCCTGTTCTTCGGTAACCTCAATGACCACGGCCTGTGGTGGTACGCCATAGCGTTCAAACAGCGCGATAATTTCAGCGGCAATCTCTTTTTGCATCAGCGTCAGCGGCATCAGATTGACGGAAAAACGGGTTCCGGGATGCGTTGACGGATTATCACGCAGCCACGTCAGTAAGCTCTGTACCACGCTGATATCGAAACGATGGCTCAGGTTAAACTGTGCAATTAACGGGATAAACCGATCGGGAGTGATGATCTCGCCATCACTTTCAAGGCGCGAAAGAATTTCGTAGTACCCTTCCCCGTCCGCGTTCTGGATCGGCTGGGCATAAAGATGGATGCCGTCAGCATCAAGAGCGCGTTTGATACGCCCCAGCATCAGTACCCTGTCCGTCGTTTGCCCGGAAACATCCTCAAGACTGTTGGTCAATGCCAGGACATTGTGCGCCGCGCATGACTGCTCGGACAACCAGCTCAGTTGTCCCAGGGTATGGTGCAAGTTGTCACCATTCTCGACTTCCCCCCAGGAGGCACCAAACTCAATATCCAGCCCGGTGTTATTCCAGAAAATCTTACGGCTGTTCAACTGATCGACAATATATTGCAGGCGCTCTGCGGTTCCTGGACCTAACAGTACCAGCACCAGTTCACTGCCGGGCAACTGGAAAAGTTTTTCATCCTGCTGGAGTAATGGCTGCAGAGATGCAGTAATCATCCGTTTGCAATGTACCCGCATGAGAATACCGTAATGGCGGCTTAAAAATTCCAGATTGTCCATCCGCAGGCAGCATACTTTTGCGTCAGGGTGGATTTTCAGGAAAACCTCCAGCGCGCGAATGTTGGGTAACCCTGTCAGCGGATCGGTGAGCGCCCTCTCCTGCCAGCCCTGCTTCATCCACTCACTTCGCTGGTAGATCCTTGACATATAAAGCAGGCAGATAGCAAAAGAGATCAGCACCGACAAAATAAAGGAAAGCGAGTACCCTGACTCCACCCCATTGAGGAAGTTATAGTTATAGGTTAACAGCAGAAGCGCAGATGCAGCCCACAGCAGCGAGATAAGTGCATAACTCAGACGGCTGATACCCAGCGTAAAAAGAATGAAAATCACTGGCATTAAATAGCCAGCAATAAGAGTTGATTGCATCGGAATGCAAAGAATTACAACAATAAACATCAGAAGCATCAGCCAACCTAATATAAACAAAGGTTTTTTATTAAGGACAATTGGCTTCACGCTTCGCCGCCAGAATGTTCTGGCATAACCTGGATTTGTTACCATTCTTAATGGATAATAGAACATCATCGTAAATATCAACGCTGCGCAAATCAGGCTTTGAATATCAACGATGTTATAAATTGCCGTACCTTCCCCAAAGAAAGTCGAAATCGTCACCGGGAAATCAAATAAGTAACCCGCCAGATACATCGATAATTTAATGCCTGACGGCACCATAAACCCAAGCCAGAAAATACGAAGCCCGATGTGCTTATTGGGCACACTATGACGCCAGCGCTTGCCCAGCGTCAGACGGAGCATGCCGCAGGCCGCGAATACCGGAAAGGTCTGGCAAAACAGCAAAACGAGATGTTGTAGCGGTGCTAAATTAAGATTGTAAATATTAGTGACAGTAAAACTTAACAAAATGGGAATAATAGCACGGTAACCAAACAATAAAATAACAGCCAACATGACACTTAACGGTAACCACGCTAAATAGACATCATGCCCGTTAACAATTGCATGCGGAGAAATATAACGAGAAAAAGGAACCGCAAAGAGGCATAACGCCAGTGCAATCATAAATATCTTTACATTATTGTCAGTTTTTCTTTTCATCAAGTTAAAGGATCTATTCTACCATTAGTCTCATTGACCGGACGGATAATAGGTTTATTAATTGAGCGAATCAAGTTTCAGTCTACAAATAGACCGTTTTGTTGATTTGGGTTGAGGTGAGGTATAGAAAACACAGCCCTGATAACCCAAAAGCCAGGAAGCTGTTACAAAGGCATAAAAAAACCCCCGTCTTTCGACGGGGGTTCAAATTTTGGTGGAGCTAAGCGGGATCGAACCGCTGACCTCTTGCATGCCATGCAAGCGCTCTCCCAGCTGAGCTATAGCCCCACATGTTACTTTACCGACCAAACGCTGTTGGGTTCAGAGTTTGGTGGAGCTAAGCGGGATCGAACCGCTGACCTCCTGCATGCCATGCAGGCGCTCTCCCAGCTGAGCTATAGCCCCGTCGTAAAGCTGTCATGTTGACGGGCGGCATAATATGAATTCCGCTGCTGAGTGTCAACGGCAAAATAAGCCCCGGACTTTCAATCGCTGAAAAATCATGCAAATGAATCACTTTGCGAGCCTGCTCGCAGTCAGGAGTTAAGCCTGTCACGTTTTCGTGTAAAACGGTGCTATAAAATGAACCACTAATTAACCCCACGAATATTCAGGAAATTGCATGATCAAGGAACGAATGACGCCAGAAGAGTTAGCCCTGCTCACTGGCTATAGCCGCCAGACCATCAATAAATGGGTACGCAAAGAGGGTTGGATTACATCGCCAAAACCAGGAGTTCAGGGAGGCAAGGCGCGTCTGGTGCATGTGAATGAAAAAGTTCGGGAGTTTATTCGCAGTGCACGCAGGGCATCAGAAACACCTGATATGCCCGATAACGCCTACCATGATGGCTCGCTACATACCTTACTTCTGACACTGGCAAATGAAATGACGCCGGATGAGCAAAAGCAGATGACCTCTCTGTTACTGCGCGAAGGGATTACCGGATTGTTGCAACGTTTAGGGATTCGCGACCAAAACTGACATGAAAAGATTACGCAGTAAAATGACCACGGAAGAGCTGGCTGATAGTCTGGGTGTCGCCAGGCAAACCGTAAACCGCTGGATACGCCAGAAAGGATGGAAAACAGAGGGCATTAACGGTGTGAAAGGCGGACGCGCCCGGCTGATTCATATTGATGCGCGAGTCAAAGAGCACATTATGAATCTTCCTGCCATTCGTAACCGTCAGGCAATTTACCAGTTGGCTGAATCCCCTTCCCTCTATGGAGAACCGGCATCGTCGAACCTGCTCCCGCAAATCATCGACTCGCTGGAGAATATGACCCCACTCGAACAGGAGCGCCTTCACGTATTGCTGAAGCGGGAAGGTGTACAAGGCTTTCTTGTGCGTCTCGGGATTGCGGAATAACACACATAAAAAACGGCAGGTCACCCTGCCGTTATTCTTATCTGGCGTTTAATTACTGCTGGCTTTCACGATCGGCAATAAAGCCCAGCGCCTTATTGATACGCGCCACGCTGCGTGATTTACCGATGGCATGTACGGTAACATCCAGCGCCGGGGATTGACCCGCGCCCGTCACCGCAACGCGCAATGGCATACCCACTTTGCCCATCCCGACTTCCAGCTCATCCGCCGTCGCCTGGATCGCATGATGCACATTCTCAGCGGTCCATTCCGTAATGGCAGCCAGCTTATCACGGACCACTTCCAGCGGCTGACGCGCAACCGGACGCAGGTGTTTTTTCGCCGCGTCAGCATCGAATTCGTCAAACTCTTCATAGAAGTAGCGGCAGCTTTCGGCGATTTCTTTCAGCGTCTTGCAACGCTCGCCGAGCAGTTTCACCAGCTCCGCCAGCTCAGGGCCGGTACGGGTATCAATATTTGCCTGCTCAATGTGCCACTGCAGATACGTCGCCACATATTCCGGCGGCATGGTATTGATGTAGTGGTGGTTCAGCCACAGCAGCTTATCGGTGTTGAACGCGCTGGCAGATTTGCTCACGGAGTTCAGAGAGAACAGATTGATCATCTCTTCGCGGCTGAAGATCTCCTGGTCACCGTGGGCCCAGCCCAGACGCACCAGGTAGTTCAGCAGTGCTTCCGGCAGATAGCCATCATCACGGTATTGCATCACGCTCACTGCGCCATGACGCTTGGACAGTTTTTTACCGTCATCACCGTTGATCATGGAAACGTGCGCGTACACAGGCACTGGCGCATTTAAGGCTTTCAGAATGTTGATCTGGCGCGGAGTGTTGTTGATATGGTCTTCACCACGAATAACGTGGGTAATTTCCATATCCCAGTCGTCAACCACAACGCAGAAGTTATAGGTTGGAGAACCGTCGGTACGGCGGATGATCAGGTCGTCCAGCTCCTGATTGCTGAATTCGATCGGGCCACGGATCTGGTCATCAAAGATCACAGAACCTTCCTGCGGGTTGGCAAAACGCACCACGCAAGGCTCATCAGCTGCGTGCTCGCTATGATCGTGGCGGCAGCGGCCGTCGTAGCGAGGTTTTTCGCCTTTTGCCATCTGCTCTTCACGCAGAGCATCCAGACGCTCTTTGGAGCAATAGCATTTATAGGCAGAGCCTGCCACCAGCATCTCGTCAATCACGGCGTTATAACGGTCAAAACGTTTGGTCTGGAAGTACGGACCTTCGTCCCACTCCAGATTCAGCCAGTTCATACCATCCATAATGGCTTCGATTGCTTCCGGCGTAGAGCGCTCAAGATCGGTGTCTTCAATACGCAGCACGAACTCACCTTTGTTGTGGCGTGCAAAAAGCCAGGAATAGAGAGCAGTACGTGCACCACCGACGTGCAAATAGCCAGTCGGGCTCGGCGCGAAGCGAGTTTTGATTTTCATGAAATGGCCTTACGTTATAAAGATGCCGGCAATCGGCAAATCCTGGGGAAAAAACAATGGGCAATATTCTATCACTGTGAGGCGAATCCTCAATGTTGTTCCCTGTATCTGGCTTGAGTTTACTATTTTTGTTTAGAAATCATGCGTCACAGCCTGTTTCACGATCGTTTTGTTTAATTTTACGACGAACGAATAAAAACTTTAGAAAATGCGTTGACTCATTTTCAACTCTCCCTATAATGCGACTCCACACAGCGGGGGTGATTAGCTCAGTTGGTAGAGCATCTCCTTTACACGGAGGGGGTCGGCGGTTCGAGCCCGTCATCACCCACCATCTACTTTAAGTAGGCTCGCAGTGTAGATAAGTATTGAGATTGGGCGATTAGCTCAGTTGGTAGAGCATCTCCTTTACACGGAGGGGGTCGGCGGTTCGAGCCCGTCATCGCCCACCATTCTCACCTTATCGCAGCAGTTCCGAAATGGGCGATTAGCTCAGTTGGTAGAGCATCTCCTTTACACGGAGGGGGTCGGCGGTTCGAGCCCGTCATCGCCCACCATTTCGGGTCGTTAGCTCAGTTGGTAGAGCAGTTGACTTTTAATCAATTGGTCGCAGGTTCGAATCCTGCACGACCCACCAATGTAAAAAAGCGCCCTAAAGGCGCTTTTTTGCTATCTGCAGTTCCCATACTCTCCCGCGACGCTTTCTGCATACAACACTCAAGCTATTCCGTTCCGAGCCGATACCTCTGTTTTATGGCGAAAAGGATCTCAATATGATAACCCTCAAG
The DNA here is from genome assembly GCF_009176645.1 of Enterobacter oligotrophicus. Classification (NCBI taxonomy): domain Bacteria; kingdom Pseudomonadati; phylum Pseudomonadota; class Gammaproteobacteria; order Enterobacterales; family Enterobacteriaceae; genus Enterobacter; species Enterobacter oligotrophicus. The sequence continues at coordinate 1,094,713 of NZ_AP019007.1, forward strand.
GCAGTATCGCTGTCAGCGATGGAAATCGGCAGTGTGGATAACAGTTCTGGCGGCAACGATATTGCCTCCCAGATTAACCGACTGACCAAACAGATTACGAAAGTCACCCAGCAGCTCAAAGAAGTGGCAATGGGTGATGCCACGGCAGAAGAGAAGCAAAAGCAGCAGGAGTTACTCGAATCCCAGCTGGCCATGCTGCAGGCACAGCTGGCGCAATTGCAGCGCCAGCAGGCAGAAGAGGCAGCGCCAAAGCAGACCACCACTCAGTCCGCTGCGGAAGGCGTTAACAAACCGTCCGCTGACCATCAGATTGATATTTATATTTGATCGCTCCCACTGCTAAACAGCGGATCGCGTGTGCGGGCTTCCATTAGCCGCTGAGCCTGCATACGCACCACGTCCCAGCACGCATTCGCCGCCCCCGAAAGCGAGCGATTTTTACGCCGTACCAGCATCAGCTGACGCTCGATGCAGGGTACAAATCGCTTCACCGTTAAACGGCTTCCCTGTGGCAGAGGTAACGCCAGCGCCGGAAGCACGCTGATCCCAATCCCCGCTTCGACCATAGGAAACAGCGTCGCCGGATGCCCAATCTCCTGCACGATAGTTGCCTGAACGCCTTGCGCAACCAGGGCAGCATCGATCAGCGGGCGGCTCCCCGACGCGTAATCCTGTAATACCAGGTTCGCCCCCTGGAGTAACTGCCAGTTCACCTCCGGCAACATGGCCAGAGGATCGTCATCGCGACACAACAGCAGAAACGGTTCTGAAAGAACAATTTCGCACGCAAGATCGCTCACCGGGCCAGGATCGATAACAATACCGAAATCCACATCACCCTGACGAATGCTCTCCAGCACCCACTGCTGCGGTCTGTCGTGCAGGACAAAATCAATATCAGGATAGAGGTGGTTACTCTCGGCAATACACTGGGGAATAAGATGCGCAGATATCGTCTGGCTCGCCGCCACCCTTACGGTGCCGGAAAGCTGTTGCCCGAGCCGCCCCACATCCCTGAGCGTGCTGTTGAGTTCATCCAGCAGCCTCTCCAGGCGCGTCGCCAGTTGCTGCCCCGCTTCGGTAAGCACCACTTCACGCGTGGTTCTGTCGAGCAGTTTCACACCGGTCTGGCTTTCAAGCTCTTTGACACTGTGACTGACAGCAGACTGGCTAAGCCCAATCATCTCCCCCGCCCGGCTAAAGCTGCGGGCCTGGGCGACGGTAACAAACACGCGAAGCTGACGTAGAGAATAATTCATCTGTTTAATTCATGAATGGATGCAATAAATCGATTTTATTTCTCAAACGGAAGAAAGCACAATAGCGGCATCTGTTTTCAGGAGTGATTATGAAACTTTTTCGTATCCTTGATCCGTTTACGCTTACCCTGATTGTCACCGTTTTGCTGGCCTCCTTTTTCCCTGCGCGAGGCGGTTTCGTTCCGTTCTTTGAAGGGCTGACCACGGCAGCAATCGCGTTGCTGTTCTTTATGCACGGTGCCAAACTTTCCCGTGAAGCCATCATTGCAGGCGGTAGCCACTGGCGACTGCATCTGTGGGTAATGTGCAGTACCTTTATTCTCTTCCCGATCCTCGGCGTTTTGTTCGCCTGGTGGGCACCCGTGAATGTTGATCCGGCGCTCTATACTGGCTTTCTGTATCTTTGCATTCTGCCTGCGACCGTTCAGTCCGCCATTGCGTTCACTTCGCTGGCGGGCGGGAATGTCGCGGCCGCCGTCTGTTCGGCGTCGGCGTCCAGCCTGCTAGGTATTTTTGTCTCACCGCTTCTGGTGGGGCTGCTGATGAATATGCACGGCGCGGAAGGTAATCTGGAGCAGGTGGGTAAAATCTGTCTGCAACTGCTATTGCCATTTGTGCTCGGGCATCTTTCTCGCCCGTGGACCGGTGCGTTTGTGGCGAAGCATAAAAAATGGATCTCAAAAACCGACCAGACGTCGATTCTGCTCGTTGTTTACTCAGCCTTCAGCGAAGCGGTAGTGAACGGCATCTGGCATAAAGTCGGCGTGGGATCGCTGCTGTTTATCGTCGTGGTCAGTATCGTTTTGCTGGCTATCGTGATTGCGGTGAATGTTTTTGTGGCCCGCAAGTGCGGCTTCAACAAAGCGGACGAAATCACCATTGTCTTCTGTGGCTCGAAAAAGAGCCTTGCGAACGGTATCCCGATGGCCAACATTCTGTTCCCGACCTCAGTGATAGGGATGATGGTGCTGCCGCTGATGATTTTCCATCAGATCCAGCTTATGGTCTGTGCGGTACTGGCGCGTCGGTACAAACGCCAGACCGAAAAGCTGGCGCAGGAAGAGACCCGCGCCGCGAAGGCTTAAGGACGTTTCAGGGGCTGAACCAGCTGGGTCAGCCCTTCTGTTTTAACCAGTAACGTAATTGCCATTAGCTCGCCCAGCCGCCCGGCGGGAAACTCATCCTTACGGGCAAACCACAGCAGATACTCTTCCGGCAAATCGATCAGCCTGCGGCCTTTATATTTACCGAACGGCATCTCCGTATTGGCGATCTCAATAAGCTGCTCTTTCTCCACGTCACTCTCCCAGCAGGCGCATCATCTCTGCTTCGTCGATAACCTCAATGCCCAGTTCCTGCGCTTTGGCCAGCTTCGAACCGGCGGCTTCCCCGGCGATCACCAGGTCGGTTTTCTTCGACACGCTGCCCGCCACTTTTGCCCCCAGCGCCACCAGACGCGCTTTGGCATCATCACGTGAAAGCTGGCTCAGGCTACCGGTCAGGACCACCGTTTTACCCGCAAACGGGCTGTCTATCTCTTCCGCATTCACCACCACTGGCGCAGGCCATGTAATGCCTTCTTTCAGTAACTGGCCGATCACCTCGCGGTTACTCTCTTCAGCGAAGAAATTATAGACGTGCGTCGCAACCACAATACCGACATCCGGCACTTTTTGCAGCTCGTCGATGCTCGCTTTTTCCAGCGCCTCCAGCGTGCCAAAGTACGCCGCGAGGCCCGCTGCCGTCGCTTCACCCACTTCACGAATACCCAGCGCATAGAGGAAGCGGGCAAAGGTGGTCTCTTTCGCGGCTTCCAGCGCGTTAACGACATTCTGCGCTGACTTCGGCCCCATGCGGTCAAGCCCGGTGAGTTTTCCTGCGGTCAGCCTGAAGAGATCCGCAGGCGTATGGACATACTCTTTCTCAACCAGCTGATCGATAATCTTATCGCCCATGCCGTCGACATCCATCGCGCGACGGGATACGAAATGCTTAAGCGACTCTTTACGCTGCGCGCCGCAAATTAACCCGCCCGTACAGCGCGTTACCGCTTCACCTTCGACACGTTCAACGTCCGAGCCGCAAACCGGGCAGTGGGACGGGAATTCAATGGCACGCGTATCGTCAGGACGTTCTGACTCAACGACGTTAACCACCTGCGGGATAACATCACCCGCGCGACGAATCACCACTTTGTCGCCAATACGCAGACCCAGACGCGCAATTTCATCGGCATTGTGCAGCGTGGCGTTGCTCACCAGCACGCCAGCAACCTGAACCGGCTCCAGTCGCGCCACTGGCGTAATCGCCCCTGTACGCCCCACCTGGAATTCCACGTCGCGGACAAAGGTCATCTGCTCCTGCGCCGGGAATTTAAAGGCCACCGCCCAGCGCGGTGCGCGAGCCACAAAGCCCAACTGCTCCTGAAGTTCAAGTGAGTTAACCTTGATCACCACGCCATCAATATCAAAACCAAGCGTTGGACGGTCCTCTTCAACCTTGTGGTAGAACGCCAGCACCGCTTCCGGAGAATCGCATAGCTGTACGCGATTACTCACCGGCAGGCCCCACGCCTTAAATTGCAGCAAACGCCCGAGGTGGGTATCCGGCAGTTCACCGCCTTCCAGAATCCCCACGCCATAGCAGAAGAACGTAAGCGGTCGCTTCGCGGTTATGCGCGGGTCCAGCTGGCGCAACGAGCCTGCCGCCGCGTTACGTGGGTTAGCAAATACTTTTCCGCCAGTACGACGCGCTTCTTCGTTAATCTTTTCGAAGCCCGCCTGCGGCAGGAACACTTCACCGCGCACTTCCAGACGTGCCGGGATGTTATCGCCACGCAACCTCAGCGGGATAGCGCGAATAGTACGCACGTTGGTGGTGATGTCCTCACCCGTGGTGCCGTCACCACGGGTAGCGGCGCGCACCATCACGCCATTTTCATAGAGGATACTGACCGCCAGGCCGTCCAGCTTCAGCTCACAGCACCAGGTCAGGGAGTCACTGCTTTTCAGCCGGTCCTGCACGCGCTTGTTAAACGCCAGGAAACTTTCTTCATCAAAAACGTTATCCAGCGACAGCATCGGCACTTCATGCCGCACCTGGCTGAACGCCCCCAGCGGCTCTGCGCCCACACGCTGAGTCGGGGAATCAGGCGTGATTAATTCAGGGTGCTGCGCCTCAAGTTCGCGCAGTTCACGCATCAGGCGGTCATACTCCGCATCCGGAATTTCCGGCGCGTCCATAACGTGGTAGAGGTATTCATGATGGCGAAGCGTGGTTCGCAGTTCAGTGAGTTGTTGTTCGATTGAGTCCATATCGCACCATCAAGAGAAAAAACCCCCGACATGCGGGGGTTGAGGAGGAGTTGAAGTAAACGCGACGATTATGCGTTGGCTTCCTTAACTTCGCGGATGCGGTCCTGATACTCGCGCAGTTTTTGCGGCGTCATCATACGACGCTGATCGTCGAGCACCACACCACCCACTTCGTCGGCAATGTGCTGAGCGGACTGCAGCATCAGCTTGAAGTTTTGCAGTTCGTCACCGTAAGACGGCACCTGCATAAAGATTGTCACACCCGGCGTCACGAAATCACCACTCATATCCGGATCAAAGGTGCCAGGGTTGACCATATTCGCCAGGCTGAACAGCGCCGGGCCGCTACCGTCAGGGCTCAGGTGGCGATGGAAAATATTCATATCGCCAAACTTGAAGCCTGCCTGTTGAATGCTGTTAAGCAGGACGTCACCGTTCAGATGGCTGCCATGATGTGCGGCCACGTTCATGATGATCACCGCTTCTTTACGCTGCGGTTTTTCAACAACGGGTTCAGGCTCGGCAACAGGTTCAGGCTCAACGAGCGGTGCCGGATCTGGCTGTGGCGCAGGCTGTTGCACCGGCGGCTGAGGCTGGTGCACAGGCTGCTGGACCGGCTGCGGCTGGACTGGCTGCTGGACCGGCTGCGGCTGGACTGGCTGCTGTTGAGCCGGTTGCGGTGCAGCAGGCTGCTGAGAAACAGGCTGTTGCGGCGGCTGACGCACCGGCTCTTCCACAGGCGGCTGCGCGGGCTGGCGCGGCTGTGCAGAAGCATACGGCGGTTGATACTGGTGCTGCGGAGCGCGGGGGGCGTCATGCTCCCCATGAGCTGCGCCGGGCGCAGTATTGACCCGATGAACACGAACTTCACCCACGCCGTCGTCGTCGCTACCTATGATGTCGTCTTCACCGTCATCGTCGTCACGACTGGACTTCATGCGCTTCAGTGGGCGATCGCGAAACATAGAAGAGCGCTCTTTACGGCTGGTCCAGAAACCATGTACCAGTAAAGCGATTATGGCGATCGCGCCAACAATGATTAATATCAGACGCAAATCCTGCATCATTATATTCTCTGTTGTTCTAACACCTTGCCACCACGGCAAACATTTACTCACTAAGAGTATTTGCCGTTTACGTCAAGTGCAAGTGTGTGCAGAGCATTCACAGCATAAAGATGCGCTAAAACGTGCTTTTTGCTGTTTTTTCGAACATTTCCGAACTGGTCATTGGTCCGTAACTGGATAATATAGGCGGGCAATTCCACTGGTTGTGTAAAAAGGAGTACAGCCTGGTTATGGTTTCAACATCTTCTCCCACCCCGCGCAGCGGCGTCTGGTATTTTTCTCAGGGCTGGAAACTGGTCTCCCTGCCGGGTATTCGCCGCTTCGTTATTCTGCCACTGCTTATTAACATTCTTTTGATGGGCGGCGCGTTCTGGTGGTTGTTCACAAAGCTGGAAAGCTGGGTTCCCGCCATTATGAGCCATGTGCCTGACTGGCTGCAGTGGCTGAGCTACGTGCTGTGGCCGATTGTGGTCATTTCCGTGCTGCTGGTATTCGGCTATTTCTTTTCGACCATTGCCAACTGGATAGCCGCGCCGTTTAACGGTCTGCTGGCAGAACAATTAGAAGCGCGTCTTACCGGTGCCACACCGCCGGATACGGGCGTACTGGGCGTCATGAAAGATATCCCGCGCATCATGAAACGCGAGTGGCAGAAATTTGCCTGGTATCTGCCGCGCGCGATTGTGCTGCTTATCCTCTATTTTGTGCCCGGCATCGGCCAGACGGTCGCTCCGGTACTGTGGTTCCTGTTCAGTGCCTGGATGCTGGCGATCCAGTATTGCGACTATCCGTTTGATAACCACAAAGTGCCGTTTAAAGCGATGCGCACGGCCCTGCGCACGCAGAAAGTCGCCAATATGCAGTTCGGCGCGCTGACGAGCCTGTTCACGATGATCCCGTTCCTTAATCTGTTCATCATGCCGGTCGCCGTCTGCGGCGCGACGGCGATGTGGGTGGATTGTTATCGTGCTAAACATGCGTTGTGGAAATAATGCAAAAATGTGTAAAACAGGGGTGGCTTATGCCGCCCCTTATTCCATACTGATCCCCATTATTTCCTTGCAGTATATAGATATGCGAATTCCTTACTTCCCCATACTTATTCAACAGGTATGCTGGGACGGTATCCCAATTTCATACAGTTAAGGACAGGCCATGAGTAAGATTTATGAAGACAACTCGCTGACTATCGGTCATACGCCCCTGGTTCGACTGAACCGTATCGGTAATGGACGCATCCTGGCGAAGGTCGAATCACGTAACCCGAGCTTCAGCGTAAAATGCCGTATCGGTGCAAACATGATTTGGGATGCGGAAAAACGTGGCGTACTGAAGCCAGGCGTTGAGCTGGTGGAGCCAACCAGTGGTAACACCGGTATCGCATTGGCCTATGTTGCTGCGGCGCGTGGCTACAAGCTGACGCTGACCATGCCTGAAACCATGAGCATTGAACGCCGCAAGCTGCTGAAAGCGCTGGGCGCAAACCTGGTTCTGACCGAAGGCGCGAAAGGCATGAAAGGTGCCATTCAGAAAGCCGAAGAGATCGTTGCCAGCGATCCGGAGAAATATCTGCTGCTGCAGCAGTTCAGCAACCCGGCAAACCCGGAAATTCACGAAAAAACCACTGGCCCGGAAATCTGGGAAGATACTGATGGCCAGGTTGACGTGTTTATCTCCGGCGTGGGTACCGGCGGTACGCTGACAGGTGTGTCTCGCTATATAAAAGGCACAAAAGGTAAAAAAGACCTGATCACCGTTGCCGTGGAACCCACCGACTCTCCGGTTATCGCTCAGGCGCTGGCGGGTGAAGAACTCAAACCAGGCCCGCACAAAATTCAGGGTATTGGCGCGGGCTTCATTCCGGGTAACCTGGATCTGAAGCTGATTGATAAAGTGGTGGCTATCACCAATGAAGAAGCCATCTCTACCGCGCGTCGCCTGATGGACGAAGAAGGCATTCTGGCTGGTATCTCTTCCGGTGCTGCCGTTGCGGCTGCGCTCAAACTTCAGGAAGATGAAGCCTTTACCAATAAGAATATTGTGGTTATCCTTCCTTCCTCGGGTGAGCGATACTTAAGCACAGCACTGTTTGCCGATCTCTTCACAGAGAAAGAACTGCAACAGTAATGCCAGCATGTTAAAAACGCGTAAAAAAGCACCTTTTTGGGTGCTTTTTTGTGGCCTGCTTCAAAGTTTTGCCCCTCCTGGCATTGATTCACCCCGTTGGGTCTGGTATTTAAACCAGCAATTATTTTGATGCGCGAAATTAATCAGTGAACGAAATAGCCTTGCTGAATCGATTTTATGATTTGGTTCAAGTCTTGCTTTCACTGCATAATGTTTAATGACGATTGAAACGTCAGCGCTAACAATACAGGCTAAAGTTAAGTCGCCAGGCTAGACTTTAGTTCCACAACACTAAACCTATAAGTTGGGGAAATACAATGTTCCAGCAAGAAGTTACCATTACCGCTCCGAACGGTCTGCACACCCGCCCTGCTGCTCAGTTTGTTAAAGAAGCGAAAGGCTTCACTTCTGAAATCACTGTGACTTCCAACGGCAAAAGCGCTAGCGCGAAAAGCCTGTTTAAACTGCAGACTCTGGGCCTGACCCAGGGTACCGTCGTCACCATCTCTGCGGAAGGTGAAGACGAGCAGAAAGCAGTTGAGCATCTGGTTAAGCTGATGGCTGAACTCGAGTAAGTTTCCGGGTTCTTTTCAATATCAGTCACAAGTAAGGTAGGGTTATGATTTCAGGCATTTTAGCATCTCCGGGTATCGCTTTCGGCAAAGCATTGCTGCTGAAAGAAGACGAAATCGTCATTGACCGGAAAAAAATTTCTGCCGACAAGGTTGATCAGGAAGTTGAACGTTTTCTGAGCGGTCGTGCCAAGGCATCTGCGCAACTGGAAGCGATCAAAACTAAAGCTGGCGAAACTTTCGGTGAAGAAAAAGAAGCCATCTTCGAAGGGCATATCATGCTGCTCGAAGATGAGGAGCTGGAGCAGGAAATCATAGCCCTGATTAAAGATAAAGGCATGACGGCCGATGCGGCTGCGCATGAAGTTATCGAAGGTCAGGCAACTGCCCTGGAAGAACTGGATGATGAATACCTGAAAGAGCGTGCGGCTGACGTGCGTGACATCGGTAAGCGCCTGCTGCGCAACATCCTGGGTCTGGCCATTATCGATCTGAGCGCGATTCAGGACGAAGTTATCCTGGTTGCCGCTGACCTGACCCCGTCTGAAACCGCACAGCTGAACCTGAAAAAGGTCCTCGGTTTTATCACCGACGCGGGCGGCCGTACCTCCCACACCTCAATCATGGCGCGTTCTCTGGAACTGCCTGCGATCGTGGGCACCGGCAGCGTCACCTCTCAGGTGAAAAACGGCGACTATCTGATTCTGGATGCCGTAAACAACCAGGTTTACGTCAACCCAACTAACGAAGAGATCGAGCAACTGCGCGCCGTTCAGGAGCAGGTTGCGACCGAGAAAGCGGAACTCGCTAAACTGAAAGACCTGCCAGCCATTACGCTGGACGGCCATCAGGTTGAAGTGTGCGCGAACATCGGTACTGTACGTGACGTTGATGGCGCTGAGCGCAACGGTGCGGAAGGTGTTGGTCTGTATCGTACTGAATTCCTGTTCATGGACCGCGACGCGCTGCCAACTGAAGAAGAACAGTTCGCTGCATACAAAGCTGTCGCTGAGGCCTGTGGCTCTCAGGCAGTTATCGTCCGTACCATGGACATCGGTGGCGACAAAGAGCTGCCGTACATGAACTTCCCGAAAGAAGAAAACCCGTTCCTGGGCTGGCGTGCAGTGCGTATCGCCATGGATCGCAAAGAGATCCTGCGTGACCAGGTTCGCGCCATCCTGCGTGCCTCCGCTTTCGGTAAGCTGCGCATCATGTTCCCGATGATCATCTCTGTTGAAGAAGTGCGTGCACTGAAAAAAGAGATCGAAATCTACAAACAGGAACTGCGTGACGAAGGTAAAGCGTTTGACGAGTCAATCGAGATCGGCGTGATGGTGGAAACACCTGCGGCCGCGACCATTGCGCGTCATTTAGCCAAAGAAGTTGATTTCTTTAGTATTGGCACCAATGATTTAACGCAGTACACCCTGGCAGTTGACCGTGGTAATGATATGATCTCCCATCTCTACCAGCCAATGTCACCGTCCGTACTGAACTTGATCAAGCAAGTTATTGATGCTTCTCATGCAGAAGGTAAATGGACTGGCATGTGTGGTGAGCTTGCAGGCGACGAACGTGCTACACTTCTGTTGCTGGGTATGGGTCTGGACGAATTCTCTATGAGCGCCATTTCCATCCCGCGCATTAAGAAGATTATCCGTAACACGAACTTCGAAGATGCGAAGGTGTTAGCAGAGCAGGCTCTTGCTCAACCGACAACGGACGAGTTAATGACGCTGGTTAACAAGTTCATTGAAGAAAAAACAATCTGCTAATCCACGAGATGCGGCCCAATTTACTGCTTAGGAGAAGATCATGGGTTTGTTCGATAAACTGAAATCTCTGGTTTCTGATGATAAGAAAGACTCCGGAACTATTGAGATTGTTGCTCCGCTCTCCGGCGAGATCGTCAACATCGAAGACGTGCCGGATGTAGTGTTTGCTGAGAAAATCGTTGGTGATGGCATTGCTATCAAACCAACTGGCAACAAAATGGTTGCTCCAGTTGACGGCACCATCGGTAAAATTTTTGAAACCAACCATGCGTTCTCTATCGAATCCGATAGCGGTATCGAGCTGTTCGTTCACTTCGGTATCGACACCGTTGAACTGAAAGGTGAAGGCTTCAAACGTATCGCAGAAGAAGGCCAGCGTGTTAAAGTTGGCGACCCGGTGATTGAATTTGATCTGCCACTGCTGGAAGAAAAAGCGAAGTCTACCCTGACTCCGGTTGTTATCTCCAACATGGATGAAATCAAAGAACTGATCAAACTGTCTGGCAGCGTCACCGTGGGTGAAACCCCGGTTATCCGCATTAAGAAGTAATTCTTGCCGCACAGAGAAATGGCACCTTCGGGTGCCATTTTGTTTATGCGGGGAGGATAAGCTCGTCATAACCTTTCGACTGCGTATACAGCATCACGTCAGTCACCCGATCGCCCGCCATGCGAATGGCATCGGCAACGGTTTTGCCTTCAACAATTCCGCTGACCAGCTCCGAACAGAACAGATCGCCCGTTCCTTTCAGATCCGTCTCCACACGCGGATGAGCACTGACGGTCACGCCTTCTCGGGTAACCAGTACCACGTGAATATTTTCCGGATTGTCAGCCACCGGCGCACTGGTGATCGCCACCCATTTCAGCGTGTCAGACAACAGCGCCTGCGCGGCGGCAATGGCGCTTTCCGGTGTACGGCACGACCTGCCGCTTAACACTTCCAGCTCAAATACGTTTGGCGTAATGCCCTGGGCCAGCGGCAGCAGATGCTGACGATAGGCTTCCGGGATCTCCGGTTTTACGTACATCCCACTGTCGATATCGCCGATAACCGGATCGACCAGAACCAGCAGATCGGGATGCTGCACTTTGATGGCCTTAAGCCACTGGGCCAGCAGCGCGATCTGGCTGGCGCTGCCCATATAGCCAGTGGTTACCGCCTTTAACTCACGCAGGATCTCACGCTCTTCCAGTGCTTTCAGATAGCCGCTAAACCACTCATCGGGGATCACGCCACCGTAGAACGTATCGTAATGCGGCGTGTTGCTGAACAGCACCGTCGGCACAGCCGTAACGTTAAGCTGGTGCGTTCTGATATTGGGCACCGCGATGCTATTCCCCACGCTGCCATACACCACCTGAGACTGCACGGCGACAATATCGGTTTGCCGCGCCCGTGTTTTATCCCGGAATAAAATCATCTCCATGACGCTTAAATCCCCGCCCCCTGCGAATAACTCTCTTCACCAAAGACACCGGTAGACAGGTAACGATCGCCGCGATCGCAGATAATCGCTACCACCACTGCGCCAGGGTTTGCCTTCGCCACCCGAATCGCGCCTGCTACTGCGCCCCCCGAACTGACTCCGCAGAAGATACCTTCACGCACGGCCAGCTCACGCATGGTATTCTCCGCCTCGCGCTGGTGAAGATCCAGCACCTGATCCACAAGCTGCGCATTAAAGATGCCAGGCATATATTCCGCAGGCCAGCGGCGGATTCCGGGAATACTGCTCCCCTCTTCCGGCTGCAGGCCAACGATGGTGACCGCTTTTTCCTGCTCGCGCAGAAACCGCGACACGCCGGTAATGGTGCCCGTCGTCCCCATGCTGGAAACGAAATGCGTAATGCGTCCGTCGGTCTGCTGCCAGATTTCCGGGCCGGTGGTGGTGTAGTGCGCGTAAGGGTTATCCGGGTTGTTGAACTGATCGAGCAGCTTGCCTTCGCCGCGCTCGGCCATCGCGAATGCTAAGTCGCGCGCCCCTTCCATCCCCTGCTCTTTAGTCACAAGAATCAGCTCGGCTCCGTAGGCGCGCATGGCGGCGCGGCGCTCCTGGCTCATGTTGTCTGGCATCAGCAGCTTCATACGGTAGCCTTTCAGCGCCGCAATCATTGCCAGCGCGATACCGGTGTTGCCACTGGTGGCCTCAATCAACACGTCGCCGGGCTTAATCTCACCGCGTTTTTCCGCCTGGACAATCATCGACAGCGCCGCTCTGTCCTTTACCGATCCCGCAGGGTTATTGCCTTCAAGTTTGACCCAGATTTCGCTGCCGTTGGCACACCCCATGCGCTGAAGTTTGACCAGAGGAGTATTGCCGATGGTGTGTTCTAATGTATTCATGATCGCTGTCCAATAAAAAGCCCGGTGGCGCTGCGCTTACCGGGCCTACGGACGTCATCTTGTAGGCCGGGTAAGCGCAGCGCCACCCGGCAAAACTACGTAATCCTAACCTATCAGGCTGTCTCCGCCAGAGCAATATCCTCACGCGCCTCAATACGATCGTTGCCGTGATAAATACGGGCATGTTGCAGGCCGACAAAAAGGCGCTCTCCCCGGTACGGCGGCTCGTCGTCGCGCATGACCACGGTCAGCGGCTCGGTGTACCAGCCCAGCGGCTGTACCACCAGTTGGGTGTAGTGTCCTTTCGGGCTGGCTTCCAGCACCTGCACCGGCAGCGGTGAATCCAGGCTGGTGCGACGGCTGACGTCCACTTCCCACGGACGCAGGAACAGGTCGACCGGCCCCTGGTGCGCGGAGGTATAGCCCAGCGGCCAGCGGTGCGCGCCCACGTGGAACTGTCCGCCGCGAATGGTGCCCTGCAGTCGGTTCACTTCACCCATAAATTCGAGCACGAAGCGGGTCGCCGGTTCACGCCAGAGCTGTTCTGGCTCATCCACCTGCTCAATATTCCCCTGGCTCATCACCACCACGCGATCGGCGACTTCCATCGCCTCTTCCTGATCGTGGGTCACGAAGACGCTGGTAAACTTCAGCTCCTCGTGGAGCTGACGCAGCCAGCGACGCAGCTCTTTACGCACCTGCGCATCCAGCGCGCCAAAAGGTTCGTCCAGCAGCAGAATTTGCGGTTCAACGGCTAACGCACGCGCCAGCGCCACACGCTGCTTCTGCCCGCCGGAAAGCTGCGCCGGAAAACGGTCTGCCAGATGTGCAAGCTGCACCATCTCCAGCAGTTTGGTTACTTTGGCTTTGATAGTTGCCGCATTGGGGCGTTCGCGACGCGGCAGTACGGTCAAACCAAACGCGATGTTATCGAACACGGTCATGTGGCGGAACAGCGCGTAATGCTGAAACACAAAGCCCACCTTACGATCGCGGGCATGCAGACGGCTCACGTCAGTGCCGTGAAAGCGGATGTGTCCGCTGGTCTGGTGCTCAAGCCCGGCGATAATACGCAGCAGCGTGGTTTTACCGGAGCCAGACGGCCCCAGCAACGCCACCATTTGTCCGGAAGGGATATCCAGCGAGATATCATTCAGCACCTGGGTGCGACCAAAAGATTTCTTAATATTGGCAATCTCAATGCTCATGATTTCCCTCCTGGTGCTGACGTTTTTCCTGATTCTCTAAACGCCACTGCACCACACTCTTCAAAAACAGGGTCAAAATCGCCATCAGCGTCAGCAACGCTGCGGCGGTAAAGGAACCGACGGTGTTGTAGTCCTGTTCCAGTAATTCAATCTGTAACGGCAGCGACAGGGTTTCGCCACGAATCGAGCCGGAGACCACCGACACCGCACCAAATTCGCCAATCGCACGGGCATTGGTCAGCACCACGCCATACAGCAGCGCCCAGCGAATATTCGGCAGCGTGACGCGGCGGAACATCTGCCAGCCAGATGCGCCCAGCAGCACCGCCGCCTCATCTTCATGGCTGCCCTGGCTTAACATCACCGGCACCAGCTCGCGCACCACAAACGGACAGGTGACAAAAATCGTGACCAGCACCATACCCGGCCAGGCGAACATGATCTGCAGGTCATGCTCATCCAGCCAGCCACCGAGCGGGCCGTTGGAGCCGTAAAACAGCAGGTAAACCAGGCCGGCCACCACCGGTGACACGGCAAACGGAATATCCAGCAATGTCAGTAATAGCTGGCGGCCAGGAAAGTTAAAGCGCGTTACCAGCCAGGCCAGCAGCGTACCAAACACCAGGTTAACCGGGACGGTGATCAGCGCAATCAGTACAGTCAGCCAGATGGCGTGCAGCATGTCCGGGTTCGTCAGGTTCTCCAGCGCGGGCATCAGCCCTTTGCTGAACGCCTGAACAAAGATGTACACCATTGGCACAACGAGAATAAACGCTGAAACCAGCACGCCCGTACCAATCAGAAACCATTTGCCCCAGTTAATACGGGGCGCGTCATAGCGCTTCAATTGAGTAACTTCCGCCATCAGTGACCTACCACACGCCGACCAAAGCGACTTTGCAGGGTGTTAATCGAAAACAGCAGCAGCAACGATGCGGCGAGGATCACCGAGGCAATCGCACTCGCTGCCGGATAATCAAACTCCTGCAAACGGACAAAAATCATCAGCGAGGTCACTTCGGTTTTCCACGCGATGTTCCCGGCAATGAAGATCACCGCACCGAACTCCCCGAGGCTGCGGGTAAACGACAGCGCAACGCCCGCTAACAGCGCCGGAGACAGTTCAGGCAACACCACTTTGCGGAAGCTCTGCCAGCGTGTGGCCCCCAGCGTTTCCGCCGCTTCTTCATATTCCGGGCCTAACTCTTCCAGCACCGGCTGTACGGTACGTACCACAAACGGAATACTGGTAAACGCCATCGCCACCGCGATGCCGAGCCAGGTATAGGTCACTTTGATATCAAACTTCGCCAGCCACTCACCGTAAAAACCGTTTACGGAGAAGAGCGAGGCCAGCGTCAAACCGGCCACCGCCGTTGGCAGTGCAAACGGCAGATCCATTAACGCATCGAGTAGCGTGCGTCCAGGGAAGCGATAGCGGGTTAAGATCCACGCCATCAGCAGGCCAAATACACCGTTGAAAATCGACGCGACAAATGCCGATAGCAGCGTGACTTTATAAGCCGCCACCACCTGCGGGTTAGTGACGACGTCCCAGTATTGCGACCAGCTCATCTCAGAGAGCTGCATCACCAGCGCGCTGAGCGGTAACAACAAAATCAGACAGACGAACAGCAGGCTGGTCCCAAGACTTAAGGTAAATCCCGGCAGCACACGTCTGGAAGACACTGCAAACATTACTTACGCCCCGCCGCCAGCAATTTGTCCAGCTCACCGCCGCTGGTAAAGTGCGTTTTCATCACCTCAGGCCAGGAGCCAAAATGATCTTCCACGCGGAACAGCGCGGTTTGCGGGAACTTGTCTTTCAGTTTGCTCATCACGTCCGGGTTATTCACGCGATAATAGTAATCGGTGATAATCGTCTGCGCCTGCGGGCTGTACAGATAGTTGAGGTAGGCTTTCGCCGCCTTCTCTGTACCGTTGGCCTTGACGTTTTTATCCACCCAGGCAACCGGGAACTCCGCCAGAATATTGGTTTTCGGGATAACGACCTCAAAGCCCTGTGCTTCGTACTGCTTGCGGATGTTATTCACTTCCGATTCAAAGCTGATCAGCACGTCGCCCAGCCCACGTTCGGCGAAGGTCGTCGTTGCTCCACGGCCGCCGGTATCAAACACTTCGACGTTTTTCAGGAACTGGGTCATGAACTGCTCGGTTTTCGCTCTGTCGTTACCGTCAGCCTTGTCTGCCGCGCCCCACGCCGCCAGATAGGTATAGCGGGCGTTACCGGAGGTTTTCGGGTTCGGGAAAATCAGCTTTACGTCAGAGCGCACGAGGTCGCTCCAGTCGTGGATATTTTTCGGGTTGCCCTTACGCACCAGGAATCCCATGGTGGAGTAAAACGGCGAGCTGTTGTTCGGCAGACGGCTCTGCCAGTCAGCAGGAATGAGCTTGCCTTTGTCGTGCAGGATCTGCACGTCCGTCACCTGGTTGTAGGTCACGACGTCCGCTTTTAGCCCCTGCAGGATCGCCAGCGCCTGCTTGGACGAGCCGGCGTGAGACTGCTTGATGGTCAGCTTATCGCCATTGTTTTCTTTCGCCCACTGCTGTTCAAATGGCGGGTTCAGGGCGGCAAACAGCTCGCGGGAGACATCATAGGAACTGTTCAACAGCTCAGTTGCCTGCGCTTGTGCCACCAGCAGCAAACCCGCCAGCGCCAGCGATCCTTTTTTCAGTACAGTAACGGCCATTGCGCACCTATATTTGTGATGACTATCTTATAGTCATAATATTTATAACGAGTGCGAAAGGAGTAACGGTTTTATATACCGTTTGGTGATTTACAAGCAGAAAAGGGAATAAGGGGTGCGGGGAAAATTGCCGGGTGGCGCTAACGCTTACCCGGCCTACGTATGGAGAGCGGTTTTACAGCGCCAGCAGGCGCTCCACGGACGGGGCGAAGTAGTAGCCGCCGGTCACCGGTTTGGTGAAGCGCAGCATGGCGTCGCGCTTGCCGTCGGTATCGCCGAACATGCTCAGCAGCTGTTGTTCGATGTTATACAGACGCGCGCAGTAGGCGCAGAAATAAAGACCGTGCGTGCCGCTTGCCGTGCCGTATGGCAGGCTCTGGCGAACAATCTTCAGCCCTTTGCCCTCTTCTTTCAGATCAACGCGGGTCAGGTGAGACGTCACCGGGCGGTCGTCGCCGTCGATCTCTTCGTTAGCCTCTTTGGTGCGGCCAATCATCATCTCCTGGTCGTGCACGCTCATGCGGTTAAGCTGCTTGAGGTTGTGTTCCCAGCGCTGCACAAACACGTAGCTGCCGCCCGCATCGACGCCATCTTTGATGACCGCCACATCACGGCGCGTCTCTTCACCCGCCGGGTTTTCGGTCCCGTCGACAAAGCCGCTCAAATCGCGTTCTTCCACCCAGCGGAAGCCGTGAACTTCTTCCTGCACGTCGATGCAGTCACCGAACGCTTCCACCGCCGCCTGCGCAACGGAAAAATTCACGTCGTGACGCAGAGAGAGAATGTGGATCAGCACGTCGTACTGGGTGGCCGGGGCCAGCCCTTTGCCGTAAGGGATAAAGTCTTTTAACTCTTCTGCCCCTTCGCCGCCGCTCAGCTGACGCCAGACGTTATTACCAAAGGCGACAACCGCGCCCAGGTGAGCGTCAGGGAATTTGGCCTGGAAGGTCGCCAGCTTATCAACGAAAATTTTACTGGCCGCACGCAGGGCATCGACATCCCCTTTAAGATTGGCTTCAATCCAAATCGCCGCGCGGCAATGTTCTGGCAAAATGCCACTCTGAACCTGAGACATCGCTCCTCCTGAAAAAAAGATGCCACGACAGCGTGGCATTGATGGCGGCTATTATACCCGGATTTCAGCGAGGCGGTTTGTTCAGGCGCAAATTACTGCTTCCAGATAATTTTGCTCACTGTCCAGTTTTTCAGGGTGTCGTCAGACGGCATTAACCCTTCAGGGCCGCTCCAGGTGCCGGTAAAGAGGTAGCTGATATGCTGGCTGCCTTCCGCCTTACACTCCACCGCCACGCTGTCGTCAGACGGGGCGCTGGTGCAATTGCCGAAAGCCTGTTTGTAGAGGTCGCTAAACGGCGTGCCTACTTTCACACCGCTCGCCGTCGGAATATCTTCATCCATCACCGCAATACGGTTTACCGTGCCTTTATCGCCGTTGATCACCAGTGCCAGTTTGTCGCCCTTGAGTGCTTCAAAATAGCGGACGATATTACCGTTTTCGGTTTTCATGCCGCTACGCAGACGGTAGTCGCTGCTCAGGGCATTCTGAATGGCGTCCTGATCCAGCGCGGTTGACGCGGTAATTTTTCCTACGCCCTGCTCGGTCACTTCGGTGGAAGAACCAAACCAGTTCCACGGATACGCGGCAGACCAGTTAATGGAGGAGAGCGTCGAGCAGCCGGTTAACGCCAGCGGGAGAGCGCATAAAAGTAAACGCAGCGATTTCATTGAAACGTCCTTTCTTATTAAATCAACGCTTGTTGGAGTGCGGCATCGGCAAAAAGTGCCGCGTTAATCCAGCTCATGCGAAAAACAGGCGCGAAGGCGCGGGTTAGTGAGCAGCCACAACAGCGCCACAATGTCTGCCACCACCAGCGCAATCCCAATGCCCGACAGCGGTTCACCGTACAGCCAGAGGACAGGTTGCCAGCACAACAGTGCAATCTGTGCGAGGATCAGCAGCCAGCGAAGCGCGCCCCAAAAACGTGGGATGAGATGGCGTCGCCCACTGCATAAGAACGCCAGCACCGCCGGCACCCCCGGCAGCAATCCCAGCCAGAACGCATCGTGATCGGGATAAAAGAGATTCAGTAGCGTATCACCCTGCCCGCGCGACGCACCGGCCATCACGAACAGTACCCAGGTTCTCGCCTGCAACAGCAACACGCACCAGAACAAAAAAGGCAGACGCAAACGGCCATGACCATCATAGTCACCGGGATGAAACTCAGTACTCTTCATCTTCGATCAGACGCTTACCTAAACTCAGCACGTCAGAATGCTCATAGCCCAGGCGCTCATACATGCCCAGCACCACGTCGTTATCTTCCCGCACCATGATCTGAATTTTCGGGCAGCCGCGGGCAATCAGTTTCTTTTCCAGACGGTTAAGCAACGCATTGGCGATGCCGCGTGCCCGATATTCAGGATGCACGCCCAGATAATAGGCCGAGCCGCGATGGCCGTCGTAACCGCCCATCACCGTCCCCACGACCTCACCGTTGACTTCCGCAACCAAAAACAGACTGACGTCGTGATTCACCTTCCGTTCGATGTCCATTTCCGGATCGTTCCACGGACGCAGCAGATCGCAGCGCTCCCAAAGGGTGATCACCTCTTCGAAATCTTCCTGGCGAAAAACGCGTATCTCCATGGTATTACCGCCTTTTCGGGTTTAAAAACAGTGATTATGGCCTTAACGCCGGGTTAAGCCAATAACCGGGGAAAATCTCGCCAAAATTTGGCATAATGTCACTTTGTCACGTATTGAAATGAAAAGTAAAACAATTCTCAATAAGGACTGTCGTAACGGGAAACACGATACGATATAACACCAGGACCCCAATTTTTACAATTCAGGCCGCATGAGCACATTCAAACCATTAAAAGCACTCACATCGCGTCGTCAGGTTCTCAAAGCGGGGCTGGCGGCCTTAACGTTAACGGGCATCGCAAAACAGGCGCAGGCAAAAGAAGAAAGCGCCTTAAAAACCAGTAACGGCCACAGCAAACCGAAAGCGAAGAAGGCAGGCGCAAAACGTCTGGTCATGCTCGATCCCGGTCACGGCGGCATCGACACCGGTGCCATTGGCAGAAACGGTTCGAAAGAAAAACACGTCGTGCTGGCGATTGCAAAAAATGTGCGCGCGATTTTACGCAGCAACGGTATTGACGCCCGTCTGACACGCTCTGGCGATACCTTCATTCCGCTGTACGACCGCGTGGAGATCGCTCACCAGCACGGCGCGGATCTGTTTATGTCGATCCACGCGGACGGCTTCACAAACCCTTCGGCAGCGGGCGCGTCGGTATTTGCGCTCTCCAACCGGGGGGCCAGTAGCGCCATGGCTAAATACCTCTCCGACCGCGAAAACCGCGCGGATGAAGTGGCCGGGAAGAAAGCTACCGATAAAGACCACCTGCTGCAGCAGGTACTGTTTGACCTCGTTCAGACGGACACCATTAAAAACAGCCTGACGCTCGGCTCGCATATTTTGAAACGAATCAAGCCCGTGCACCGGCTGCACAGTAAAAGCACCGAGCAGGCCGCATTTGTGGTATTGAAGTCACCGTCGATCCCGTCGGTGCTGGTTGAAACCTCCTTTATTACCAATCCGGAAGAGGAGCGACTGCTTGGCACCACCGCGTTCAGGCAGAAAATCGCCAATGCTATTGCCTCCGGGATCATTAGTTATTTCAACTGGTTCGATAACCAAAAAGCGCACTCCAGGAAACGTTGATGAAACCCAATGCTCAACTGGTCAAAACGTTCCTGCTGCAGCTGCAGGATGAGATTTGCCAGACGCTGGCCGCGGCTGACGGCGGTGAATTCCAGGAAGATAACTGGCAGCGTGACGCCGGTGGCGGCGGACGCAGTCGCGTGCTGCGTAACGGCGGCATCTTTGAACAGGCCGGAGTCAATTTCTCCCACGTTCACGGGGATGCCATGCCCGCTTCTGCGACGGCGCATCGCCCTGAACTGGCGGGCCGCAGCTTCGAGGCGATGGGCGTGTCGCTGGTGGTGCATCCGCATAACCCGTTTGTACCGACCAGCCACGCTAACGTGCGCTTCTTCATTGCGGAAAAGCCTGGAGCCGATCCAGTGTGGTGGTTTGGCGGTGGCTTCGACTTAACCCCCTTCTACGGCTTTGAAGAGGATGCCGTGCACTGGCACACCACCGCGCGGGATCTTTGCCTGCCGTTCGGCGAAGACGTCTACCCGAAATACAAAAAGTGGTGCGACGACTATTTTTATATCAAGCATCGCGACGAGCAGCGTGGCATTGGCGGGCTGTTCTTTGACGACCTGAACACGCCGGATTTTGATACCGCGTTCAGCTTTATGCGTGCCGTGGGCGAAGGTTATACCGATGCCTATCTGCCGATTGTCGAGCGCCGTAAAAACACCGACTACGGCGTGCGCGAGCGAGAGTTCCAGCTCTACCGCCGCGGGCGCTACGTGGAGTTTAATCTGGTGTGGGATCGCGGGACGCTGTTCGGCCTGCAGACCGGCGGGCGAACGGAGTCGATTTTAATGTCTATGCCGCCACTGGTGCGCTGGGAGTACAGCTTTGAACCTAAAGAAGGCAGCCCGGAGGCTGCCTTGCGTGAGTTTATTCAGGTTCGGGACTGGGTTTAATGCCGGGCGGCACTGCGCTTGCCCGGCCTACCTAATCCGTAGGTCGGGTAAGCGAATGCGCCACCCGACACAAAGCGCTTACAGAGGCTGCGTCTGCGCCTCAACCACCGCCAGCGCCACCATGTTCACGATACGACGCACGGAGGCAATCGGCGTTAACACATGCACCGGTTTCGCCACCCCCATCAGCACCGGCCCCACGGTCACCCCTTCAGAGCTGGAGACGCGCAGCAGGTTGTAGCTGATACGCGCCGCTTCCACGTTCGGCATAATCAGCACGTTCGCCGAGCCTCTCAGCGGGCTGTCCGGCATACGCTCGTTACGGATGCTCTCCACCAGCGCCGCATCGCCGTGCATCTCGCCGTCAATCATCAGCTCCGGCGCACGCTCGCGCACCAGCTCCAGCGTCTGGCGCATTTTGCAGGCCGCCGAAGATTTAGAGGAACCGAAGTTAGAGTGCGACAGCAGTGCCACTTTCGGCTCGATACCGAAGCGACGCACGGTTTCCGCCGCCATCACGGTGATCTCCGCCAGCTCTTTCGGGGTCGGATCGTCGTTTACGTAGGTGTCCGCAATAAAGGTGTTGCCGCTTGGCAGCAGCAGCGCGTTCATCGCCCCGGCGGTATGCACGCCTTCGCGATAGCCGAAGATCTCCTGCACCACGCTGAAATGCTCATGATAATCACCGATAGTGCCGCAGATCAGCGCATCCGCTTCACCGCGATGGACCATGATCGCACCGATCACCGTGGTGTTGCTGATCACCGCGCGCTGCGCCTGCTCCTGAGTGATCCCGCGACGTTTCATGATCGCGTAATATTCATTCCAGTACTCTTTAAAACGCGGATCGGATTCGTTATTGACGATCTCAAAATCCACGCCCGGTGTGATCTGCAGCCCCAGCTTCTGGATACGCATCTCAATCACGCTCGGACGACCAATCAGGATCGGCTTCGCCAGCCCTAAGGTGATCAGCTCCTGCGTCGCATGCAGCACGCGCGCCTCTTCCCCTTCCGCCAGCACCACGCGTTTCGCGTCGGCGCGCGCCTGAGAGAAGATAGGCTTCATAAACAGGTTAGTTTTGTAGACAAACTCGGTGAGCTTATCGACGTAAGCGTCGAAGTCCTGAATAGGACGCGTCGCCACGCCGGAGTCCATCGCCGCTTTGGCCACCGCCGGTGCGATCTTCACAATCAGACGCGGGTCGAACGGTTTTGGAATGATGTAGTCCGGGCCAAAGCTCAGATCCTGATCGCCGTAGGCTGAGGCGACCACTTCGCTCTGCTCGGCGTGGGCCAGTTCCGCGATGGCGTGAACGGCGGCGAGCTTCATTTCTTCGTTGATCGCCGTTGCGCCCACGTCCAGCGCCCCACGGAAGATGAATGGGAAGCAAAGCACGTTGTTGACCTGGTTCGGGTAGTCCGAACGGCCAGTACAGATAATGGCATCTTCACGCACCGCTTTCGCCAGCGGCGGCAGAATTTCCGGTTCCGGGTTCGCCAGCGCCAGAATCATTGGCGCACGCGCCATCTTCTGCACCATCTCCTGGGTCAGCACTTTCGGGCCTGAACAGCCGAGGAAGATATCCGCACCGTCGATCACATCCTCAAGCGTGCGTTTACCGTCGTCGTCTACCGCATACGCCGCTTTGGTTTCCGCCATGTTTGGCTCGCGGCCTTTGTAGATAACGCCTTTGGAATCGCAGACCACAATGTTGTGTTTCTGCATACCAAGCGCCACCAGCAGATTCATACAGGCGATGGCCGCCGCACCCGCACCGGAAACCACCATACGCACGTCCGAGAGGTTTTTCTCCACCACGCGCAGGCCATTCAGAATGGCGGCGGTGCTGATAATGGCCGTACCGTGCTGGTCGTCATGGAACACGGGAATATTCATGCGCTCGCGCAGTTTTTGCTCAATGTAAAAACATTCCGGCGCTTTGATGTCTTCCAGATTGATACCGCCGAAGGTTGGCTCCAGCGCCGCCACCACGTTGATAAACTTATCAGGATCAAGCTCATCCACTTCGATATCAAACACGTCGATACCGGCAAATTTCTTAAACAGGACCCCCTTCCCTTCCATCACCGGTTTACCGGCCAGCGCGCCGATGTTACCTAAACCCAGTACCGCCGTACCGTTAGAGATCACCGCCACCAGGTTGCCGCGTGCGGTGTATTTATAGGCTGCCAGCGGATCTTTTTCGATTTCAAGACACGGGGCGGCAACGCCCGGCGAGTAAGCCAGCGCCAGATCGCGCTGCGTCGCCAGTGGCTTCGTTGGGGAGACCTGGATTTTGCCCGGAACAGGAAATTCATGAAAATCGAGGGCACTTTGTTTTAACTGATCATCCATCTTGTTATTCCTTTCACGTATCGGTCAAAAAGGGTGATGTTTACGATCCTGATGCACACCCTGGAGTGCCGCATAGTATCGCCGCTGGCAGCCTCTTAAACTTTGAAGGCTGCCAAACTCTCACCATTGCAGAGCAAAAATTGTTATCAATTTATAGCAGTCATGTTACCCGTCTCAGAACGCAATGCCTCCCCCGTCTGCTATGCTTTTTTGTTAAGTCCATCATGATTTTCGCAGAAGTGTGAACTAACGCACTCATCTAACTCTTTTATTTCCAAGGAGTAATTATTTATGAACCAGCTAGACGGCATCAAACAATTCACCACCGTGGTCGCCGACAGCGGCGATATTGAGTCGATTCGGCACTATCAGCCGGAAGATGCGACCACGAACCCTTCACTGCTGCTCAAAGCGGCGGGGCTTGATCATTTTAGTCATCTGATTGACGACGCGATTGCATACGGTAAACAGCGCGGGAAAACGCAGGAGCAACAGGTTGCCGAGGCCAGCGACAAACTGGCGGTGAACTTCGGTGCGGAAATTCTGAAAAGCATACCGGGTCGAGTCTCGACGGAAGTCGACGCCCGCCTCTCTTTCGATCGGGAAAAAAGCATTAACAAAGCCCGCCGTCTGGTCGAACTGTATGAGGAGCAGGGAATCGACAAATCCCGTATTTTGATCAAACTCGCCTCAACATGGGAAGGCATTCGTGCAGCGGAAATTCTTGAAAAAGAGGGCATCCACTGCAACCTGACGCTGCTGTTCTCTTTTGCACAGGCACGCGCCTGCGCCGAAGCGGGGGTATTCCTCGTGTCGCCGTTTGTCGGGCGCATCTACGACTGGTATCAGGCAAAACAGCCGATGGACCCGTATGTGGTTGAGGAAGATCCCGGTGTGAAATCGGTTCGTAATATCTATGACTATTACAAACAGCACCGTTACGAAACCATCGTAATGGGGGCCAGCTTCCGCCGCACCGAGCAGATCCTCGCGCTGGCAGGCTGCGACCGTCTGACCATCTCCCCTAACCTGCTAAAAGAGTTGCAGGAGAAAGAAGCAACGGTGATCCGCAAACTGGTGCCCACCTCCACCGTATTGCCAAAACCCAAAGCCATGACGGAAGCGGAGTTCCGTTGGGAGCACAATCAGGACGCAATGGCCGTCGATAAGCTGGCGGAAGGCATCCGCCTGTTCGCCGTCGATCAGCGCAAACTTGAAGACCTTCTTGCCGCCAAACTTTAACCTTGCCATGGAGTGAACTATGTCCCGTAAAGAGCTTGCCAATGCCATTCGCGCCCTCAGCATGGATGCTGTGCAGAAAGCCAATTCCGGCCACCCTGGTGCACCGATGGGGATGGCGGATATTGCCGAAGTGTTGTGGAATGACTTCCTGAAACACAACCCGACCGATCCCACCTGGTACGACCGTGACCGGTTTATTCTCTCCAACGGCCATGCCTCGATGCTGCTCTACAGCCTGCTGCATCTGTCCGGCTACGATCTCCCGCTTGAGGAGATCAAAAACTTCCGCCAGTTACACTCTAAAACGCCAGGCCACCCGGAGATTGGCTATACGCCGGGCGTTGAAACCACGACCGGCCCACTCGGTCAGGGTTTAGCGAACGCCGTTGGCCTGGCGATTGCCGAACGCACGCTGGCGGCGCAGTTTAATCAGCCAGATCATGAGATTGTCGATCACTACACGTATGTGTTTATGGGCGACGGCTGTCTGATGGAGGGGATCTCTCATGAGGTCTGCTCGCTGGCGGGCACGCTGGGGCTCGGCAAACTGATTGGGTTCTACGATCACAACGGTATCTCTATCGACGGGGAAACCGAAGGCTGGTTTACCGACGACACGGCAAAACGCTTTGAGGCGTACCACTGGCACGTGGTACACGAAATTGACGGGCACGACCCGGAAGCGGTGAAAAAAGCGATTCAGGAAGCGCAAAGCGTGAAGGATAAACCGTCGCTGATTATCTGCCGCACCACCATCGGTTTCGGTTCACCCAACAAAGCAGGTAAAGAAGAGGCGCACGGCGCGGCGCTGGGCGAAGAGGAAGTGGCGCTGACCCGGCAAAAACTGGGCTGGAAATACCCGGCGTTTGAGATCCCGAAAGAGATCTACAAAGCCTGGGATGCCCGTGAAGCAGGCGAAAAGGCGCAGCAGGCGTGGAACGAGAAGTTCGCCGCCTACAAAAAAGCGCACCCGGAGCTGGCTGCGGAGTTTTCCCGCCGCATGAGCGGTGGCCTGCCGGAAGACTGGGACGATAAAACCCAGGCGTTGATTGAAAATCTGCAATCCAACCCGGCGAAAATCGCCACCCGTAAGGCGTCGCAAAATACCCTGAACGCGATCGGCCCTATCCTGCCTGAACTGCTGGGCGGCTCGGCGGACCTGGCTCCGAGTAATCTCACCATCTGGTCTGGCTCGAAATCGCTGAAAGAGGATATCGGCGGGAACTACATCCACTATGGCGTGCGAGAGTTCGGGATGACCGCGATTGCCAACGGTATCGCCCACCACGGCGGCTTCGTGCCGTACACCGCCACCTTCCTGATGTTTGTTGAATATGCCCGAAACGCGGCGCGCATGGCGGCACTGATGAAAGCGCGCCAGATTATGGTTTACACCCATGACTCCATCGGGCTGGGCGAAGATGGGCCAACGCACCAGGCGGTTGAACAGCTGGCGAGCCTGCGTTTAACGCCGAACTTCAGCACCTGGCGTCCGTGCGATCAGGTCGAGGCGGCCGTGGGCTGGAAGCTCGCCGTAGAGCGTCATAACGGGCCGACGGCGCTGATCCTGTCGCGCCAGAACCTGGCGCAGATTGAGCGTACCCCGGAACAGGTGAAAAACATCGCCCGCGGCGGATACATTCTGAAAGACAGCGGCGGCAAGCCGGACGTGATCCTGATTGCCACCGGTTCAGAGGTGGAAATCACGGTGAAAGCCGCAGAGAAACTGACCGCCGAAGGGCATGCCGTGCGCGTGGTTTCGCTACCTTCCACCGACATTTTCGATGCACAGGATGAGGCCTACCGCGAATCGGTCCTGCCGTCCAACGTCGCGGCTCGTGTGGCGGTGGAAGCGGGTATTGCCGACTACTGGTACAAATATGTCGGGCTGAAAGGGGCGATTGTCGGGATGCATGGTTACGGCGAATCGGCTCCGGCCGACAAGCTGTTCCCGTACTTCGGCTTTACCGTTGAGAACGTGGTAGAGAAGGCGTTGAGCGTGATTTAACGCGGTCTGTGTGCCCGGTGGCGCTCCGCTTACCGGGCCTACGGATCAATGTGTTGTAGGCCGGGTAAGGCGAAGCCGCCACCCGGCTTTTTCAAACCACTCTTACCCCTGCCGCCATCGTCCGCTCTGGCGTTAACAACACGCTTTCGCTGGCATCGTCAGTTTCCGCACAAAGCAGCATACATTCAGATGTTTCGCCGCGCATTTTGACCTTCGCCAGATTACACAGCACCACCACCGTCTTCCCCAGTAACGCCTCCTCCTGGTAATAGGGAACCAGGCTGGTCACGGTTTGCAGCGTTCTGCCCCCCACCTCTATCTGTACGATATAGAGCTTATCAGCGTTGGCGTGGCGTTTGACATCCACAATCTTTCCCACGCGGATCTCCAGCTTTGCAAAGTCTTCGTAAGCTACCGTTTCCATAACGCCTCCTTAGTAAAATTTTACTAAATAATAGCATGACATTTGCCCACAACAACAGGCTGTATATTTACTAAAAACAGATGCATGTCCGAACACATCCTTTACAATGGGCTATCACGTGGGGGGAATAAGGGTAAACATGGCAACGCTCAAAGACATCGCGACAGAGGCAGGCGTCTCGCTGGCGACGGTATCACGGGTTTTAAACGACGACCCGACACTGAATGTGAAGGAAGAGACAAAGCACCGCATCCTTGAGATTGCCGAGAAGCTGGAATACAAAAGCACCACTTCCCGCAAAATGCACGCTGCCGCAGTGGGACAGCAACATATTCTGGCACTCTACAGCTACCAGCAAGAGCTGGAGATTAACGATCCCTACTATCTTGCCATCCGCCACGGTATCGAAACACAGTGCGAGAAGCTCGGCACTGAACTTACCAACTGCTACGCCAATGCCACGCTCCCGGAAATGAAAAAACTCACCGGCGTGCTGATTGTCGGTAAACCCTCTTCTGCGGTACGACACGCCGCGATGGCATTGACCGATAACGTCTGCTTTATTGATTTTCATGAACCGGGCAGCGAGTTCGATTCTGTCGATATCGACCTCTCGCACATCAGCAAACAGATCGTGGATTTCTTTATTGCACAAGATGTTAAGCGCATTGGCTTTATTGGCGGTGAAGATGAACCGGGCAAAGCCGACATCCGCGAAGCCGCCTTTGTGGAATACGGGCGTCTGAAAGGCGTAGTGTCGGAAGACGATATCTGGCGTGGCGGGTTTTCCAGCTCCTCAGGTTACGAGCTGGCAAAAAAAATGCTGGCTCAGGAAAGCTGGCCATCCGCGCTGTTTGTGGCGTCCGACTCCATCGCCATCGGCGTTTTACGCGCCATCCACGAGAAGGGGCTGGCGATCCCGAACGATATCTCGTTGATAAGCGTGAATGATATCCCGACGGCCCGTTTCACCTTCCCTCCACTCTCCACCGTTCGTATCCACTCCGAAATGATGGGCAGCCAGGGGGTAAACCTGCTGCTGGAAAAATCCCGTGATGGCCGTGCTCTGCCGCTGCAGGTCTTTGTTCCGAGTGTACTGAAACTGCGTGGAACAACGCGCTAACCTCCCTTTTCAAACACACTGCCGGGCATGCCCGGCTTTTTTTATTTCGTGATCGAGTTAAAGCAGATCAGTTTTACTGATTTTATTTAGTAAAATTTTTACTAAAATCCCCAGCAATGATGTTTTACCCCTACAGGGAGATCACATGAATCGCTGGGAAAATATTCAACTGACGCATGAGAACCGGCTTCCGCCGCGTGCGTACTTCTTTTCTTATGATGATGTCGCACAGGCTCGCACCTTTGCCCGCGAAGCCAGCAGCCACTTTTTATCCTTAAGCGGCCAGTGGAAATTCCGCTTTTTCACTCACCCGCTGCTTGTACCCGACCATTTTACGTCGCAGTACATGGCCAACTGGGGCGATATTACCGTACCCGCCATGTGGCAGATGGAAGGCCACGGTCATCTGCAGTATACCGATGAAGGTTTCCCTTTCCCGGTGGATGTGCCGTGGGTGCCCGCAGATAACCCGACCGGGGCGTATCAACGCTATTTCACCCTCTCCGGGAGCTGGCAAGACAAACAAACCCTCATCAAGTTTGACGGCGTCGAAACCTACTTCGAGGTCTATGTGAATGGTCGTTATATCGGCTTCAGCAAGGGCAGCCGCCTGACGGCAGAGTTTGATATCAGCAATGCGGTTCACGACGGGCAAAATCTGCTCTGCGTGCGAGTGATGCAGTGGGCAGATTCCACCTACATTGAAGATCAGGACATGTGGTGGACAGCGGGCATTTTCCGTGACGTCTATCTGGTAGGGAAAAACCCCGCCCATGTGCGCGATTTTACCGTTAAAACCACATTTAAAGAGGATTACCGGGACGCCACACTCTTCTGCCAGCTTGAGCTGGAAAATCTGTCGACGCAGCCTGCAAAGGTATCGCTGGAGTACGCACTCTATGACGGCGCGTTCATGCTGCATCAGGGAAAAACTGACAGTCTGGTACTTAACCGCAGCGGCGAAACCGGCTTTAGCATTGAGGTCAGCCAGCCGCAGCAGTGGTCTTCGGAATCGCCGTATCTCTATCACCTGGTGATGACGTTAAAAAACGAGCAAGGGGAGATATTGGAAGTGATCCCGCAGCGCGTCGGCTTTCGGGATATCCGGGTGCGTGAGGGGCTTTTTTACGTTAATAACCATTACCTGAAGCTGCACGGCGTAAACCGGCACGACAACGATCATCTGAAAGGGCGTGCCGTGGGGATGGATCGCGTTGAGCGAGACCTGATCCTGATGAAGCAGCACAACATCAACTCGGTACGCACTGCACACTACCCTAACGATCCGCGCTTTTATGAACTGTGCGATATCTACGGCCTGTTCGTAATGGCAGAAACGGATGTGGAATCTCACGGCTTCGCCAACGTCGGCGACCTGAGCCGCATCACGGATGACCCGACATGGGAGCATGTCTACGTTGAGCGCATCGAACGCCACATTCACGCGCAGAAAAACCATCCGTCAATCATCATCTGGTCGCTTGGAAATGAATCCGGCTACGGCTGCAATATCCGGGCAATGGCCCGCGCAGCAAAAGCGCTGGACGACACGCGTCTGCTGCATTACGAAGAAGATCGCGACGCTGAGGTGGTGGATATAATCTCCACCATGTACACCCGCGTGCCGCTGATGAACCTGTTTGGTGAGTACCCGCACGCAAAACCGCGCATTATCTGCGAATACGCCCACGCAATGGGCAACGGCCCCGGCGGTTTGACCGAGTACCAGAACGTCTTTGATCGTCACGACTGCATTCAGGGTCACTATGTCTGGGAGTGGTGCGATCACGGTATTCAGACCATCGATCCCAGCGGCAAGACCTATTACGCCTATGGTGGAGACTTTGGCGATTACCCCAATAACTATAATTTCTGTCTCGACGGGCTGATCTACTCCGATCAAACCCCTGGACCGGGGTTGCGTGAGTACAAACAGGTGATTGCTCCGGTCAAACTGACGTGGCAGGACGGCGAGCTACAGGTAGCAAACAGACTGTGGTTCACCAGCCTGGATGACTACACCCTGTATGTGGAAGTACGTGCCGAGGGCGAAACGCTGCACAGCCAGCCGCTGACTCTCACCGGTCTGGCACCCTATAGCACACGCACTGTCGCGCTGAGCCTGCCAGCGCTGGACGAGCGGGAAGCATTCCTGACCGTTCGCATCTGCAGAAATAGCCGCACCCTTTACAGCGAGGCCGGGCATGAGATCGCGGTTTATCAGTTCCCGTTAAAGGCACGTACCGCCCGCGTCACGCCATACTGCAATGCGAACGCCACGCCGCTAAGCCTGGATGACGACCGTCTTAGCTGCACTCTCTCCGGCCATAACTTCCGCGTCCGTTTCTCAAAAGTAACGGGGAAACTCTGCTCCTGGCAGGTTAACGGCGAGGAGAAGATCACCCGCGAACCGAAGATTAACTTCTTCAAGCCGATGATTGATAACCATAAACAGGAGTACGAAGGACTGTGGCACCCCTATCATCTGCAGATCATGCAGGAACATCTGCGCGGTTTCGAGGTTGAGCAGTGTGATGATGCGATCGTTATCACTACCCGCACGCTGATTGCTCCACCGGTATTTGATTTTGGTATGCGCTGTACCTACCGCTGGCGCGTTGCCGCCGACGGGCAAATTAACGTTGAGCTGAACGGTGAACGCTACGGCGACTATCCACATATCATTCCATGCATCGGCTTTACGCTCGGCATCAACGGTCAATTCGACCAGGTGAGCTACTACGGGCGCGGGCCGGGCGAAAACTACCCGGACAGCCAGCAGGCCAGTACCATCGATCTGTGGCATACCACGGTGGACGAGATGTTTGAAAATTATCCGTTTCCACAAAACAACGGCAACCGGCAGCAGGTACGCTGGGCCTCGCTCGCGAACCGTCACGGCAGCGGCGTGCTGGTAGTGCCTGAACAGCCCATCCATTTTAGCGCCTGGCCTTACACCGCAGAGAACATCCACGCTGCGCAGCACTGCAACGAACTGCATCGCTGCGAAGACATCACCCTCAACCTTGACCATCAGGTACTGGGCTTAGGCTCCAACTCCTGGGGAAGCGAAGTGCTGGACACGTGGCGCGTCTGGTTCAGGCCGTTCCGCTACGGCGTCACCCTGCTTGCGCTGGAAGGCGGGCAGACCGTCTCTCAGGTGCTGGCACACCATCAGTTCGGCACCGGTTTCTTCTCTCCGAATTCGCACAGCGAGGCAGACAAATGATCGTTCTCGACAGCCTGGAACAGTTTCAGCAGCTTTACCGCACGGGCCGGAAATGGCAGCGCTGCGTGGAAGCCATTCACAACATCGACAACATCCAGCCCGGCGTTGCTCACTCCATTGGCGATTCGCTGGTCTACCGTGTGTCCTGCGATACCAGCACCGACGCGCTGTTCGTCGGCCATCGCCGCTATTTTGAGGTGCATTACTACCTGCAGGGCGTGCAAAAAATTGAATATGCCGCAAAAGACGCCCTTCAGCAGGTGGAGTGCTATCGCGATGAAACCGACCGTGAATACCTGAAAGGTGTAGGCCATACCGGGCAGGTGCGTGAGGGGCAAATCGTCATTTGTGAGATTCACGAAGCATACCGCTTCATCAGCGATGCGCCGGTGAAGAAAGTCGTCCTCAATGTGACCATCGAAGACGGTTATTTCCATAACAAATAAAAAACCAGGCGGTGCCAGTGAAGCACCGCTATCCTCCTCGTACCCGGAGAAACGTTATGTCTGAAACCATCAAGCGTAATACCATCGGCAAATTCGGCCTGCTGTCGCTGACATTTGCCGCCGTATTTAGTTTTAACAACGTGATCAATAACAATATCGAACTGGGTCTCGCTTCCGCCCCCATGTTCTTTTTAGCGACCCTGTTTTATTTCATACCGTTCTGCTTAATTATCGCTGAATTTGTTTCCCTGAATAAAAATTCCGAAGCGGGCGTTTACGCCTGGGTGAAAAGTTCACTGGGCGGACGCTGGGCATTTATTACTGCCTATACCTACTGGTTTGTGAATCTGTTCTTTTTCACCTCTTTATTGCCACGCGTCATCGCTTATGCGTCATATGCATTTTTAGGTTATGAGTACATTCTCACACCGTTTGCCACCACGGTGCTGAGTATGGTGCTGTTCGCCTTCTCGACCTGGGTTTCCACCAACGGGGCGAAAATGCTGGGGCCGATCACCTCCGTAACCTCCACGCTGATGTTGCTATTAACGCTCTCTTATATTCTGCTGGCAGGTGTGGCTCTGATGGGTGGCGTTCAACCAGCAGATCCTATTACCGTTGACGCGATGATCCCGAACTTCAACTGGGCCTTCCTCGGCATTACCACCTGGATCTTTATGGCCGCAGGCGGGGCAGAGTCCGTCGCGGTATATGTCAACGACGTCAAGGGTGGCTCGAAATCCTTCGTTAAGGTCATCATTCTGGCGGGGATTTTTATTGGCGTGCTGTACTCCATCTCCTCAGTGCTGATTAACGTCTTTATCAGCAGCAAGGAGCTGAAATTCACCGGCGGCTCGGTGCAGGTATTCCACGGTCTGGCGGTCTGGTTTGGCCTGCCGGAAGTGCTGATGAACCGCTTTGTCGGGCTGGTCTCGTTTACCGCCATGTTCGGCTCCCTGTTGATGTGGACGGCAACGCCGGTCAAAATTTTCTTCTCTGAAATTCCAGCCGGTATTTTTGGTCCGAAAACGGTGGCCCTGAATGAAAACGGTGTACCTGCACGTGCAGCGTGGTTCCAGTTTCTGATTGTGATTCCGTTAATGGTTATCCCGACCATGGGTTCCAACACCGCTCAGGAGCTGATGAACACCGTGATTAATATGACCGCTGCGGCCTCTATGCTGCCGCCGCTGTTTATTATGCTGGCGTACCTGAATCTGCGTCGTAAGCTCGACCATCTGCCGCGCGATTTTAAAATGGGCTCCCGCACCACGGGTATTGTGGTGGTGTCGATGCTAATTGTTATTTTCGCCATCGGTTTTGTCGCCTCAACCTTCCCTACCGGTGCCAATATTCTGACGATTATTTTCTATAACGTCGGTGGCATTGTTTTATTCCTCGGATTTGCCTGGTGGAAATACAGTAAATACGTAAAGGGATTATCAAAAGAACAACAACAAATTGAAGCATCACCTGCCTCGAATATGCACTAACACAAAGGGCATGGATTTCCTCTCACTGGGATGAGTGTATGAAAATGAAAGCAAAAACGTTTGGGGCACTCGCTGCCCTCTCTTTCTGCTGCCCCGCATTTGCCGCAGAAGAAGCCCGGCCAGCCGAACACGACGATACGAAAACGCCACAATTAACCTCCCCGTCATTCCGTTTTTATGGCGAGATGGGTGTCGGCGGATATATGGATCTGGAAGGCCAGGATAAGCATAAATACAGCGACGGCACCTATATCGAGGGCGGTCTGGAGATGAAACAGGGTAACTGGTTCGGCCTGATTTACGGCGAAGGCTGGACCGTTCAGGCTGATCGCCAGGGCAATGCCTGGGTTCCGGACCACAGTTGGGGCGGTTTCGAAGGCGGCATCAACCGTTTTTACGGCGGCTACAAAACCGATAACAGCACCGAAATCATGCTCAGCCTGCGCCAGGACTCCTCACTGGATGACCTGCAATGGTGGGGCGATTTCACGCCAGACCTGGGGTATGTGATCCCCAATACCCGCGACATTATGTACGCGCTCAAGGTGCAGAATCTCTCCGGCAACCTGCGCTATAGCGTTACCGCTACGCCTGCGGGCCACCATAACGAGAGCAAAGCCTGGCTGCACTTTGGCAAATACGATCGCTATGACGATAAATACACCTATCCGGCGATGGCGAACGGGTATATCCAGTATGACATCGCCAAAGATGTCACCTGGATGAACGGTCTGGAGTTGACCGATGGCACTGGTCAACTCTTCTTAACCGGCGTGTTGTCGCCTAACCTGGCGGCGCGCGCCTGGCATCATACCGGGCGTGCCAGCGGACAGGCTGTGTCCGGCACCGAAACCGGTTATATGGTCAGCGCCATGGTCGAAGCCCTCAAAGGTGTCTATCTCTCCACCGCATACAGTTACGCCAGACATCGCCCGGACAATGCCGCCGACGAAACCACCTCATTTATGCAGTTTGGTATCTGGTATGAGTACGGCGGCGGACGCTTTGCCACAGCTGCCGATAGCCGCTTCTACATGAAAAATGCCTCTGGCGACCCGAGCGACCAGGTCTTCCTGATGCAATATTTCTACTGGTAAAAAGGATCTACACCATGAAATTCATCTCCCGCCTTACGCCGCTGGCCTGTGCGCTTACGCTCAGTTTTTCGGCCCACGCCGCGACGGCAAATGATTTCAAAAACGTCATTAACCGTACCGGTGCGCCGGAGTATATGCACGATTTCGACTATGACGACCACCAGCGCTTTAATCCCTTTTTTGATCGGGGTGCCTGGCATGGTCATCTCCTGCCGGACGGGCCGCAAACCCAGGGCGGATTTCCGGGCGTAGCGCTGCTTACGGAAGAGTACATCAACTTTATGGCGACGAATTTTGACCGCCTGACCGTGTACCAGAACGGGAAAAAAGTGGATTTCACGCTTGAGGCCTACAGCCTCCCCGGCGCGCTGGTACAGAAGCTCAGCGCCAGCGATGTGCAGATTGAGATGACGCTGCGCTTTGCCTCTTCACGAACCTCACTGCTGGAAACCCGAATCACCAGCAAGACGCCGCTCGACCTGGTGTGGGATGGAGAACTACTGGAAAAACTGGAGGCCAAAGAGGGCAAACCACTGTCGGATAAGACCATCGATGGTGCATATCCGGATTACCAGCGCAAAATAATCCCGGCTCGTGATGGCCTGAAAGTGACGTTTGGCAGGGTCCGCTCAACCTGGGATCTGCTGACCTCCGGCAGCTCCGAATATCAGGTTCATAAATCGATACCAGCAAACACCACGGTCGACGGGCACCGTTTTACCAGCCGGGCACACATTTCAGGCAGCGCGACCTTCTATACCACCTATTCCCATCTGCTGAATGCCGATGAAGTGGCGCGCGAGCAGCCGCAAATCCGCGATATTCTGGCGCGCCCGGCCTCTTATATGACCGCGTCGCGGGAGCGATGGGAAGGCTATCTGCATAAAGGTTTGACCAACCCTAATGCCACACCGGAGCAGACCCGCGTGGCAGTGAAAGCCATAGAGACGCTCAACGGCAACTGGCGCTCGCCAGGCGGTGCGGTACGCTATAACACGGTGACACCATCGGTTACCGGGCGCTGGTTCTCCGGCAACCAGACCTGGCCGTGGGATACCTGGAAACAGGCATTTGCCATGTCGCATTTCAACCCGGAAATTGCCAAAGAGAACATCCGCGCGGTCTTCTCCTGGCAAATCAAACCTGACGATCCGGTTCGCCCGCAGGATGCCGGTTTTGTCCCCGATCTCATCGCCTGGAACCTCAGCCCGGAACGTGGCGGTGATGGCGGAAACTGGAATGAGCGCAATACTAAACCGAGTCTGGCAGCCTGGTCCGTCATGGAGGTTTATCACGTCACCCAGGACAAAGCCTGGCTCGCGGAAATGTATCCAAAGCTCGTC
Source organism: Enterobacter oligotrophicus (assembly GCF_009176645.1). Classification (NCBI taxonomy): domain Bacteria; kingdom Pseudomonadati; phylum Pseudomonadota; class Gammaproteobacteria; order Enterobacterales; family Enterobacteriaceae; genus Enterobacter; species Enterobacter oligotrophicus. Next base: position 1,130,510 of record NZ_AP019007.1, read on the forward strand.
GCTTATCATGACTGGTGGCTACGCAACCGCGACCATAACGGCAACGGCGTGCCTGAATATGGTGCCACGCGGGACAAAGCGCATAATACGGCCAATGGCGAGATGCTGTTCACGGTCAAAAAAGGTGATAAAGAAGAGACGCTGTCCGGGCTAACCCATTACGCCAGCATAATCGACAAGGGGCATTACGACAGTCTTGAAATTCCGGCGCAGGTCGCCGCATCGTGGGAGTCTGGCCGGGATGATGCCGCTGTTTTCGGTTTCATCGACAAGGCGCAGCTGGATAAATACGTCAAAAATGGCGGTAAGCGCAGCGACTGGACGGTGAAGTTTGCGGAAAATCGCAATAAAGCGGGAAATCTTCTGGGCTACTCGCTACTGCAGGAATCTGTCGACCAGGCGAGCTATATGTACAGCGATAACCACTATCTGGCGCAAATGGCGACCCTGTTAGGCAAAGCGCAGGAAGCCAGCCATTATCGCCAGCTGGCAGATAAACTTGCACGCTATATCAACACCTGCATGTTCGATGCGAAAAGCGGTTTCTACTATGACATCCGCATCGAGGATACACCGCTGGCGAACGGCTGTGCGGGTAAACCGATCGTCGAGCGTGGTAAAGGGCCGGAAGGCTGGTCACCGCTGTTCAACGGCGCGGCGACGCAGAAACAGGCAGATGCGGTGGTGAAGGTCATGCTGGACCCGAAAACGTTCAACACATACGTGCCACTCGGCACAGCGGCGCTGACGAACCCGGCGTTTGGCCCGGATATCTACTGGCGCGGGCGCGTCTGGGTGGATCAGTTCTGGTTTGGATTAAAAGGAATGGAACGCTACGGCTACCGCGAGCAGGCGCAAAACCTGGCGCAAACCTTCTTTAAGCATGCGAAAGGATTAACGTCCGACGGTCCGATCCAGGAAAATTACAACCCGCTGACCGGCGCACAGCAAGGCGCACCGAATTTCTCCTGGAGCGCGGCGCATTTATACATGTTGTATAACGACTTTTTCCGCAAGTCTAACGGGTGATCCACAGCGTGGGCCAGGCGTCTGGCCCATTCCAGTTATCGCAGCTTGGTTCTTCGGCATACCGCACCAGACGAAAGCGCTGGCCGTCAAAACGCCAGCGCGTCTGTATCCCGCAATCCGCAATACCGCGTCCTAACGAAAGCGTGGTCAGTTCACGCGTTTTTTCGTCAAAACTGGCGTTCATCAGCTCCATTTCACTGCTTTCGCTTGACGGCGTAAACGGCAGACGCAGCCTGACGCTGCGGGCCGCAAACGGTTTTTTACGCGACACCAGCCACGCCAGGTCAACGGTGTTATAGGCCCCGGCTTCACAGCTGATGATCAGCAGCGCTTTGTCGTCGGTCAATGCGGTCACGCGCACTTCGCGACGGTTCGGGTCGAGCGAGCACTGGCTGTTATTCATCCGCCAGGTCCCGTAATCCAGCAGATCGTTCAGCTCTTCGTGGGTGAGCGGCGTAGGTGTCGGGTTCACTACCGCCACCTTTTTTAAGGCCGGTGCGGGGGGGACGCTCAGCGGCGGTTCGTCACCTTTCTTAATCCAGGCCGTTTCACTCCCGACGCGTTTCTGCTGAGCGTCGATAAATAACAACGCCGCTTTCAGACCGTCCAGAGAGGCAACCTGTTTGCCGCCGCGCAGGGTCAGTGCCTGCCCCTCCTGAATGTGTTTCAAAAAGGTGGTGATGGTCGTTGCGTCGTCTGTCTTCAGATGCCAGGGAGTGAGTTGCCAGTGCTGTGCGTTCAGTGTTAACGGCGTATCATCCAGCAAAAGCCGGGGAGCAATGTCAGGCTCTTTGACCGGCGGCGGGGAGAGCCCGCCCAGGTCGATACGCAACGTTGCATCCGTTTTCGCTCCGGCGCTGCGGCTGAGCGTCATGACCAGGCCGTGATGTTCACCGGTATTACGCGCAATGCAAAAATTCTGGTTGTTGCAGGTCACCTGCCAGTCTGAAAAAGACTGTTGAGCGGGCGCAGCCCACGCCAACGACGCAGGCAGCACGCAAGACAGGAAGAGAATAAAAACGCAGTGGCGCATGGATGGCACAATCCCGGAAATGAAAACGCAAAACTGGGCCGTATCTTCGTGTTACATCCGGGCTTGCTCAATCGGATTTATCGGATAGATTTATCCGAAACGGAACTCATCAGACCGGTTGTTTGTAAATATTGCAGCAATATCACCGTCTTACCGTCCCTGATCTCACCACTTTTCACCATGGCTAATGCCTCAGCGAAAGGAATTTCCAGCACCTCGATATCTTCGTCTTCTACGCCGCCTCCCCGGTGAGTCCGCTGCGCATCGTTGTATTCCGCGATGAAGAAATGGATGATCTCCGTTACGCCGCCTGGCGACATGAATAACTCAAAGACTTTTGTCACCTCCCCCACTTCAAAGCCTGTCTCTTCCACGGCCTCTTTACGGATGCAGACTTCAGGTTCATCGTCGTCGAGCAGGCCAGCGCAGGTTTCAATCAGCCGTCCGTCAGGATTGCCATTCACCCATGTCGCCACCCGAAACTGACGAATCAACACCACGCTTTGCTTTTCACGGTTATACAGCAGAATGGTTGCCCCGTTGCCACGGTCATAGACCTCGCGTTTATGGCGGATCACTTCACCGTTATTACGCGTTAAATCATAGGTGATGTTACGCAGGACAAAATAGTTTTCAGAAAGGATGATGTCTTTGATGACGTCTATTTTCAGGGACATACGGGCTCCACGGCAGAATGAGTCTTTTAATACTACGCCGTGAAACCCGCTTTGTCGCCCGATGGCGTTAGTGCATTTTTGGTGGTTCTATTCCCAGCCAGTCCATGATCCCCTGCGCGGCATGACGCCCTTCGGCCATCGCCGTCACCACCAGATCCGCGCCGCGAACTGCATCTCCCCCGGCGAAAATTTGCGGGTTTGAGGTCTGGTAACGGTAGCGGCTCTCCACGGAGGCAACGATTCGTCCCCAGTCATCCGTTTCGACGCCCTGTGCCTCCAGCCACGGCATCGCATGCGGGTTGAAACCAAACGCCATGATCACCGCATCCGCAGGCATAACAAATTCGCTGCCCGCCACCGGAACAGGCCGACGACGCCCCTGCGCATCCGGTTCACCCAGTTCAGTACGCAGCATCCGAATGCCGTTAACCTGCCCCCCTGGGCCGCGCGTCAGTTCAACGGGCTGGACGTTAAATTCAAACGTCGCGCCCTCTTCTTTGGCATTCTTGACCTCTTTTTTCGAGCCAGGCATGTTGGCTTCGTCCCGCCGATAGGCACAGGTCACTTTCGCGGCACCGTGTCGCAGTGCAGTCCGCACGCAGTCCATCGCCGTATCGCCGCCGCCAAGCACCACGACATTTAAGCCCTGGGTGTCAATAAACGGCTCGGTGACCGTCGGCTCAAGCCCCATGATATGGCGCGTGTTTGCCACGAGGAAGGGCAACGCGTCATACACGCCTGGCGCGTCCTCATGCGGAATTCCCGCTTTCATGGAGCGATAGGTTCCAACGCCGATAAACAGCGCATCGTAGTCACTTTGCAGTTGCGCCATAGAGATATCTTTACCCACTTCGCAGTTCAGCTCGAACGTGATCCCCATCGCGGTAAATATCGCTCTGCGGCGCGCCAGCAGCGATTTATCCAGCTTGAAAGCCGGAATACCAAACGTCAGCAAACCGCCAATTTCCGGATGGCGATCGTACACTGTCACACTCACGCCGCTGCGCACCAGCACATCGGCGCACGCCAGCCCGGCCGGACCCGCCCCGATAATAGCAACACGTTTATTCACCGGTGAAACGTCGCGCATGTCCGGCGTCCAGCCCATTGCCAGCGCCTGGTCAGAGATATAGCGCTCAATATTGCCAATAGTCACCGACCCCGATTCATCACGTACTGTGCAGGCTCCTTCACATAATCGATCCTGCGGGCAGACGCGGCCGGTGATTTCAGGTAAACAGTTGGTCTGATGCGAAAGCGCAACTGCGCCTGCGATATCCCCCGCCTTAACACGTTCAATCCATTGCGGAATGTGGTTATGTAGCGGACAGTGCCACTCACAGATACTGTGCTCACCGCATTTGAGGCAGCGTGACGCTTCGCGGTGAGCCTGCTCCGCCCGAAACGGCAGATAAATTTCGTTGAAATGGACAACGCGTTCTTCGGGAGTGAGTTTATCCGGCTCGCCACGCTTCGGTGTATTGTGCAGTTGCTGCAATTTGGTTTGCGGTTGTTCACATTGCACCGCTTCACCGTGCCAGGGCTGCGCCTCAAGCCGGGCGGTACGCTGTCGGCGCGCTTTCGCCAGGTTATCCAGCACCGCGGGAGTGGCAAGCCTGAGCACATCGGCCGGGCAGTTTTCGACACAGGCCGGGCCTTGCGACCGTGTCAGACAGAGATCGCACTTGTGCGCCGTGGCCTTCACGCTGTCGTTTTCCTGCGGTGTGACGATAATGTCCAAAGTGCCAAACGGGCAGGCCACCATGCAGGCTTTGCAACCAATGCATTTTTGTTGATTCACCTGTACGCTGTCGCTGTGCTTGCTGATGGCCCCGTTCGGACAGCTTTGCGCGCAGGGGGCATTTTCGCAGTGATGGCAGGTGACGGGGCTACTTTTTGCGCCCGATTTAAGGACCGTAATGCGGGGATGGAAATGGTGCTCGCTCAGAACATGCTGTTCATCGTTGTGCGCCATCACGCAGGCGACTTCGCAGGCACGACATCCGATACATTGCTGGCTGTTGGCCATAATAAAACGATTCATAACGACACCTGTTTTTGGTTCAATAACCTTATTCTTTATATGAATATTGTATTTACTCATCGTAGCGTTATCAGGCAATGTTCAAATGCCCAGGAAACCAAACTATTTCCAGTGAACCTGTGGCAGATCAATTTTATTCAGGAAGCCGTTTTGTGACCGTTAAACGTTCTGTTTCCGGAAGCCTGGCTCGGGCTTTCTTTTCGATTATTGTGTTGTCCGTCCTGACCAGCGCCATCGCACTGCTGACGCTCGCCAGCAGCCAGCGTGACGCCGAGGCGATCAATATTGCCGGTTCGCTGCGCATGCAGAGCTACCGCCTGGGCTACGAAATGCAGCGTGTCAGCCCTTCACTTGCGGAGCACCGTGAGAGCTGGCAGCAGACGCTGAGCGCACCGGCGCTGCAGAAATTAGACCGCTGGTATGTGCCTGAAGATGTCAAACAACGCTACCAACAGCTTCATCTTGCCTGGCAGGAGATGGATAAGCGCATCGCCAGCGGCGACACGGCGTGGTATCAGACCCACATTGAGGATTTTGTTGGCCGCATTGATGCCTTTGTGCTGGCGCTCCAGCACTACACCGAACATAAAATTCAGCTGGTTATCCTGATGTCGCTGGCGGGCGGGCTGAGCATTCTGCTGCTGACTGTATTTACGCTGCGACAGACCCGCCGCCAGGTGGTTTTGCCGCTGAACAATCTGGTGGCGGCCAGCGAACGTATTGAACGGAGACAATTTGACACGCCTGCGCCTGACACTGCCCTGCCGAATGAGCTGGGCCAGCTTTCCCGTGCGTTCAACCATATGTCAGCCGAGCTGCGGACGCTGTATCTCTCACTTGAGCAGTCCGTTGCGGAAAAAACACACCATTTAAATGAAGCGCATCAGCAGCTTGAGATGCTGTTCAAATGTTCGCAGGCGCTCAATACCGGCCAGATCGACAGCCACTGTTTCAGGCATATTTTGCAGATTGTGCATGAATACACGCAGATGAATTACCTCGAACTTCGCACCAGCGACGACTGGCGGCTGTGTGAGGGGACGGAGACAAACGACAGTCAGATGCAAAGTCTGCCGGTGCTGATGCAGGATACCCTTTATGGCGAGCTGCGCTGGCAGAGCGAGAAGCATGCCGTATCGCTGCCGCTTATGGAAAGCGTGGCGACAATGCTGGGGCGCGGGCTCTATTTCAACCAGGCGCAGAAACACTATCAGCAGTTACTGCTGATGGAAGAACGCGCGACCATTGCCCGCGAGTTACATGACTCACTGGCGCAGGTCCTCTCCTATTTGCGCATCCAGCTTGCGCTGCTCAAACGTGCCGTGCCGGAAGAGGATCTCCCGGCACAAACCATCATCGCGGACTTCTCCCGTGAGCTAAACAACGCCTGGCGGCAGCTGCGCGAACTGCTTACCACCTTCCGCCTGACGCTCAATCATGCCAACCTTCCTGCCGCACTGCAGGAGTCCCTCGACGGGCTGCAAAGCCAGACGCAGGCGAAACTGGTCCTTGACTGCCGTCTCTCCTCGCTGGCGCTGGATGCGCAAAAGCAGGTGCATTTGTTACAGATCGTGCGTGAAGCGGTGTTGAATGCCATTAAACATGCTCAGGCAAGCGAAATTATTGTCAGCTGTATCACGTCAGCCGATGGCACGCACACCGTCACCATTCGCGACAACGGCATTGGTATTGGCGAAGCCAGCGAGCCGCCAGGACACTACGGGCTGAACATTATGCGCGAACGCGCGGGACGGCTCGGCGGGACGTTGCACTTTTCCCCGCCGCCAAATGGCGGGACGCAGGTCAGCGTGACGTTCCGTACACCAGCAGCTCTGGCGGGTAAATAACGGTAAAGGGGCAAACGCTGAAAAAAGCGCATGATAATTTACATTATCTCCTTTATTTCTCCACGTTTGACCTTCGACTTACCGCTACAGTGATGCGGACAATAGACAATAACGACGTGCAGCAAAACGAGGTCACCTTTTCATGGCGAATTTTTTCATCGATCGCCCCATTTTTGCCTGGGTACTTGCCATCCTGTTGTGTCTGACAGGTGTCCTGGCCATTACTTCACTTCCTGTTGAGCAATACCCCGATCTGGCACCGCCCAACGTGCGTGTTACGGCTAACTACCCTGGCGCTTCGGCACAAACGCTGGAAAATACCGTCACGCAGGTCATCGAGCAGAACATGACGGGCCTCGATAACCTGATGTATATGTCCTCACAGAGTAGCGCGACCGGCCAGGCGACGGTCACCCTGAGTTTTACGGCAGGTACGGACCCGGATGAAGCAGTACAGCAGGTACAAAACCAGCTGCAGTCAGCCCTGCGTAAGCTGCCTCAGGCTGTGCAAAACCAGGGCGTCACCGTGCGTAAAACCGGTGATACCAATATTTTAACCATTGCGTTTGTCTCCACCGATGGCTCGATGGATAAACAGGATATTGCCGACTACGTGGCGAGTAATATCCAGGACCCGCTCAGCCGTATTAACGGCGTGGGGGATATCGATGCCTATGGCTCACAATATTCCATGCGCATCTGGCTGAACCCTGACAAGCTCAACAGCGTGCAGATGACGGCGAAAGATGTTACCGATGCCATCGAATCGCAGAACGCCCAGATTGCCGTGGGTCAGCTGGGCGGTACGCCATCCGTGGATAACCAGGCGCTGAACGCCACCATTAATTCGCAGTCACTGCTCCAGACGCCTGAACAGTTCCGCAATATTACCCTGCGGGTCAATCAGGACGGTTCTGAAGTACGCCTGGGCGATGTCGCCACCGTGGAGATGGGAGCGGAAAAATATGACTACCTGAGCCGCTTTAACGGTAATCAGGCATCCGGTTTAGGGGTCAAACTGGCCTCCGGTGCGAATGAAATGGCAACGGCAGAGCTGGTCATCGATCGTCTTGATGAGCTATCGCACTTTTTCCCGCACGGGCTGGAATATAAAGTCGCCTACGAGACCACCTCCTTCGTCAAAGCCTCTATTGAAGATGTGGTGAAAACCCTGCTCGAAGCCATCGCGCTGGTGTTCCTGGTGATGTACCTGTTCCTGCAAAACTTCCGCGCCACGCTTATTCCAACGATTGCGGTGCCAGTGGTGCTGCTCGGCACCTTCGCGGTGCTTTACGCTTTTGGTTACAGTATCAATACCTTAACCATGTTTGCGATGGTGCTGGCGATCGGCCTGCTGGTGGATGATGCCATCGTGGTGGTGGAAAACGTTGAGCGCATCATGAGCGAGGAAGGCCTTTCACCGCGTGAAGCTACGCGGAAATCGATGGGGCAAATTCAGGGCGCGCTGGTCGGTATCGCGATGGTGCTCTCAGCGGTGTTTATCCCGATGGCCTTCTTTGGCGGGACGACCGGCGCGATCTACCGCCAGTTCTCTATCACTATCGTCTCCGCGATGGTGCTCTCGGTGCTGGTGGCGATGATCCTCACCCCTGCCCTCTGCGCCACGCTGCTCAAACCGTTGCATAAAGGTGAGCATCACGGTCAGAAAGGCTTTTTCGGCTGGTTTAACCGCATGTTTAACCGTAATGCGGCGCGCTATGAAGCGGGCGTGGGCAGGATATTGCACCGCAGCGTGCGCTGGATGGTGGTCTACGTCCTGCTGCTCGGCGGCATGGTGTTCCTGTTCCTGCGCCTGCCGACCTCCTTCCTGCCGCTGGAAGACCGCGGCATGTTTATCACCTCCGTTCAGTTGCCGAGCGGCTCCACGCAGCAGCAAACGCTGAAGGTGGTGCAAAAGGTTGAGAACTACTTCCAGACTAAAGAGAAAGATAACGTTGTGTCCGTCTTTTCCACCGTCGGCTCTGGCCCTGGCGGTAACGGGCAGAACGTGGCACGTATGTTTGTGCGTCTGAAAGACTGGGATCAACGCGACAGCGATACAGGCTCCTCGTTTGCTATTATCGAACGGGCGACCAAAGCCTTCAGCCACATCAAAGAGGCGCGCGTTTTCGCCAGCAGCCCTCCCGCTATCAGCGGTCTTGGCAGTTCGGCAGGGTTTGATATGGAACTGCAGGATCACGCGGGTGCCGGGCATGACGCGTTAATGGCTGCGCGTGACAAACTGCTCGATCTGGCGGGTAAAGATCCGCAGCTGACCCGCGTTCGTCATAACGGTCTGGACGACAGCCCGCAGCTGCAGGTGGATATCGATCAGCGTAAAGCGCAGGCGCTTGGCGTATCGATAGACGACATTAACGACACGCTGCAAACGGCGTGGGGCTCCAGCTATGTGAACGACTTTATGGATCGCGGCCGCGTGAAAAAAGTCTACGTTCAGTCTGCCGCGAAATACCGCATGCTGCCGGACGACATTAACCGCTGGTATGTACGTAACAATACAGGCGGCATGGTGCCGTTCTCCGCCTTTGCCACCTCGCGCTGGGAAACGGGCTCACCGCGCCTGGAACGCTACAACGGCTACTCCGCGCTGGAGATCGTGGGTGAAGCCGCGCCGGGCGTCAGTACCGGTACGGCGATGGATATCATGGAACAACTGGTGCAGCAGTTGCCAACCGGGTTTGGCCTGGAGTGGACGGCCATGTCCTACCAGGAACGTCTCTCCGGTGCGCAAGCCCCTGCGCTCTATGCGCTTTCGCTGCTGGTGGTGTTCCTTTGCCTGGCAGCACTGTATGAAAGCTGGTCGGTGCCGTTCTCGGTCATGCTGGTAGTACCGCTCGGGGTCATTGGTGCGCTGCTGGCGACCTGGATGCGCGGTCTGGAGAACGATGTTTACTTCCAGGTGGGTCTACTCACCGTCATCGGTTTGTCGGCGAAAAACGCCATTCTGATTGTTGAATTTGCCAATGAGATGAACGCCAAAGGCCATGACCTGATGGCCGCGACGCTGCACGCCTGTCGCCAGCGCTTACGTCCGATCCTGATGACCTCTCTGGCGTTTGTCTTTGGTGTATTACCGATGGCAACCAGTTCTGGCGCAGGCTCCAGCAGCCAGCATGCGGTTGGTACGGGCGTTATGGGTGGCATGATTTCAGCAACGATTCTGGCGATCTATTTCGTTCCGTTATTCTTCGTGCTGGTGCGCCGCCGTTTCCCGCTTAAAGAGCGGCCTGAATAGTGTGGTGAAATAAAAAAGGCGGCTCTCAGGGCCGCCTTTTTATTGTGTGATGAGTTCACACTATGGTTATTTTACTTATTTAAGTGCTCTTGCAATTCTTACTGAATGTCATTTACGAAGCATGCCTTCGATAAAATCTTTCCAGTTCCCCAGTTCGCGTTCAATCATAACAACCTCTCTTATTATTATGCATATTCTACGGAAACGTATCATCATTGTGAAGACTATTTAGCCAATTACTGTGATTACACCCCGCATCTGAAAAGGATTTGAGACAACTATGAGCGCAGCCTCTTAAATTTTATGTGACGGACAGCAATATTTTGAAATAACCATACAGGCAGGTGACTTTAATTTTACCTGCTGACTTTATTAGAAATTTAATCTTTGTGGACAACTATGCTTAAATGATGAAAAAATATTCAGCTTACAGTTGTGCGTTCAATTAAGGAGAATTGTAAGTCCAGTGATATCATTCCTGTGTTATATTTCGCTTAAGGATATATCTTCGAAATAATTGAACATTCACCCGTCAAAAGAACAAAAGGATTCACCATGGTAGTGATGTACGGTATTAAAAATTGCGACACCATCAAAAAAGCGCGCCGCTGGCTGGAAGCCAACGATGTGGCATACCGCTTTCACGATTACCGTGTCGATGGTCTTGATGCGGCATTTTTGCATACGGCGATCAAGGAGCTGGGCTGGGAAGCCTTGCTGAATACCCGCGGCACCACCTGGCGAAAACTGGATGAGTCGCTGCGCGCGACGATCAACGATGCCGATAGTGCGGCAAAACTGATGCTTGAAATGCCAGCAATTATCAAACGCCCATTGCTCTGCAAGCCAGGGCAGCCTATGCTGCTGGGTTTTAGTGAAACCGTTTATTCAGACTTTTTTCGTTGAGGTGTAGTCTATGTCATGCCCGGTCATTGAGCTGACTCAGCAGCTTATTCGCCGTCCTTCTCTTAGCCCGGACGATGCAGGTTGTCAGGCATTAATGATTGAGCGCTTGCGTGCCATTGGTTTTACCGTTGAACCAATGGATTTTGGCGACACACAGAACTTCTGGGCATGGCGCGGTCAGGGCGAAACGCTGGCGTTTGCCGGACATACCGATGTGGTTCCGGCTGGCGATGCAGACCGCTGGATCAACCCACCGTTCGAACCCACCATCCGTGACGGCATGCTGTTTGGCCGCGGTGCGGCAGACATGAAAGGCTCACTGGCGGCGATGGTGGTGGCGGCGGAGCGTTTCGTTGCCCAACATCCGAACCATAAAAACCGTCTCGCGTTCCTGATCACCTCCGATGAAGAAGCCAGCGCGCACAATGGCACCGTGAAAGTGGTTGAGACGCTGATGGCGCGTAACGAGCGTCTGGACTACTGCCTGGTGGGTGAGCCGTCGAGTACCGAAATCGTCGGTGATGTGGTGAAAAACGGTCGTCGTGGGTCGCTTACCTGCAACCTGACCATTCACGGCGTTCAGGGACACGTCGCGTATCCGCATCTCGCCGACAACCCGGTTCATCGTGCAGCCCCCATGCTGAACGAACTGGTGGCTATTGAGTGGGACAAGGGCAACGAGTTCTTCCCGCCTACCAGCATGCAGATTGCTAACGTGAAGGCCGGTACGGGCAGCAACAATGTGATCCCTGGTGATATCTTCGTGCAGTTCAACTTCCGCTTTAGCACTGAACTGACTGACGAGATGATCAAAGCACGCGTGATTGCGCTGCTGGAAAAATATGAACTGCGCTACACCATTGACTGGTGGCTTTCCGGCCAGCCGTTCCTGACGCAGCGCGGAAAACTGGTGGATGCGGTGGTGAACGCTATCGCACACTATAATGAAATTAAGCCACAACTGCTGACAACGGGTGGCACGTCAGACGGGCGCTTTATTGCCCGCATGGGTGCGCAGGTTGTCGAACTGGGTCCGGTTAACGCCACTATTCACAAAATCAATGAGTGTGTGAATGCGGCAGATTTGCAACTGCTGGCCCGTATGTATCAACGTATTATGGAGCAACTCGTCGCCTGACGAATGCTCTGAGAAGGAATAGCGAATGGACTGGCTGGCTAAATACTGGTGGATTCTGGTGCTGGTGTTTCTGGTAGGCGTGCTGCTTAACGTGATTAAAGATCTTAAGCGCGTTGACCACAAAAAATTTCTCGCTAACAAGCCGGATCTCCCACCACATCGTGATTTTAACGATAAATGGGATGATGACGACGACTGGACGAAGAAAGACCAGAAGAAGTAAATTTATTACCCCTTCCCCGCTCGGGAGAGGGGTAATATTCACATAAACTCTACAATATCATCGTCATTCGGCTTACCGCCGCTGAGCGCTTCATCAAAGTAGTGCTTCGGCACGGTATAGCGTAAATGGTCGAGCGCGAACTGCATGCTGCGATCGTCAATGGCATGCCCCAGATCGTCCACGATGTCCAGCGTGACATCCCCGCCTTCACGGATCAGCGCTTCCTGGGCAGCCACCGCATGCGAAAGCTCAATCACCCGATCTTCACCACCGTGGATCAGATGAATGGTGGTCTGCGTCGTGGCACTTTGCGGTAACGTGGCAAAGCGACCGTTAAAGGCAATCACGCGGGATACGAGGCCAGGCTGCGCTTTTACGCTCTCCAGCGACATAATCGATCCTTGCGAGAAGCCAATCAGCGCCGTGGCATCTGCACCAACGCCGCTTTTCTGCTGCCAGTAGCGTACCGTTTCGATAAATACGGGCATGATGGCATCAATACGCGCCTGACGGTTCTCTTCCGTCACGCCCTGGACAGAGAACCACTGCCGTCCGTCAGGACCGCACGGCTCCACGCCGCCGATACTGACAATCAGCGCGTCCGGAAACACCGGCGCAAACCAGCTGCCAATCTGCCCCATGTTGACGGCGTTATCACCCACGCCATGAAACAGAAGCAGTAACTGTTTTGCCGGTTTGTCAGGGCTTTGAACAACAAAATGGTCATGTTTCATGGCGGTCTCCTTAATTGATGGTTGGATTTTACGCCTCCGGGGGGTAATGACCATGCCACTTTACTGAAGAAGTCATTGAAAAAATTGCCATTGCAAAATGTTGTCTTTCAACTGCTGGCAGCGCTGTTCATCAAGACTTTCAAGCGCATGTGCCGTTTCATTGCGTAGCTTAGCCAACAGAGATTTTCGACCGACGCTATCCGTTTTACCCGCCATTTTTCCGCGCAAAGCCGGGAGCGGCATGTCTACGGTTAACAGCAGGCGGGTTAACGCGGCAACGGAAGTCGAAAACGCCCGATGAGCGAAGGCAAACCCGGCCAGCTCCAGCCAGTCGTCATTATTAAGGGTAGCTTCCCAGCCATCTTCCACCGGGATCTTTTCACCATTCCATGACGATAATACCCGCGCATCGCGGCACAGACGCTGCTCCTCCTGCTCACACAACTGACGCCCCGCCTCGCTCAGCGGCAGTAACGCCATCGCGGTATAGCAGCCGCTGCTGGCTTCGCGATGGCTACCCATCCGCACCAGCGCAAACCCGCACTGCTGCCAGAAACGCCAAAGCTCATCGGTATAGCCGAAACTCACCGAGAGATAATCCTGACCACCCGCATGGTGAATCAGTGCCTGGCCGATACCTTCCCGCTGGCGATGGGGATGAACCGCAATGCGGGTCACTCGTCGCCCTTTGAGCGTCGCCGCCAGAGGCGAACCGCCGTGTGCCGCCAGAGACTGCGCCACCAGGTTACCGCGCGGACGCCGAAAGCCTGCCCATACCGCACGGCTAAGTTCCGGGATTAACCCGCCCTCGTCCACCAGCCAGAGCGCGCCCGCGATAGCGGAACCGGTTTGTGCGACAGAAAAGTGCTGGCCGGGAGCGTCCATCATACGGCGTAAATCAAGCGGCGAGGTACGGTAGTGCGCAGCGCATAGCAGTTCATACACGTGTGCCACGAGCACGGGATTGCTCTCCCACGCCTGTGCCTCAAGAGAAGTAATACGCACATCACCTTCTGGTTTCTGGTCGAGAAGCGCATCGTCAAACAGCAACGCACTGGCGACAACCCGCTCAAGTGGACACCCGGCAGCCCAGCGAACTGGCGTTGATAAGCTATACCGCTGCAAATCGCTAAACCGGGCACAGAATTTAAGCAAGAATCCCCTTCCCGTCCCTTCGTAACCCTGAACGGTAGTCGTTAACAGCGTGCGGGGAAAACGCGTTACCAGCTTTTCCAGTAATGGGCCGGGGATAGCAGCCGCTTCATCGACAATTAGCCAGTCAGCCTGCACGGTAGAGGCCAGCAGCGCGTCCGGAGCCATAAAGTGATAGTTATCTCCGGCAAAGCGGGCAATCACGTCGGTTGCGCTTTTGGCTGGAGCCGTAACGACGGCACTGCCCTGAATGCTGCTGAGTAACATCCCCGCCATCGCGGACTTTCCGCGCCCGCGCGCCGCCGTAACGGCCACGACGCCGCTCTGCATGGTCTGAAGCACATTCAGGATTTCAGCCTGCTCACGCTGCGGCGCGCCGCTGGCAGGCTGCCAGTCAGGCGCATCAGGGAGGGGGGGGAACGATAGAGGCAGGTTCTGCTGCCACAAAATCACGTCAGGATCGGCAGCAATCGTCCGGCAAAAATGGTTTACAAAATGCGGGGTGGCAATCAGTTCTGGAGTGTCGCTCCAGCGCAGGGAATCACTGTCGGGTTTTTCCGGCCAGACGGCGAGCGGCGGAACCAGCAGCACCAGAAGGCTTCCGGCGCGCAACGTTCCGCTGAGTGCGGCAAAGGCCGAAACATCAAACCCGCTGCGGGCGTCAAAAATAGCATGCAGGAATTCACGCCCCAGCAGACCACTGATAGCTTTAGAGGCGTTATCTTCCAGCCACAACCAGTCGCCAGGCAAGGCATCACGCAGGGCAGATGCCTGCGCGCATACCCACTGTTCATCGCCACTAAGAACAACCAGCCGACGATGGCCCTGACGCGTAAGCTGGCCGATCAGATTTTCAAACGGCAACATCACATGGCTTTGCCGAAGGTATTACATTGCGCCGGGTCGCCGCTGTCGAAGCCGCGTTTGAACCAGCTGTAACGTTGTTCAGACGTACCGTGTGTGAAGCTGTCCGGCACCACCCGCCCCTGGCTCTGCTGCTGAAGACGGTCATCACCGATGGCCTGTGCCGCATTCAACGCCTCTTCCAGGTCGCCCGCTTCGAGCACGCCCTGCTGCTGCATACTTTTCCCCCAGACACCGGCGAAGCAGTCCGCCTGAAGCTCCATACGCACGGACAGACGGTTCACTTCCGCCTGAGACGCATTTTGCTGAAGCTGACGCACTTTAGGCTCAATGCCGAGCAGTTTTTGAACGTGGTGCCCGACTTCATGCGCAATGACGTAGCCCTGGGCAAAATCGCCGTCGGCACCGAGCTTGCGTTTCATGTCATCGTAGAAGGAGAGATCGATATAAACGGTACTGTCAGCCGGGCAGTAGAACGGCCCCATAACGGATTGTCCGGTGCCGCAGCCGGTGCGCGTTGCGCCACGGTACATTACCAGTTTCGGCTGCTGATAGGTCCGCCCCATTTTTTCGAACTGCTGGCTCCAGGTATCTTCGGTCGTTGCCAGAATAACGGAGGTAAACTTAGCGGCTTCATCTTCATTCGGGCTGATAGAGCGCTGGGATTGTGGCTGTTGCTGAAGAGGCTCCCCGGTCATCAGGCCGGTCAAATCGACACCATAATAACCTGCCACCAGCACGACGATGAGCAGAACAATTCCCCCCTTTCCACTGGGTAAACGAAACCCTGGGCCGCCCATTGACGGGCCACCGCCGCCACTGTTGCGCCTGTCTTCTACATTGTCACTTTCACGACGCCCTTGCCAGCGCATAACCACCTCGAACTATTCCATTATCAATAGCTATGATCGTAGGCGGTTAATGAGAGGATTACCATAGGAAACAAAGGTAAGACGCCAAAGGATGTGAACATCCTTTGGCAATTGAGGATCAGTCGAGCTTAACGCCTAAACGGTGAGCAACGGCTTCATATGCTTCAATCAGGCCACCCAGGCTCTGACGGAAACGGTCTTTGTCCATTTTATCCAGCGTTTCTTTATCCCACAGACGGCTGCCGTCCGGTGAGAACTCATCACCCAGCACCACTTCACCTTTAAACAGACCGAACTCCAGCTTGAAGTCGACCAGGATAAGACCCGCGTCATCAAACAGTTTTTTCAGTACGTCATTCGCTTTGTAGGTCAGTTCCTGCATACGCGCCAGATTCTCTTTGCTCACCCAGCCAAAGGTTTCACAGTAAGATTCATTGACCATCGGGTCATGCATGGCGTCGTTTTTCAGGAACAGGTCGAACAATGGTGGATTCAGCTCGATACCTTCTTCGATGCCAAGACGCTTCACCAGGGAGCCCGCGGCACGGTTACGAATAACACATTCGACCGGCACCATATCCAGTTTTTTCACCAGACATTCCGTGTCGGACAGTAACGCTTCCATCTGGGTTGGAATACCCGCTTCGGCCAGTTTGGTCATAATGAAGTGGTTGAACTTGTTGTTCACCATGCCTTTACGATCGAACTGCTCAATGCGTGCGCCATCCCCTGCTGACGTATCATTGCGGAATTCGAGCACCAACAGATCCGGGTTTTCGGTGCTGTATACGGTCTTCGCTTTGCCACGATACAACTCAGCTTGCTTCTGCATCTTCATTACTCCTGGTGTGATGATTTGTATTCAAAACTGGGGATATTATGCCACGCACACGTTTGCGTAGCACGAAAATAAAAAGGGCTGGATTCACCAGCCCTCGTATTTATTTGCTGAATGCAGCCTGGAAGACCGCGACCAGCGCATCGTTCTGCGACTGGGTCAGCGTGTGGCCTTTCGGATCGATAAACTGCAGGCTACTGCGGTTATCGAGGTCACCGACCTGAATTTTATAATCGCCGGAGGCCAGTTGCGGATCGCGTGCCCCCAGTTCCTGCCAGGCGCTGTCGGACAGCGGCTTGTACGTTGCCGTGATGCTACCCGTTGAACGCGTGCTGTCGGTTACTTTCATGCCCACTTTTTCAAGCGTCGCTGGCAGGCGTTGCCAGGTCTGGTTAAATGGCGCACGAACCACCAGCATTGGCAGACCCGTGTCATCGGCGGCGCTCTGAACGTCGAACGTAACACCGTTGCGGCTCTGCGCTGCGTTAGCGGCGTCGGTGGCGTTCTTATCCAGTCCCGCGGCAATCACGTTCAACATTTCGGTGCTGTAGCGCTGCATGGAGGCTGGATCGGCAACCGGCTTACCCGCCTGCTCCAGATTCAACAGCTTAACGGTAACCGCCTGCTGATAACCCTGTGGTTTAACGGAGACTTGATAACGACCACGGTACTGCTGATCTTCATCCAGACGGCTCCATTCAATCCAGTCTGTGGTTAAGGTCTGGCTGGCGTCATCGCGTTTATCAATCGTGTAGTTCTTCGCCTGAATCACGCTGACCACCTGCGGCCACAGTGTCGTTCCGCGCGCACTTTCAACCAGCAGGGACGCTGTATCGCCGGTAAACTGGGTACGCGCCCCGCTCACCAGGGCCAGCGGCTGTGCTGGCGGACGAATATCGAGCGCTTTACCCACCTGACCGCTACCATTGGTCACAGGGATATTATAATCGCCGTTCTGAATCGGCAGGATCATACCGGCAGGTGCGTGAAGTTCAGCAAGCGGCGCTGCATCCAGATAGGATTCATCACCGCTCACCTGGCGCTTGTAGCGCGAATCTGAACTACAGGCGGCGAGCAGCATAACAAGCGAAACACCCGCAACCTTCACCAGGCGCGACTTCTGTACTGAATAAGCCATCAAATCTCCCTAAACTTTACAGCAAACCGGCATGCTTCAGCGCTGCCCTGACGATTTCACGACCGTGGTCGGTAATCGGTGTCATTGGCAGACGCAGCGTATCGGTCGCTACAAGTCCCAACTCCTTACAGGCCCATTTCACTGGGATCGGATTGGGTTCGACAAATAATTTATTGTGCAGCGGCATCAGACGCTGATTAACCACGCGAGCGTCATCAAAGTGACCGGCCGCCGCCAGTTTGCACATTTCTGCCATATCGCGAGCCGCAACGTTCGCCGTTACGGAAATCACGCCATGACCACCGAGCTGCATAAAGTCCAGCGCGGTCGCATCATCACCGCTCAGCAGGATAAAGTCGTCTGAAACCAGCTCTTTGATCTGATGAACGCGGCTTAAGTTCCCTGTCGCCTCTTTAATCCCGATAATATTTTTTACTTTCGAGAGACGACCAACGGTTTCCGGCAGCATATCGCAACCGGTACGGGACGGCACATTATACAGAATTTGTGGCAAGTCAGTATGTTCCGCGATGGCTTTGAAATGCTGGAACAAACCTTCCTGAGTGGGACGATTGTAGTAAGGCGTGACGGTCAGACAGCCGACGATGCCGCTGTCGTTGAAACGTTTGGTCAGGCTGATAGCTTCTGCGGTTGCATTAGCGCCCGTGCCTGCGATGACCGGGATACGCCCGTCAGCCAGTTCAAGGGTCAGCATAACCACATCGCCGTGCTCTTCGTGGCTCAGCGTTGCAGATTCACCGGTAGTCCCTACCGAAACGATCGCCGAGGTTCCATTGGCGACATGGTAATCAATCAGCTTCTTCATGCTGGAGCGGCAGACATTACCTTTTTCATCCATCGGTGTAACAAGCGCGACAATACTTCCCGTGAACATGAGCCATCCTCTGTGCGAACAAGAGTCTCAATGGTACGTTTGGAACTGTAATAAAAGCAAGCGACCTGAGGGCCTCAGGCGGTTGTATGCACGTTTTTTTTATGCTTTCCTTAGGAAGACTTAACCAAGCAAAGGAAGAACAGGTTTGACAACCTCATCACAACATTACCTGGTTATCACTGCGCTGGGTGCTGACAGGCCGGGTATCGTGAACACCATCACCCGACACGTAAGCAGCTGCGGCTGTAATATCGAAGACAGCCGTCTGGCTATGCTTGGCGAAGAGTTCACGTTTATTATGCTGTTGTCCGGGACATGGAATGCCATCACGCTGATTGAATCCACCCTGCCACTGAAAGGCGCGGAGCTGGATTTGCTGATTGTGATGAAACGCACCACTGCACGTCCGCGTCCGGCGCTGCCTTCCACCGTCTGGGTGCAGGTTGAAGTGCCTGATTCACCGCATCTGATTGAGCGTTTTACCGCGTTGTTTGACAGCCATCAGATGAATATTGCCGAACTGGTTTCCCGTACACAGCCGGGTGATGAGAACGCCATTCCCACGCTGTTTATTCAGATTACTGCGCACAGCCCTGCCTCGCAGGATGCGTCAAATATCGAGCAAGCGTTTAAAGCCCTCTGTACAGAATTACACGCGCAAGGCAGTATAAGCGTCGTCAATTATTCGCAGCATGAACAGGATGGAGTTGAGTAATGAATCCACTGAAAGCCGGTGATATCGCACCGAAATTTAGCTTACCGGATCAAGACGGCGAGCAAGTAAATTTGACCGACTTCCAGGGACAGCGTGTTCTGGTCTATTTCTACCCGAAAGCCATGACGCCAGGCTGTACCGTACAGGCCTGCGGTCTACGCGACAACATGGACGAGTTGAAAAAAGTCGGCGTGGAAGTGCTGGGTATCAGCACAGATAAACCAGAAAAGCTGTCACGATTTGCTGAAAAAGAGCTGCTGAACTTCACGCTGCTTTCTGATGAAGACCACCAGGTCTGCGAGCAGTTTGGCGTCTGGGGCGAGAAGTCCTTTATGGGCAAAACTTACGACGGCATTCACCGCATCAGCTTCCTGATTGACGCTGACGGTAAAGTTGAACATGTGTTTGATGACTTCAAAACCAGCAACCACCACGATGTGGTGCTGAACTGGCTGAAACAAAGTGCCTGAAAGTGAGTGTCGGGTGGCGGCTTCGTCTTACCCGACCTACACGGTAAATGCAAAACGGTAGCTCATGCTACCGTTTTTAGTATTTGCTCCCTCTCCCTGTGGGAGAGGGTCGGGGTGAGGGCGTCAGCCCGCACAAAAACTACTTCTCTTCCACCGCAGGCACATCCGGCCACGCGTGGACCACGGCTTTAATCAGCGTTGCCAGCGGAATGGCAAAGAACACGCCCCAGAATCCCCACAGCCCGCCAAAAATCACCACTGACAGAATAATCACCAGCGGATGCAGATTCACCGCTTCAGAGAACAGCACCGGCACCAGCAGGTTACCGTCCAGCCCCTGAATAATCAGGTACACGGCGAAGCAGCTCCAGAACTCGGTGCCCAACCCGAACTGGAACAGCGCGACGCCGACAACCGGGATGGTCACCACAAACGCGCCGATATAAGGAATAAGAACGGAAAATCCTACCAGCACCGCCAGCAGTAACGAATAGTTCAGACCGAAGATCAGGAAGCCGATCCAGGTTGCCACGCCCACGACAATCATCTCCAGCACTTTGCCGCGGATATAGTTGGTGATCTGCTGGTTCATCTCCTGCCAGACCTGCCCGGCCAGACCACGGTTACGCGGCAGAACACGGCGAACAGCATTCAACATCTGCTCTTTATCTTTCACCAGGAAGAAAACCATTAACGGCACGAGCACAAGGTAAACCGCCAGCGTCAGCAGACCGACCAGCGAGGCCAGAGAATACTTCACCACCGAATCGCCCATCGTCATAATGCGGGCGCGCATGTTTTCAGCCATCGCATCAATAATCCCGGCATCCATCAGCGCAGGATAGCGACGCGGCAGCGTGGCGGCGAAATCAGAGAATTTGTTCAGCATGCCAGGCATATCGCGGATCAGGTAGATCCCCTGCTGCCAGGCGACAGGCATCACGACAAACGCCATGAGTAGCAAGATACCCACAAACAGCACCAGCACAATACTGGTCGCCCAGCGGCGGGAACAGCCGATTTTTTCCAGCCGCGCCGTTGGCCATTCCAGCAGGTACGCCAGTACAATCGCGACCAGCAGCGGTGCCAGCAGGCCGCTAAAGAAAAACAGAATACCGAACCCGGCAACCAGAATGACCAACAAAGCAATGGCCTCCGGGTCGCTAAACCGACGCCGATACCACTGCATTAACATTTCGAGCATACAACCCTTCCCTGAATCGGATGGCGGGAGTGAGACGGTGAATTGTATCTAACTGTCACAAAAAAGACTTTCCTTTTTGTATCACTGTAACGATTCGCAAAACGCAGATGAATGGGATTTTCTTCATGCCTTAACACGGCTACACTCGCAGGGCAGTGGAGATGAACGATATGCGGGTTCATCGGTCAAATTAGCACATCCAAAATACAGGACAGTGGTTATGTTCAGGCAGTTGAGAAAAACACTGGTTGCGACACTTATCGCCGCGCTGACGGTTGGTCAGGCAGTACCCGCTTTCGCTGACTCAGCCGATTCATTGCCGGATATGGGCACCACAGCAGGAAGCACGCTCTCCATTGGCCAGGAGATGCAGATGGGTGATTACTATGTTCGCCAGTTGCGTGGCAGCGCCCCCTTAATTAATGACCCGCTGCTGGTGCAGTACATTAACGGTCTGGGCATGCGGCTTGTCGCACACGCCAATTCGGTGAAAACGCCGTTCCATTTCTATTTAATCAATAACGACGAAATCAACGCCTTCGCCTTCTTTGGCGGGAACGTGGTGTTGCACTCGGCGTTATTCCGCTACTCCGATAACGAAAGCCAGCTGGCGTCTGTCATGGCGCACGAAATTTCGCACGTGACCCAGCGCCATCTGGCGCGCGCGATGGAAGATCAGAAACGGAACGCCCCGCTGACCTGGGTCGGCGCGTTAGGCTCCATTCTGCTGGCGATGGCAAGCCCGCAGGCCGGTATGGCGGCGCTCACCGGCACGCTGGCGGGAACGCGTCAGGGGATGATCAGCTTTACCCAGCAGAACGAGCAGGAAGCGGACCGCATCGGGATTCAGGTCCTGCAGCGTTCGGGCTTTGACCCGCAGGCCATGCCGAGCTTCCTGGAAAAACTGCTCGACCAGGCACGTTACTCGTCGCGCCCGCCAGAAATTCTGCTGACCCACCCGTTGCCGGAAAGCCGCCTCTCTGACGCGCGTAACCGCGCCAACCAGATGCGCCCTGTCGTCGTGCAATCCTCGCAGGATTTCTACATGGCAAAAGTCAGAACGCTTGGCATGTATAACTCCGGGCGTAACCAGCTCACCAGCGACCTGCTGGAGGCGCTGGCAAAAGGCAATGTGCGAGAGAAAAACGCCGCCCAGTATGGTCAGGCGTTGCAGGCGATGGAAGCCAGTAAATACGATGAGGCACGCAAAGCGCTACAGCCCCTGCTGGCAGCCGATCCTAATAATCCCTGGTATCTCGATCTGGCAACGGATATCGACCTCGGGCAGAAAAAAGCCACCGACGCCATTAACCGTCTGAAAGGCGCGAAAGATGTGCGAACTAATCCGGTGTTGCAGCTCAACCTGGCGAATGCTTACTTACAGGGTGGACAGGCGCAGGAAGCGGCGACCATTCTCAACCGCTACACCTTTAATAATAAAGACGATCAAAACGGCTGGGATCTGCTGGCGCAGGCGGAAGCCCAGCTCGGTAACCGCGATCAGGAGCTGGCCGCGCGTGCCGAAGGGTTCGCACTGGTCGGGCGTCTGGATCAGGCTATTTCGTTGCTGAGCAGCGCCAGCTCGCAGGTGAAACTCGGCAGCCTGCAACAGGCGCGCTACGATGCGCGTATCGATCAGCTACGCGGTCTGCAGCAGCGCTTCAAGCCGTACGAAAAGATGTAATAAAGGAGAAGTCATGACAGACGCGGTAAAAATTTACCATAACCCTCGCTGCTCGAAGAGCCGCGACACGCTCAGCCTGCTGAAGTCTAACGGCATCGATCCCGATGTGGTGCTGTATCTGGAAACACCACCGGACGCGAGGACGATTCACCAGTTGCTGCAGATGCTGGGGATGGGCAGTGCGAGAGAGCTGATGCGCCAGAAAGAAGATCTCTACACGTCGCTCAATCTTGATGACACGCACCTCTCTGAAGAGCAGCTAATTCAGGCAATGGTTGAGAATCCGAAGCTGATTGAGCGCCCGATCGTGGTGGCAAACGGCAAAGCGCGGATTGGCCGGCCACCGGAAGACGTACTCGAGATCCTCTAATCTTTACGCCGCAGCGCTTCCAGAAACGCCTGCGGCGTACTCTCCCCCAGCTTTTTCTGCGTTTTCCCGCGGTTGTAAAACTCACAGAGTTGAATTAACAGCTCTCCGGCAGCCTCAACATTCAGTCGCGGAATAATTTCGCGTAACGGTACCGCCACCTGGACTGCGCTGTTTTTTTGCGGATGTACTTTTACGGTGACGACCCGCTCTGGCAATGTCACTTCAAAACCAAAAGTCTCAATAGATTGTATATCAACCGGGCAGGCTTCAAGCAGCTCGCACGTCCAGCGGGTGAGCAACTGAGGCGATAAGCCCGCATAGAGCCGGGCATAGCACCAGCCGCTTACCGGCTCGCGCGCCCACAGCAGATGTTGCTCCCCGCCATCATCCATATGTAGCGACAAAGGCAAATGATGCAGCGCCAGCTGCTGCGGCATGACGCCTGCCTTCAGCGCTTTTTTCCCCTGCAGTGCTGCCCCTTTTTGAGCAGCAGACGCAGGTTTGAGGTAGCGGCTCAGAGTGGCGCGGGAAACGGCGATCCCCAGCCCGTCGTTGACCAGCAGCAGCAATTCATCCAGCGGTGCAGCGGTGGCATCACGCAGTGCATTCACCAGCACAACCTGCTCTTGTCTCAGCGCTTTGTGTATCACTTTTGGCGTCGTATGGTTATCTGAAACCTGTTCACGGTTGCGCCAGCGTCTGACGGTAGTTACGGAGATCCCCAGCTCAACGGCCAGCTCTCTGTCGCTTTTAGCAGACTGCTGGAGATAACGACGAATACGCGGTGTGGTGGTGGCATTGGCATGCAGTTTAATTTCCATCGCAGAGCCTTATGACTAATCTTATGAGATTTATATAACACAAGCGAATGCTTTGTGACCGATTTCACCTTTCGCTCGCCGCGCTTCACTGATAATCCACACACATAACATAAACAACGCCACTCAATCTTGTACGGAGTTCACAATGAACAATGTTCTGGGATTTCTTGAAGCAAAACTGATGCCGCTGGCGGCCAAAACGGCCCAGCAGCGTCATCTGGGTGCCATTCGTGGTGCCTACGTTTCATTCATGCCGTTTATCATCGTCGGCTCCATTCTGCTGGTGATCTCCTCGTTCCCGAACCAGACCTACCAGCAGTTTATGTCTCAGGCCTTTGGTCAAAGCTGGAGCGCTATTATCGAAATCCCGTTCAATGCGGTGTTCTCAACCATGTCGCTGTTTATCAGCTTCCTGGTGGCGTTTCGCCTGGCCGAGCATTATGGTGAAGACCGCATTTCATGCGGCATTCTGGCGCTGGTCACCTTTCTGATCCTGACGCCGTTTATCAAAGTGGCGGAAAACGGCGGCATTACCGTGATGCCGGTGGAGTGGATTGGCAGTAAAGGGCTGTTCGTGGCGATGATCGGCTCGCTGCTCTGGACGGAGTTATTCTGCTGGCTGAAGCGCAAAAATCTGGTTATCAAAATGCCGGATGGCGTGCCGCCAGCGGTACAGGAGTCCTTCGCCGCGCTGATCCCGGCGCTGCTGGTGATGATTCTGGTACTGGTTATCCGCATCATCTTTGAAAACACCCACTACAACACCATTCACCAGTTTATTTACGAGGTGGTTGCCACGCCGGTACGTCACTACGGCACTTCATACTTTGGTGCCCTGATGACGGTGTTCAGCATCACCATCCTGTGGTCAGTGGGCATTAACTCCGGTTCGATGATCAACGGCATTATTCGCCCGCTGTGGATGGAGAACCAGACCGATAACATCGCCGCTATTCAGGCCGGTACGACACCACCGCACATTATCACCGAACAGTTTTTTGACATGATCTGGATGGGTGGCGCGGGCGCTACGCTCTCGCTGGTGATTGCGATGCTGATTTTCGCGCGCAGTAAAAACATGCGCGAAGTGGCGAGGCTCGGCGCGGGGGCGTCGGTGTTTAATATCAACGAACCGATCCTGTTTGGCCTGCCGGTGATCATGAACCCGATCATGCTCATCCCGTTCAACCTGGTGCCGCTGGTGCTGGTCACCGTGCAGTATGCCGCAATGAAAATCGGCGCGGTTGCCGTCACCACCGGCGTCTTTATTCCCTGGACGCTGCCGCCGGTGATCAGCGGCTTTATCGTCACCGGGCATCTCAGCGGCAGCGTCATGCAGCTCATCAACCTGCTGATTGGTGCCATGCTGTATCTGCCTTTCATGCGTATCGTGGATAAACAGTACCGCGCCGCGGAAATTGCCACCGTTACGCAAACCGACACCACCCTTGCAAAACAGGAGTAAAGCATGTGGGGAATTATCGCAACCTGGCGAATGGCGCTTGAAGGCGTAACGGAGTCTGCGTCTGCTCTGGCTGCGGGAAAACCAGTGGCGGGCGCGGTAGTCGATGCCGTGGCTGCCGTGGAGGACTTTCCGCTGTATAAATCCGTCGGCTACGGCGGGCTACCGACTGAAAACGGCGAGGTCGAACTGGACGCGGCCTACATGGATGGCGACACGCTGGCATTTGGTGCCGTGGGCAATCTGGTGGATATCGCCAACCCGGTGCGCGTGGCGCACGCGCTTAGCCGCCAGCGTTATAACAGCCTGCTGGTCGGCCAGGGCGCGCGCGAATGGGCGCTGAGCCAGGGCTTTGCCGACAAAACCATGCTCACCGACCGCGCGATGCAGCACTACCGTAAGCGCTGCCGCGAGACGCTGGATAAGGGCTTAAGCCCGTATGACGGCCACGATACGGTCGGCATTATCGGTCTTGATAAACAAGGATCAATGAGCGTCGCCACCTCCACCAGCGGCCTGTTTATGAAAAAGCGCGGACGCATTGGCGACTCACCGATTATCGGCTCCGGCTTTTACTGCGACAGTGAAACCGGCGCGGCCACGGCCACGGGTGTTGGCGAAGACCTGATGAAAGGCTGCACCAGCTACGAAATCGTTCGCCGCATGGCACAAGGCATGTCGCCGCAGCAGGCGGCGGACTCGGTGGTGTTCGAGCTGGAGGATAAGCTGATGTCACGCTTTGGCCGCGTGGGCGATCTTTCCGTGGTGTGCATGAACAACAAGGGCGAATTCGGTGCCGCGACCAACATCAAAACCTTCTCGTTTGTCGTCGCGACGTCTCGCCAGCCACTTACTGTGTTTCGTACCGAGCGTCAGCGTGAAAAAACGCATTACCAGGCCGTGGATGAGGAGTGGATGCAAGCCTATGCCGCGCGGATACGCGCGCCGATCGAGGAACAATGATGATTACCTTTCAGTTAATTACCACACTTTCAGACGCGAAGCCACAGAGCCATTTGATTGCCAGCGCCACCTGTGCTCATTTGCCGGAAACTGCGCTTATCGCGGAAATGCGCGAATCGGACAGCATCGCTGACACCCGCTTTGGCTGTGCCCCGTTTGCGCGGATCAGCCTGCTGCCGGATGCGCTCTGGCAGGACGCGCTGACCGGGGGATTGCTCGCCGCGCTGCGACCACTGCTGGCCTCCCCTGTCAGTTCTGATGTGATACTGGACGTCACACATATCGACGACGTTGTGCTGGCACTGGTGCTGCGTTTTCTTTTCAACCAGGCACACACGCTCAACGATCTGCAACTGAAGAAAACAGACGACGCGGCAGTACGTCTTAAACACATTACCGCCCTCTGTCTGCCAGAGCAGCAGGAAAAGATGGAGACTCTTTTCCGCCAGCAGCAGGCTATTGCAGGTGGTATGGTTGCTGCACGACGCCTGGCGGATACCCCTTCCGATCGCTGCACGCCGCAGTTTATGGTGGAGGAGGCGCAAAAACTGTGTGCCGCCTTCCCTGCCCTGCGCTGCGAAGTGCTGGACGAAAAGCAGATTGTTGAACACGGTCTGGGGCTGCTGCATGCCGTCGGCAAAGGAGCATCCTGCCCGCCGCGCCTGCTGGCAATCCATTACAATGGCGTGTCCGACGGCCCGGTGCGCTGTTATGTCGGCAAAGGCATTACCTTCGATACCGGCGGCCTGTGGCTGAAGGAAGGCGCAGGCATGTACACCATGAAGTACGATATGTGCGGTGCGGCAAACGTACTGGGGCTGATGCTCAGCGTTGCGGAGCTGAAACTCCCCGTTCGCATCATGGGCGTGCTGGCGCTGGCGGAAAACGCCATTGGCCCGGACGCCATGCAGCCCGGCACTGTGGCAAGAGCCTGCAATGGTACCACGGTGGAAATCAATAATACCGATGCCGAAGGCCGACTGGTCCTGGCGGACGCCATTGCCTGGGCCAGCCAGCGGCATCCGCAAGCTCGCTACATCATCGACATGGCAACCTTAACCGGCGCGGTGGTGAAAGCGCTGGGATATGAATTCAGTGGTTTAATGACGCAAAATGAGTTGATGCGCGATTTTCTCACCCAAGCAGGGAAAAGAAGCGGTGACGAAGTGTGGTCTTTACCCCTGGATGCCCGCTTGAAAAAGCAGACCGAGAGTACCATCGCCGATCTGTGCAACACACCGACCAATAATGCAGCAATCAGTGCGTCGGCGGCGTGGCTGCTGCACCACTTTTGCCCGCCGACGATCCCGTGGGCGCATCTGGATATTAGCGGTACGGCATTGTGGCGGGAAAACGGTAAGAGCGTGGCGTCGGGAAGACCGATTCCGCTGCTGGTGGAGCATCTGATGAGGGATCTTTAGCCGGGTGGCGGCTGCGCCTTAGCCAGCCTACAAGGGGAGCGGTTTTCGTAGGCCCGGTAAGGCATAGCCGCCACCGGGCAAAAAACTCAGAGCTTAAGAATATCTTTCACAAACGGAATGGTCAGCTTGCGCTGGGCGGTGATAGACGCGCGATCAAGCTGATCGAGCGTATCAAAGAGGGTGCGCATTTCCCGATCCAGGCGTTTGAGCAGAAAACGCCCCACGTCTTCCGGCAGTTCAAACCCGCGCAGTCTGGCGCGTAACTGTAGCGCCTGGAGTTTGTCTTCATCCGACAGCGGCTGCAGCTTGTAAATTTGCCCCCAGTCCAGACGCGACGCCAGATCCGGCAGCCCCAGATTGAGCTGACGCGGTGGGCGATCGCCGGTGATCAGCAGCCGGGTTTTGCCCGATTCCAGGATGCGGTTATAGAGGTTAAAGATCGCCATTTCCCACGGCTCGTCCCCCGCCACGCACTCGATATTATCGATGCAGACTAGTGAGAGATGTTCCATTCCCTCCAGCACTTCAGGCACGAACCAGGTACGTTTATCCAGCGGCACATAGCCTACCGCATCACCGCGTGCCGAAAGCTCCGCACAGGCAGCATGCAACAGGTGGCTACGCCCCGCACCTTCGCGTGACCAGATATAGATGTATCCGCTGTGTTCCTGACGCAGCACGTTTTGCAGTGCAGCCAGTAAAGAGGGGTTATCACCCGGCCAGAAACTCGCGAAAGTTTCGTCGTCAGGGAGATAGAGTGGCAGAGAGAGCTGTGCCGGTCCGTTCAGAAATACCTCAACCAGATCTTACATAAAATCGGTAACGAGTTTAGCACGGAACCAGCAAGGAGAGAACCGGGCGATCTTGCGCCCGGTTTTACGATCACTGTGACGCTTTCTCGCTGTCGTCAGCATCCAGCACCACTTCTTCCGGACGCAATACAGAGATCAGCTTAAAGATGAGGCTCAGGCCGACGCCCACGATAGTCGCCAGCGCCATGCCTTTCAGCTCTGCCGCACCGATGTGCACCTTCGCACCGCTCACCCCGATGATCAGAATAACGGAGGTCAGGATCAGGTTCTGCGCTTTGCTGTAGTCCACTTTAGACTCAATCAGCACGCGGATACCGGAGGCACCGATCACGCCGTACAGCAGCAGAGAAACCCCGCCCATCACCGGCACAGGGATGATCTGAATCGCCGCCGCCAGTTTGCCCACACAGGAGAGCAGAATGGCGATGATTGCCGCGCCACCGATAACCCAGGTACTGTAGACGCGGGTAATCGCCATCACGCCGATGTTCTCACCGTAGGTAGTGTTTGGCGTGGAGCCAAAGAAACCGGAGATAATGGTGGAGAGGCCGTTAGCAAACATAGAACGGTGCAGACCCGGATCGCGGATCAGGTCACGCTTCACAATGTTCGCCGTAACCACCAGGTGGCCGACGTGTTCAGCAATAACCACCAGCGCGGCAGGCAGAATGGTAAAGATGGCAAACCATTCGAAACGCGGGGTATAGAAGGTTGGCAGCGCAAACCAGTGCGCCTCGGCAATTGGCGTGGTATCGACAACACCCATTGCGAAGGAGAGCGCATAGCCCGCCAGCACACCGATCAGGATCGGGATAATCGCCATGAAACCGCGGAACAGCACGGAGCCAAACACTGTCACACCCAGCGTTACCAGCGAGATGATGATGGTTTTTGAATCCGGTGACTGGCCGTCAGCAGGCAGTAAACCGGCCATGTTCGCCGCGACACCCGCCAGCTCAAGACCAATGACGGCAACGATTGCGCCCATCGCTGCTGGTGGGAACATCACATCCAGCCAGCCCGTACCGGCTTTCTTCACAATGAAAGAGACCAGGCAGAACAACACGCCGCACATGATAAAGCCGCCCAGCGCGACCTCGTAACCTAACGGCAGCAACAGCAGAACCGGCGAGATAAAGGCAAAGCTCGATCCCAGATAGGCCGGGATTTTGCCTTTACAGATGAAGAGGTAAAGCAGCGTACCGACGCCGTTGAACAGCAGCACGGTAGCCGGGTTAATATGAAACAGGATTGGCACCAGCACGGTCGCGCCAAACATGGCGAACAGGTGCTGCAAACTAAGCGGGATTGTCTGTAAAAGCGGCGGTCTTTCACTCACCCCGATAGCACGGCGCGTCATAGTGTTTTCCTCTGAGTATTGTTGTTGGTGTTGTATTCAAAAAAAAGCCGACTCTCAAAGTCGGCTTTTTTATCGTTATTCGATCACTTAGTACCAAAAATCTTATCGCCGGCATCGCCAAGCCCAGGGATAATGTACCCGTGCTCGTTTAGCCCCTGGTCGACAGATGCGGTATAAAGTTCAACGTCCGGATGCGCTTTTTCCAGCGCCGCGATACCTTCCGGTGCCGCCACCAGAACCAGCACTTTAATGCTGCTGCAGCCTGCTTTTTTCAGCAGGTCAATGGTGGCGATCATGGAACCGCCGGTCGCCAGCATTGGGTCTACCACCAGCGCCATACGCTCGTCGATATTAGACACCAGCTTCTGGAAGTACGGAACCGGCTCCAGAGTCTCTTCATTACGGTAGATACCCACCACGCTGATACGCGCGCTTGGGACGTGCTCCAGCACGCCTTCCATCATGCCGAGACCCGCACGCAGGATAGGCACCACGGTAATTTTCTTACCTTTGATCTGCTCAACCTGTACCGGGCCGTTCCAGCCTTCGATGGTCACTTTCTCTGTTTCCAGATCAGAGGTCGCTTCGTAGGTCAGCAGGCTGCCCACTTCAGAAGCCAGTTCGCGAAAACGCTTCGTGCTGATGTCATGCTCACGCATCAGGCCCAACTTGTGTTTAACGAGTGGGTGTTTCACTTCCACAATCTTCATTCTCTTTCTCCTCTGAGGTGGCATCCGCAAAAAAATCGCGGGATTATACCGCTTTTTTCGGATTAGGCCATACCCATCTTGCTTGACAGGGATCAAGCAAAGACAAAAAAACCGGAGACAGGTCTCCGGCTTAAGTGCAAGGTTCTGCCCGGTGGCGCTACGCTTACGCGGGCCTACGTGTAGTGTAGGTCGGGTAAGCGTTAGCGCCACCCGACAATTACAGGTTATCGCCGTTGCTCGCAATCACCTGCTTATACCAGTCAAACGACTTCTTCTTACTGCGATTCAGCGTGCCGTTGCCTTCGTTATCTTTATCGACAAAGATAAAGCCGTAGCGCTTTTTCATTTCACCGGTCCCGGCAGAAACGAGATCGATACAACCCCACGGCGTGTAGCCCATCAAATCAACGCCATCTTCCACCACCGCTTTTTTCATCTCGCGGATGTGCGCAGACAGATAATCAATGCGGTACTGGTCGTTCACCGTGCCATCGCTCTCCTGCACGTCGATAGCGCCAAAACCATTCTCAACAATAAACAGCGGCAGCTGATAGTGATCCCAGAACCAGTTCAGGGAGTAACGCAGCCCGACCGGATCAATCTGCCAGCCCCAGTCAGACTTCTGCACATACGGGTTGGAGACCAGGCTCTTGCTCTCGTCGTAATCCAGTTGCGGGTTATCCGCCGTCGCTTTGGTGGTGAAGGACATGTAATAGCTGAAGCCGATGTAATCCACGCAGCCCTGCTTCAGCGCCGCTTTATCTTCTTCGGTGATATCCAGCGCGAAGCCTCGACGCTCAAAATAGTTGAGCAGATGCTGCGGATATTTGCCGCGCACGTGAACGTCGGTAAACCAGTAGCGACGATGCATCGCGTTCATCGCCATCATCATGTCGTCCGGCGCGCAGGTCAGCGGATAGATAGGACACATGGCAATCATGCAGCCTATCTGCAGCGACGGGTTAATCTCACGCCCTGCTTTCACCGCCAGGGCGCTGGCTACCAGCTCATAGTGTGCCGCCTGGAACATCACCGGCTCGCGGTCTTCACCCGGCGCGTACTTCAGCCCGGAGTTGGTAAACGGCGCGAAGTCTTCGTGGAAGTTGGCCTGGTTGTTGATCTCGTTAAAGGTCATCCAGTACTTCACTTTGTGCTGATAGCGTTCGAAAACCACTTTTGCAAAACGCACAAAGAAGTCGATCAGCTTACGGTTGCGCCAGCCGCCGTACTCGGTGACCAGGTGGAACGGCATCTCGAAATGCGACAACGTGATAACCGGTTCGATGCCGTATTTCAGGCATTCGTCGAACAGGTCGTCATAAAATTTCAGGCCAGCTTCATTAGGCTCCCGCTCGTCGCCTTTTGGGAAAATACGCGTCCAGGCAATGGAGGTACGGAAGCACTTGAACCCCATCTCAGCAAAGAGCTGAATGTCCTCTTTATAGCGGTGATAGAAATCAATGGCTTCATGATTAGGGTAATTTTTCCCCTCCAGCACGCCGTTAGTGATTTCACGCGGCACGCCGTGCGCGCCCGCAGTCATGACGTCGGCTACGCTGACGCCCTTGCCGCCCTCTTTCCAGCCGCCTTCCAGCTGGTGCGCAGCAACAGCACCGCCCCACAGAAAATCTGCTTTAAATCCTGACATTCGCTTTCCCTCATTCTGCGTTATTTTCTGCAAAAACAATTACAGAAACCGGTTTCAGTTTGATGATGTGCAAAGGGAGAACGGGTTGCAAGCAGTTAACCGAAACCGGTTTCATTTTCGTGAACAGAGTCAAGTTTGGTTGCATTCACAGGCCAGTACGAAAAAAAGATCACCGTGCCGAGAATAGGCTCGCAAACGTTTGCCTGGACTGTTAGAATTGCGCCGATTTTTCTTACTAGCTATGCAATCGCGTGGGGACTTGAGCCGTGACCAACAAAACTTCTCTCAGCTACAAAGATGCCGGTGTTGATATTGACGCAGGTAATGCGCTGGTTGACCGAATCAAAGGTGTGGTGAAAAAAACCCGCCGCCCGGAAGTGATGGGGGGTCTGGGTGGATTCGGCGCACTGTGCGCACTGCCGCAAAAATATCGTGAACCTGTTCTGGTCTCGGGGACTGACGGTGTAGGCACCAAACTGCGCCTGGCGATGGATCTTAAGCGTCACGACACGATCGGTATCGATCTGGTGGCGATGTGTGTGAACGACCTGGTAGTTCAGGGCGCTGAGCCGCTGTTCTTCCTTGATTATTACGCGACCGGCAAACTGGACGTGGATACCGCAGCCAGCGTGATTAACGGCATCGCCGAAGGCTGTCTGCAGTCTGGCTGCGCACTGGTAGGCGGCGAAACCGCTGAGATGCCGGGCATGTATCACGGCGAAGATTATGACGTCGCAGGTTTCTGCGTCGGGGTAGTAGAAAAATCAGAAATTATCGACGGCAGCAAAGTGGCTGACGGCGATGTGCTGGTTGCGCTGGGCTCCAGCGGTCCGCACTCAAACGGCTATTCCCTGGTGCGTAAAATCCTTGAGGTGAGCGGTTGTGACCCACTGACCACCGAACTTGATGGCAAGCCTCTGGCTGACCATCTGCTGGCACCGACCCGTATCTACGTGAAAAACATTCTGGCGCTTATCGAGAACGTTGACGTTCACGCCATTGCCCACCTGACCGGTGGCGGCTTCTGGGAAAACATTCCGCGCGTGCTGCCGGATAACACCCAGGCGGTGATCGACGAATCCTCATGGCAGTGGCCTTCCGTCTTTAACTGGCTGCAGAGCGCGGGCAACGTGAGTTCACACGAAATGTACCGTACCTTTAACTGCGGCGTGGGCATGGTCATTGCCCTGCCTGCAAGCGAAGCGGATAAAGCGGTTAAGCTGCTGACTGAGAAAGGTGAAAACGCGTGGAAAATCGGTATTATCAAAGCATCCGATTCCGAACAGCGTGTGGTCATTGAATGAAAAACATTGTGGTGCTCATTTCCGGCAACGGAAGCAATTTGCAGGCGATAATTGACGCCTGCAAACAGAAGAAAATCAATGGCACCATTCGGGCAGTATTCAGCAACAAGGCCGATGCGTTCGGCCTTGAGCGTGCGCGGGAAGCGAACATTCCCGCACACGCGCTGGAAGCCAGCCAGTTTGCCGGACGCGAAGCGTTTGACCGCGAGCTGGTGCAGGAAATTGATGCCTACGCCCCGGACGTTGTGGTGCTGGCCGGGTACATGCGCATTCTGAGCCCGGCATTTGTTTCTCACTATGCCGGACGTCTGCTCAATATCCACCCTTCCCTTCTGCCAAAATATCCCGGTCTGCATACGCACCGTCAGGTGCTGGAAAACGGCGACGAAGAGCATGGTACTTCCGTACACTTTGTCACCGATGAGCTGGACGGTGGCCCCGTCATTCTTCAGGCAAAAGTGCCGGTCTTTGAAGGCGACAACGAAGACGACGTGACAGAGCGCGTACAGACGCAGGAGCACGCCATATACCCGCTGGTGGTAAGCTGGTTTGTTGACGGACGTCTGGAGATGCGCGACGGCGCAGCCTGGCTGGACGGCGTGAAGTTGCCCCCGCAGGGTTATGCAGCCGAAGAGTAGTCTGTTTGAATTGCCCGGCGGCGCTACGCTTGCGCGGGCCTACGATGTTTTGTAGGTCGGGTAAGCGCAGCGCCACCCGACACGCCCTCCCCCAACCCCCTAAAATCCCCCAGAAAAAAAACTGTCATACTTTTCTGGCACTGTTGGACATATCGTGGAAATGCTCGCCATAATAAGGACGAGACGGATTTACCACGTCCTGTGATTGAACTGGAGTGTGAGCTGTAATGGGTCAGGAAAAGTTATACATCGAGAAAGAGCTAAGCTGGTTAGCATTCAACGAACGTGTACTTCAGGAAGCGGCTGACAAAAGTAATCCGCTGATCGAACGTATGCGTTTTTTAGGTATTTATTCCAATAACCTGGATGAATTCTATAAGGTTCGCTTTGCCGAACTGAAACGTCGAATCATCATCAGTGAAGAACAGGGCTTAAACTCGCACTCGCGCCATCTGCTGGGCAAAATACAGTCTCGCGTGATGAAAGCCGATCAGGAATTTGATGGTCTCTATAATGAGTTGCTGCTGGAAATGGCACGTAACCAAATCTTCCTGATCAACGAACGTCAGCTTTCCGTCAACCAACAAAGCTGGCTACGCCACTACTTCAAACATTATCTGCGCCAGCACATCACACCCATTTTAATCAATCGGGAAACCGATCTGGTGCAGTTCCTGAAAGATGATTACACCTACCTGGCGGTAGAAATCATTCGTGGCGAGAACATCAGCTACGCGTTGCTGGAAATTCCGTCCGATAAAGTTCCCCGCTTTGTGAACCTGCCGCCGGAAACCCCGCGCAGACGCAAGCCAATGATTCTGCTGGATAACATTCTTCGCTACTGCCTGGACGACATCTTTAAAGGCTTCTTCGATTACGATGCGTTAAACGCCTACTCGATGAAGATGACCCGTGACGCCGAATATGATCTGGTGCACGAGATGGAAGCCAGCCTGATGGAGCTGATGTCATCCAGCCTTAAGCAACGCCTGACAGCAGAGCCGGTACGTTTCGTTTATCAACGCGATATGCCCGA
This sequence comes from Enterobacter oligotrophicus, assembly GCF_009176645.1. Taxonomy (NCBI): domain Bacteria; kingdom Pseudomonadati; phylum Pseudomonadota; class Gammaproteobacteria; order Enterobacterales; family Enterobacteriaceae; genus Enterobacter; species Enterobacter oligotrophicus. The sequence continues at coordinate 1,165,774 of NZ_AP019007.1, forward strand.
TGCGATGGTGGAAATGCTGCGCGAGAAGCTGACGATCTCCCGCTACGACTCAATTATCCCCGGCGGGCGTTACCATAACTTTAAAGACTTTATTGGCTTCCCGAACGTCGGCAAAGCCAATCTGGTGAACAAACCGCTGCCGCGCCTGCGCCATATCTGGTTCGATAAGTTCCGCAACGGGTTCGACGCCATCCGCGAGCGCGATGTGCTGCTCTACTATCCGTACCATACCTTTGAACACGTGCTGGAACTGTTGCGTCAGGCGTCGTTCGATCCGAACGTGCTGGCCATCAAAATCAACATCTACCGCGTGGCGAAAGACTCACGCATCATCGATGCGATGATCCACGCCGCGCATAACGGTAAAAAAGTCACCGTGGTGGTTGAGCTACAGGCGCGATTCGATGAAGAGGCGAATATTCACTGGGCGCGGCGTCTGACGGAAGCGGGCGTACACGTCATCTTCTCTGCGCCGGGGCTGAAAATTCACGCCAAGCTGTTCCTGATCTCGCGTAAAGAGGGTGATGACGTGGTGCGCTACGCCCACATCGGCACCGGTAACTTTAACGAGAAAACCGCGCGAATTTATACCGACTACTCGCTCTTAACCGCCGACGCGCGCATCACCAACGAAGTGCGCCGGGTGTTTAACTTTATCGAAAACCCGTACCGGCCGGTGAGTTTCGACTATCTGCTGGTTTCACCGCAGAACTCGCGCCGCCTGCTGTACGATATGATCGATAAAGAGATCGCCAATGCGCAGAAAGGGCTGTCGTCCGGCATCACGCTGAAGCTCAACAACCTGGTCGACAAAGGACTGGTGGACAGACTTTATGCCGCCTCCAGCTCAGGCGTGCCTGTCAATTTGCTCATTCGCGGTATGTGCTCACTCATCCCGGAGCTGGAAGGCATCAGCGACAATATTCGCGTGATCAGCATCGTGGACCGCTATCTGGAGCACGATCGCATCTATATTTTCGATAACGCGGGCGATAAGAGAGTGTATCTCTCTTCCGCAGACTGGATGACGCGCAATATCGATTACCGAATTGAAGTTGCAGCACCGTTGCTTGATCCACGGCTGAAGCAGCAGATCCTCGATATTATCGAGATTTTATTCAGCGATACGGTGAAAGCACGCTATATCGACAAAGAACTCAGTAACCGCTATGTGCCGCGCGGCAACCGCCGTAAAGTGCGGTCACAATTGGCGATTTACGACTATATCAAATCACTCGAGCAACCCGATTAACCTATGCCGATAAATGATGATAAGGCCCCACGACCGCAGGAATTTGCCGCGGTCGATCTTGGTTCTAACAGTTTCCATATGGTCATCGCCCGTGAGGTGGATGGCGCGATGCAGATCATCGGTCGTCTGAAGCAGCGCGTGCACCTGGCCGATGGTCTGGATGAACGCAGCATGCTAAGCGAAGAGGCGATGGAGCGCGGGTTAAACTGCCTGTCGCTGTTTGCGGAACGTCTGCAGGGCTTTTCGCCCTCCAGCGTCTGTATCGTTGGAACCCATACGCTGCGCCAGGCATTGAATGCACCGGAATTTCTTAAACGCGCGGAAAAGGTCATCCCCTACCCGATTGAGATCATCTCCGGTAACGAAGAGGCGCGCCTGATTTTTATGGGCGTGGAACATACGCAGCCGGAAAAAGGCCGCAAACTGGTGATTGATATCGGCGGTGGCTCTACGGAGCTGGTGATTGGTGAAGATTTCGAGCCACGTCTGGTGGAAAGCCGTCGTATGGGCTGCGTCAGCTTCGCCCAGATGTATTTCCCTGGCGGGACGATAACCCGCGAAAACTTCCAGCGCGCGCGCATGGCCGCGATCCAGAAACTGGAAAATCTGGCGTGGCAGTACCGTATTCAGGGCTGGAACGTCGCGCTGGGTGCCTCGGGGTCGATTAAAGCGGCGCACGAAGTGCTGCTGGAGATGGGCGAAAAAGACGGATTTATTACGCCTGAGCGTCTGGTCATGCTCACCGAAGAAGTGCTTAAACACAAGAGCTTCGACGCCCTGAGCCTGCCAGGTCTTTCGGATGAACGTAAAGCGGTGTTTGTGCCGGGTCTCGCGATCCTGTGCGGCGTCTTTGATGCGCTGGCGATTAAAGAGCTGCGCCTCTCTGACGGCGCTCTGCGCGAAGGCGTGCTGTACGAAATGGAAGGTCGCTTCCGTCATCAGGATATTCGCAGCCGCACCGCACAAAGCCTGGCAAACCAGTACAACATCGACCGCGAGCAGGCAAAGCGGGTGCTGGAAACCACGGTTCAGATGTACGATCAGTGGCAGGAACAGAACCCTAAACTGGCGCACCCGCAGCTTGCCGCCTTGCTAAAATGGGCCGCGATGCTGCATGAAGTGGGGCTCAACATTAACCACAGCGGGATGCACCGCCATTCAGCATACATTCTGCAAAACAGCGATTTGCCGGGCTTCAATCAGGAACAGCAGACCATGATGGCGACGCTGGTGCGTTATCATCGCAAAGCCATCAAGCTCGACGATCTGCCGCGCTTTACGCTGTTCAAGAAAAAGCAGTTCCTGCCGCTCATTCAGTTGCTGCGCCTGGGTGTGTTACTGAATAATCAGCGTCAGGCCACCACCACGCCGCCAACGCTGAAACTCAAAACGGATGACCACCACTGGACGCTGAGCTTCCCGCGCGACTGGTTTAGCCAGAATGCGCTGGTCCTGTTGGATCTGGAAAAAGAGCAACAGTACTGGGAAGCGGTCACCGGCTGGCTGCTGAAGATTGAAGAAGAGAGTTCAGACGTCGCAGCATAATGGCTCAGGCGCTCACCTGCGGCGTCTCTGCTTCAGCCAGTGACTCAAGCTCAACCGGCTCTCCGATCAGGCAGCCCTGCACATAATCGATACCTAGCGCGAGCACCGCGCTATGTATCTCTTCCGTTTCTACGTACTCCGCCACCACCAGCATTTTCTTCATCCGCGCCAGATGGCATATAGACGCCACAATCTGATAATCCAGACTGTTGCTGACAATGTTACGGATAAAACTGCCATCAATCTTCAGAATGTCGGCATCCACGCTCTTTAACCGCGCATAGCTTGCGTAGCCGGTTCCGAAATCATCAATCGCAATGCGCACGCCCATTTTTTGCAATTGCCTTAAAGTCTGTACCGCCAGCTCAGCATTGCAACACGTACTCGTTTCGGTGACTTCGAATATCAGCTGCCACGCTTCGACGGAATATTTTGCTAACAGGCGACTCACGTCGAGCGGGAATTGCGCCCGGCATACGGTTGAGGGAGCGAGCTTTATCGCAAAACGCTGCCCCGGTAGCCGCTCACGGTGCCTGGACAGGAAGCTCAATGTGCGTTCCAGCACCCACAGGTCGACACGGGACGACAGCCCAAACTCCTGCGCAACGGGCAGGAATTGCTCCGGAGAGAGCAGTATGCCGTTCTCATCCGGCATGCGCAGCAGTACCTCGTGATAGCAATCGCCCCGCAGGCCCCGAACCGGCTGTACCATCAGGGTAAACGCATTCTGCTCCAGCGCCGTCTGCAGGCGATTCATCATCGCGACTTTATCTTTGAGGCTGCGCTGTAAATGAACGGCTCCCCGTTGCTGAAGGTTTTCCGGGTGGTTGGTCGAGAGCGACAGATCCGCAATCACACCCAGTTCACCCAAAACCAGATAAAGATGGTTAACCGGCGAGCGCACATAGCAGTAGCTCACGCCGACCTGTGGTTGCAACGGCATTCCGTCCCAGACAAAACGGAACTGCTTGATATGCGCATCCAGCGTATCGATGCGCTGCTGATGCGACTCGGAATTGAGCCGGACGGCGAGATCACACCCGGTCAGATGATAAACACATTCGTCAGGCTGCAGCGTGTCATTGATCCATTGCGCCAGTTGCTGTTTGTACTGGATGCGCAGCAGAACACCATAGTTTCTGCCCAGCACCTCCAGTTCGGGAATGCGCAGCAAACAGAGCGCCGACCAGGGTGTTTTTGCAAGCGCGCGAGACAGCGCCCGCAGGTTCGGCATATGCACCACCGGGTCGAGAAGCGCCAGTCTGCGGGAGCGAATATTTATCGCCCGCTGACGCGTCGCCAGCATCGACATGTAAATCACGACAAATGAAAAGACCAGATAACTGGATGACGTAATCGCCAGTTGAATGTCATAGCCCGGCCGCAACGGGATATAGTGGTAAAAATAGTGGATCGCCAGTAGCAGGACGGGCGTCCAGATAATCGACATCAGCTTATAGCCAAAGCGCATTGCCCCCCACAACATCACCGGCATCAGTAATGACAGCGTGTAGTTGGTGCTGAAAATAGAGCTGTTTTCATTCATCGGAACCAGCAATAACGACAGCAGCACCGCCAGAACCATCGTCCACAGCAGAAACTCCACCAGCGTCACTTTTTTGTCTATCTGCGCGCGGATCTGTGAAATTAAGCCTTTGATATAGCGGGGATGGCGAATCAGGCGGATCAGCAGGTAGCACAGCGGCACGCCCGTCAGCCCGCTCACCAGCAGTGCCTGATAGTTGATAAGGGTGCGAATATTAAGTGGATTCAACCCTGCCAGGCTCTGGCGGCTCTCATAAACGCCGAGATAGACCGCAAACTGAAACAGCACCAGAAACAGCGTTGCTGGGCAGAAAGCCTGCCAGAAAAGACGCTGTGCCATCAGGCGCACATCCCCGTACGCGGTCATATTGCGTCTGGGAGCGAACACGCGATAACCGCCCCAACTGAGCACCAGAGGGACAAGAAAATGAAGGATGCCAGCACAGGTTTCAAACAGTCCAACTGATGAGGCGTACCGGAAAAAGAGCGACAAGACGATCCCTGGAATCGCCTCCAGCCCAAAAAACGACATCAGGGCAAGCAGGAAAGAGAGCGGCAGATAATAGAGCGTTACGATGCCGTCACCCAGTTGAGTATAGGTATTCACCATGCTAAACACGGGCAGCAAAACAACGGGCACGATAAGGGGAAGTGCCCACCAGCGGTCTTTATTTCGTTTCAGGAAGTGAAGAATTTTCATAGATGCCCGGTTAAACCCCTTTCGCTCCAGAGGGTGAGTGAAGACAGGCATCCAACCTGACGTATATGCCGCCCGGCAAAGCGCGGAGCAAACATCGTGGAGGAAGGATTTTAAGGAACGTCGCCGGGAAACCGTTGACATAAATCAAACTAATTTATTTGAATAATGCTTTCTTGCAATTTTTAGAGGTAACTTTCTCCTTATTATCAATGTCGTAAATGTATATTTTATGTTCGATATCATTAACCAATGTCAGGGTTGACGATTTTTTACACATCACCGAATTGACCCTCTCTTCCCGCTGTGCCTTAATATCCGTATCGCCCAAAAGGGTATGCCCAGGAAAAAAACAGTGAGTCAGGCCTCGCGTATGCACAAACGACATCGATTTAACACGCGGATGACCCGCATTATACTGCTTATCAGTTTCCTGTTTTTCTTTGGCCGCTTCGTTTATTCCTCCATTGGTGCCTGGTATCACCACCAGGATAAAATCCAGTCGCAACAAACCAGCCTGAATGTTGACACATCCGAACGTTAATACAGCGGATATGTAGCGTTTTTTTATCGTTCCGGATACAAAAAACCCTCTGCATAACAGAGGGTTAGATTTGCTGATTACGAAGGGGAATTATTCCCACTCAATGGTAGCCGGTGGCTTACCACTGATGTCATACACCACGCGGGAAATACCGTTCACTTCGTTGATGATGCGGTTAGACACGCGGCCCAGGAAGTCATACGGCAGGTGTGCCCAGTGCGCGGTCATAAAGTCGATGGTTTCTACCGCGCGCAGGGAGACAACCCAGTCGTATTTACGACCATCGCCCATAACGCCAACAGAGCGAACCGGCAGGAACACGGTGAACGCCTGGCTCACTTTATTGTACAGGTCAGCTTTGTGCAGCTCTTCAATGAAGATCGCGTCCGCACGACGCAGCAGGTCGCAGTACTCTTTCTTCACTTCGCCCAGCACGCGCACACCCAGACCAGGCCCAGGGAACGGATGACGGTAGAGCATGTCGTATGGCAGACCCAGCTCCAGGCCGATCTTACGTACTTCGTCTTTGAACAGCTCGCGCAGCGGTTCAACCAGCCCCATCTTCATCTCTTTCGGCAGGCCGCCCACGTTGTGGTGAGATTTGATGACGTGTGCTTTACCGGTTGCGGAAGCCGCGGATTCAATCACGTCCGGGTAGATGGTGCCCTGCGCCAGCCACTTGACGTCTTCCAGCTTCAGCGCTTCTTCGTCGAACACTTCCACGAAGACGCGGCCGATGATTTTACGTTTCGCTTCCGGATCGTTCTCGCCTTTCAGCGCGTCCAGGAAGCGCTGCTCGCCTTCCACGTGAACGATGTTCAGACCGAAGTGGTCACCGAACATGTCCATGACCTGCTGGGCTTCGTTCAGACGCAGCAGACCGTTGTCCACGAAGACGCAGGTCAGGTTTTTGCCGATGGCGCGGTGCAGCAGCATTGCGGTGACGGAGGAGTCAACGCCGCCGGAAAGGCCGAGGATCACTTTGTCATCGCCAACCTGCTGGCGGATACGCTCAACGGCGTCGTCGATGATTTTTGCCGGGGTCCACAGGGCTTCACACTGGCAGATATCACGCACGAAGCGCTCCAGCATGCGCATCCCCTGACGGGTGTGGGTTACTTCCGGGTGGAACTGTACGCCGTAGAAGCGTTTTTCTTCGTTCGCCATGATCGCGAACGGGCAGCTTTCGGTGCTGGCAACGGTGACGAAGTCAGACGGGATAGCGGTGACTTTGTCGCCGTGGCTCATCCACACGTCCAGCAGCGGTTTGCCGTCTGCGGTCAGGGAGTCTTCGATACCGCGCACCAGCGCGCTGTCGTTGACGACTTCGACCTGTGCGTAGCCAAACTCACGCTCGTTTGATCCTTCAACGTGGCCGCCCAGCTGCATCGCCATGGTCTGCATACCGTAGCACACGCCGAACACCGGCACACCCGCTTCAAACACGTACTGCGGCGCGCGCGGGCTGTTGTCTTCGGTGGTGCTTTCCGGGCCGCCGGACAGGATGATGCCGCTTGGGTTGAATTCGCGAATCTGTGCTTCCGTAACATCCCACGCCCACAGTTCACAGTAAACGCCCAGTTCACGCACGCGACGCGCCACCAGCTGAGTGTACTGAGAACCAAAATCGAGGATGAGGATGCGATGTTTATGAATGTTTTCCGTCATTGACGCTAATTCCGAGGCAAGTGAAACAGATTAAATAAATCGCCCGACACGAGGTCGGGCGAAGAAAATCATGATCCCAGACGGTAGTTCGGGGACTCTTTGGTGATCGTCACGTCGTGCACGTGGCTCTCCTGGATACCCGCACCGCTGATGCGTACGAATTCCGCTTTGGTACGCAGCAGGTCAATGGTACCACAGCCGGTCAGACCCATACAGGAGCGCAGGCCGCCCATCTGCTGGTGGATGATCTCTTTCAGACGGCCTTTATAAGCCACGCGGCCTTCGATACCTTCCGGTACCAGTTTGTCAGCAGCGTTATCGGTCTGGAAGTAACGATCAGAAGAACCTTTGGACATCGCGCCCAGGGAACCCATACCACGGTAAGATTTGTAAGAACGGCCCTGGTAGAGCTCGATTTCACCCGGAGATTCTTCCGTACCGGCCAGCATGGAGCCCACCATCACGGCAGCAGCGCCAGCGGCGATGGCTTTGGCGATGTCACCAGAGAAGCGGATACCGCCGTCAGCGATAACCGGAATACCGGTGCCTTCCAGCGCTTCAACCGCATCGGACACGGCGGTAATCTGTGGAACACCCACGCCGGTCACGATACGCGTTGTACAAATAGAGCCAGGGCCGATACCGACTTTGACTGCGCTGCAACCGGCTTCCGCCAGCGCGCGAGCGCCAGCGCCCGTCGCAACGTTACCGCCGATGATCTGCAGGTCCGGGTATTTCGCACGGGTTTCACGGATACGCTGTAAAACGCCTTCAGAGTGGCCGTGTGAGGAGTCAATCAGCAGCACGTCAACGCCCGCCGCAACCAGCGCATCAACGCGCTCTTCGTTGCCCGCACCCGCGCCAACTGCAGCACCAACGCGCAGGCGTCCACGCTCGTCTTTACAGGCATTCGGTTTACGTTCTGCTTTCTGGAAATCTTTAACGGTGATCATGCCGCGCAGGTGAAAATTGCTGTCGACCACCAGCGCTTTTTCAACGCGTTTTTCGTGCATTTTCGCCAGCACCACGTCGCGGGTTTCACCTTCACGCACGGTGACCAGACGCTCTTTCGGCGTCATATACACGCTGACAGGCTGGTTCAAATCGGTCACAAAGCGCACGTCGCGACCGGTGATGATGCCTACCAGTTCGTTATCTTCGGTCACAACCGGATAACCGGCAAAGCCGTTACGCTCGGTCAGGGCTTTCACTTCGTGCAGCGTGGTGGTTGGCAGTACGGTCTGTGGATCGGACACGATGCCGGATTCATGTTTCTTCACGCGGCTAACTTCTTCGGCCTGACGCTCGATAGACATGTTTTTGTGAATAAAGCCGATGCCACCTTCCTGTGCCAGGGCAATCGCCAGGCGCGCTTCAGTCACGGTGTCCATTGCCGCAGAGAGCATAGGAATGTTCAGGCGAATGGTTTTCGTCAACTGCGTGCTGAGATCGGCAGTATTCGGCAGAACGGTGGAGTGAGCGGGAACGAGGAGGACGTCGTCAAACGTCAGTGCTTCTTTAGCGATACGTAGCATGGGCAATATCTCTGACCTGGGTGGTTAAATATTGCCGTGGCATTATACAGAGCGTAACCGATTGCATCCACACTTTTTTAGAAAAAAACCTTGCACTCCCCTCTCAGCAGGTTACTATCGACTGAATAACTTGCTGATTTAGAATTTGATCCCGCTCACATGTTATCCTCTCAATCCCCCTCAATTTTTACTGTCAGCCGCCTTAATCAGACGGTGCGTTTGCTGCTTGAGCAGGAAATGGGACAGGTCTGGATCAGCGGTGAAATCTCAAACTTCACGCAGCCGTCCTCCGGCCACTGGTACTTTACGCTAAAAGACGACACCGCCCAGGTGCGCTGCGCGATGTTCCGCAACAGCAACCGCCGGGTAACGTTCCGCCCTCAGCACGGCCAGCAGGTTCTGGTTCGCGCCAATATCACCCTGTATGAGCCGCGCGGTGATTATCAGATTATCGTCGAGAGCATGCAGCCTGCGGGTGAAGGCTTACTGCAGCAGAAATACGAACAGCTCAAAGCGAAACTCTCTGAAGAGGGGCTGTTCGATCAGCAGTTCAAAAAACCACTGCCCTCGCCTGCGCACTGCGTTGGGGTCATCACCTCTAAAACCGGTGCAGCCCTGCACGATATTTTGCACGTGCTGAAGCGCCGCGACCCTTCCCTGCCCGTGATTATCTACCCGACCGCCGTTCAGGGTGATGATGCGCCGGGCCAGATTGTGCGCGCCATTGAACTGGCGAACGTGCGTCAGGAGTGCGACGTGCTGATTGTCGGGCGCGGTGGTGGCTCGCTGGAAGACCTGTGGAGCTTTAACGACGAGCGCGTGGCACGGGCGATTTTCGCCAGCCAGATCCCCATTGTGAGTGCCGTCGGGCACGAAACGGACGTCACTATCGCCGATTTTGTCGCGGATTTACGCGCCCCGACGCCATCCGCTGCTGCGGAAGTGGTGAGCCGCAATCAGCTGGAGCTGTTGCGCCAGATTCAGAACGCTCAGCAGCGTCTGGAGATGGCGATGGATTATTTCCTTGCCAACCGTACCCGCCGCTTTACTCAGATTCATCACCGCCTGCAACAGCAGCATCCGCAACTGCGTCTGGCACGCCAGCAAACCGTGCTGGAGCGTTTGCGTCAGCGAATGAATTTCGCGCTGGATAATCAGCTTAAGCGTGCGGTGTCGCGCCAGCAGCGTGTCACCCAGCGTTTGAACCAGCAAAACCCTCAGCCAAAAATCTATCGTGCGCAGACGCGCATCCAACAGCTTGAATACCGCCTGGCGGAAAACCTGCGCGCGCGCCTGAGCAGCACGCGTGAACGCTTTGGCAACGCGGTAACCCATCTGGAGGCGGTCAGCCCGCTCTCCACGCTGGCGCGCGGCTATAGCGTGACGACGGCAACAGATGGCAAAGTGCTGAAGCAAACCAAACAGGTGAAAGCCGGGGATGTGCTTACCACCCGCCTCTCAGACGGCTGGATAGAAAGCGAAGTGAAGGATATCAAACCGGTCAAAAAGACGCGTCAGCGTAAAACCGGATAAATCTTCGCAGGTTAATTACTATACTGCTGCTATTCCCTTTTGTCTGGCCTTGCCAAAATAAGGAGAGCAGCATGTCCCATCTTCACACGGTTATTCCCCCCTATATCCTTCGCCGTATTATCGAGAGTGGCTCAGAGCCGCAGCAGCGCTGTGCTCGTCAGACCTTAACCCACGTGCAAACGCTGATGGCGCATATGCCGGGCAAACCCGCCGCGCCGCACGTGAATAAAGCCGGTCAACTGGAGCGCGATATCTATGATGCAAAACAGACGCAGGAGCTGCCGGGCACCCAGGTACGTTATGAAGGTCAGCCCTCTAATGGCGATGTCGCGGTAGATGAAGCCTATGATTATCTGGGGATCACCCATGATTTTTTCTGGAAAAATTATCAGCGGGATTCGCTCGATAATAAGGGCCTGATATTGACCGGCACCGTGCACTACGGCCGGGAATACCAGAACGCCTTCTGGAATGGTCAGCAGATGGTCTTTGGCGATGGTGACGGCGAAATTTTTAACCGTTTCACTATCGCCATCGACGTTGTGGCGCATGAGCTGAGCCACGGCGTGACCGAAACCGAAGCCGGGCTTATCTACTTTGAACAATCGGGCGCGCTGAACGAATCGTTATCAGACGTGTTCGGCGCGTTAGTGAAGCAATACCACCTCAAGCAAACTGCCGATAGCGCCGACTGGCTGATTGGTGAAGGGCTGCTGGCAAAAGGCATTAACGGCAAAGGGTTGCGTTCGATGTCCGAACCCGGAACCGCTTATGACGATCCCCTGCTCGGTAAAGATCCGCAGCCAGGACATATGAAAGATTTTATTAAAACACGTGAGGATAACGGCGGCGTACACCTGAATTCCGGTATTCCTAACCGGGCGTTTTATCTTGCCGCAAGCGCGGTTGGCGGTTACGCCTGGGAAAAAACGGGCTATGCCTGGTACGACACGGTATGCGATCGCAATCTGAAGCAAGATGCAGATTTTGAGGCGTTTGCAAAACTGACCATTGCGCATGGAGAAAAACGCTCCGGCAGTAACGTCGGGGCAGCCATTAAACACGCGTGGGAACAGGTAGGAGTGCTGTAAATGCAGGTTCCGGAACTGACGGACGACGCCGTCGTCGAGCTGGCTCGCGAAGGCGGCGTCGCTTTTATTCCTAAGCTGAGCGGCCAGCGCAGAATAACGCTCTCGTCACTCAACGAGACACAACGCCAGCGGGTGGTGAGCATACTGGAGCAGGCATTTCCTCGCGGTCAGCCGCCGGGTGAGCCTTCCTCACCCGGCCGTGGGGATCAGCGCTATTTTCGTATCCAGATAATCTGGACCCGGCACAATCAGGCGCAATACGCCGATATTATTGTGCTGGTGCCAGAGCAGGAGGCTCCGGAATCGCTGGTCGAACTCTGGCAAAAAGGCGAAGGCTGCGTGTGCGATTAACTTTCGGCCGGGGCAAACTCCACGCGTTTTTTAGAGATAAGGCCGTGGCCGTTCTGGCAGAAATAGTCCACCGCCCCACAGGCTTTTAAGACCTGGAGTGGCTGATGACACTCCGGGCAACGGGCTTCGAGCGCAATGTCTTTATTGCAGTTATCACAGTGGGCTACACCGTTTTGTGGCTCCAGATCTGCATGGCAATCCGGACAGATAATCGACATGGTGACTCCTTCGGGTGGAATTCATGACTGCATTGATATTAACACGATGCACTTAATGTGAACCACGTAGCTGTTGTTGCAGGGTCAGCAACAGCTCGACCTCTTCAAGCCTGCGCTGCGTCGTGCGGCTCACTTCATGCGGGTCGCGTTCAAACAGACTTTTTGCGCCCAGGATATGCCCGGCCAGGCAGCGTTCGTAAATCGTACCGGGAAGCTCCCAGCGTTGAATAGCGTCGCCATTAATCAGCTCGATAACATCTTCCGTGCCGCGCCGATCGTGGCTAATGATGCGCCCGTCGCGCAGATAAAGCCGTAGCCCTTTCTGTCCGCCCAACGGACCAGCGTATTTATTCAACCAGATATCCACCGGCACGCCGCTCATCTGCCCCTGCAGGTGTGCTTCGCCTTCCGCCGTCGTCAGGTCGCCTTTGGCAATATCGCGCCCCAGTCGGTCCTTAGCGCTCATCACCTGTAATGACAGGGTATTGTTTCCCCCCAGATAGCGCACCATTTCACGCATCATCGCCAGCACATGCGTGCCGATGTCCAGAATCACGCCGTCAGGATGGCGGAGCGTACGCGTATCCGGTTCGCCGGTGGCGAAGTTGAGTGCGATGGGTTCACCAGCCGTGTTATACCCGCTTGGCTCCTGCAAAAACCCTTCTATTCTGACGATATCGGAAAAAGTGCTGACCAGCGCCAGCGTCGCCGTTTCGATACGCGCCATCCAGTGATCGAGCGCAAGCACACGAGACGCAGCACCGGGCATCGCCAGCAATGTTTTCAGCGTTTCGATTTGGGAAAGCGTGGCGACAATCGGTTTTTCAACCACAATACGCGAGACGGAAGAGGCAAGCGCCTGTTCAAGCACCTCAAGATGGTGCAGAGATGCGGTGGTGATAAACAACGTATCGAGAGGCTGAGCAAGGAGTTCAGAAAGTGATGCGCAACGTGTTATCCCTTTGGGCCTTTTTGTCGGCAGAAGATCGAATCCAGAACAGCGTAGCGAGTTACCAAACTGGTTTCGTAATGCGGGCAAATATGCCGTTTCAACGACCGCGCCAAGCCCAACAAACCCTAACAGCATATCTTCACCTCGTATTAGCCATTGCCGGGGCAGGCACCCGCCCCGGCAAAGTCGAGGTTTATCAGGCGTTAGCGGCCGGCTTAGTCTGCGTATTTTCCAGCATACGACGTACCGGAACAATGAGGACGATCAGTACCGCAGCACAGATCAACAGCGCAATGGAGCAACGCGCGAAGAGATCCGGCAGCATATCCAACTGATCGGCCTTCACGTGTCCACCAATCAGGCCCGCCGCCAGGTTACCCAGCGCACTGGCGCAGAACCACAGCCCCATCATCTGACCACGCATTCTTTCCGGGGCCAGCAGTGTCATGGTCGCCAGACCAATCGGGCTCAGGCACAGTTCACCGAGCGTCAACATCAGGATGCTGCCCACCAGCCAGAACGGAGACACGCCTGCGCCGCCGTTATTCAGAACGTTCTGCGCTGCCAGCATCATCAGGCCAAAGCCTGCGGCGGCACAGAGAATACCGATGACAAACTTGGTGATACTGCTCGGGCGAATGTTCATGCTGGCAAGTTTCGGCCATGCCCAGCTAAACACCGGTGCCAGCAAAATGATGAACAGGGCGTTAATCGACTGGAACCACACCGCCGGGATCTCGAAATCACCGATCATGCGGTTAGTGTAGTCGTTAGCAAACAGGTTGAACGAGGTTGGTTTCTGCTCGAACGCAGACCAGAAGAACGCTGCGGAGACCAGCAGGATGAAGCAGACCAGCAGTCTGGCGCGCTCTTTGCGGTTCAGCCCTGCAAAAATGAACAGGTAGATAAAATAGAGCGCGACGGACGCCGCAATCACATAGACCAACACGCTGGCAACCGCGACCGGGTTGATCACAATCACGCCCTGCGCAATCAGCGTAACGATAACCGCGACACCCACCGCCAGCGCCAATAGCCATGCGCCGACACCATTTCGCTTCACGACCGGGCTGTTCCAGGTGGAATCCAGACCCACTTCGCTGTCGTAACGTTTCATGGCCGGGACGGCAAACACGCGGAAGATAATCAACGCCACCAGCATCCCGATGCCGCCGATACCAAAGCCCCAGTGCCAGCCGTGGGTTTTAATCAGCCAGCCGGAGATCAATGGCGCAATGAACGACCCCATGTTGATGCCCATGTAGAACAGCGAGAAACCGCCGTCACGACGTGCATCGCCTTTTTTGTACAGCGTCCCCACCATAACCGAGATACAGGTTTTGAACAGGCCAGAGCCGAGCACAATAAACATCAGGCCGATAAAGAACAGGTTATCGCCCATGATGGCTGAAAGCGCAATTGACAAATGTCCGAGCGCAATCAGGATAGAGCCATACCAGACGGCTCTCTGCTGGCCGAGCCAGTTATCTGCCAGCCAGCCGCCCGGTAGCGCGGCGAGATACATAGTTCCGGCAAAGATCCCGACAATCGCAGAGGCATTTTCACGCGCCAGCCCCATCCCGCCGTCATAAACGGTGGCCGCCATAAACAGAATCAGTAACGGGCGGATGCCGTAAAACGAGAAACGTTCCCACATCTCGGTGAAAAACAGTGAACCGAGCGGATAAGGATGGCCGAAGAACGTTCGGCTTTCTTTTTGATTAACAGAGGATTGCATAATTCTCCCGAAAAGGTATGTGTCGTGCTTGTAAACACCAGCATGTACGCCGGTCAGTTACGTATCTGACCGATTTTTTACAGGCGGCGAAAAGTTAGTTAACCATTTGATAACCCGGCGCTAGTTTTGTCTAGTACCGGACCACGAACTTTAAGATGAAAATTCGACGATTGTCTACTTTCTTAGATTTAAACGTGGTTAAAAGTGATTAGTGATTGACATCACACAGGGAAGGCTGGCGTTTTGAATGGGGGAATAAAGGCGGCTTAATTGCCGCCTGACTGTTTTAAGTATTACGAACCAACCAAACTATCTTTTCCCCGAGGAATACAGCCACAGCCGACGCCAGCGCATTAAACACGATGTACATCGTGAAAGAGTTATCCTCTACACGATCAGGGTAAGACTCCAGTTTCTCAGCCGGAATGTAATTCATCAGGTTCGTGACGGTATATTTCAGACTTTCGGATAGCGGGTCGAAAACCCCTGAGAGCATCAGCACAAACATGATGGCCAGAAACACCAGCAGTCGTAACGACCATTTAGCCGGGCGTGACATCACAACTCCCTGAGGTATTACCAATAACCGTAATATCACCATAAACCCAGAGTTTATCCCCCTGTAGAATGAGATGACGATGGGCTTTTAACAATGCAGATCGCACTACATAAAAGTCACGCGAGAGGAAGAAGGTTATGCAACCCTCACTGATACCAGAACCATCTGGCCGGGGTGGTGTAAACGGAAATGGCCTCGCTGGTAATGGTGTCGTGAATCGACATCGAAATTCATATAGTCATCAACTACGCCATCTTTGCGGAACAAGGCAAACCAGTCGTAATAGTTATTCCCTGTAAAAGCATGTTTGAACCATGTCTGGCTATGAGAAAACAGTCCACCTGACGGACGATCTACGATCCAGTAACTACCTGGTGGCACAGTAGCATTCGTCATGTATGAACATTCTGGCTTATTTACCAGCTCACCCAACCCAGAAAAAACCGGAAATGAACCTACGCCGCCCACATCCAAACGGGCCACGCGGCCTTCGTCATAGAGATGATTAAAATCGACTCTGCAACTGATCATCAAGCCACCACTCGCTGATTCCATACGTCTGTGTATGAAATATTTCCGTCGAGATAAAGCCAGGTAATACTTTCATACGCCAGCGAAACCGATTCAGTAGGGTTGTTCATCTGGCCGCCAGTGTTCTTAAAATTATGCATCACCGGCGTGACTGCCACCACTTTGATGTTTTTCAAAATGATGTGCATGAATTCCTCCTCTAAACCTGCGTCATTAATCCGATACCACTTAATGATCGCCTGCTGGAGCGTCTCGCCTTGACAGACTGCACGGTTCAGGTAAGGAGTGGCCTTGTCCAGCTCTTTGGTGAAACTTAGCTGGTCGTGCACGCGTGTACCGGTGAGTTTGCCAAAAGTATTATCGTAGGGGATGTGTACGCCGTGGTTAAAGCTCTGCATTTCAATAGCACCCTCACGCAGCAGTACGTTGCTACTTCCCTGGATGAGGGTTCCAGTTGAATTGTAGAGCCATATATACGCAGGAACGGCCATTTTGATGTCCTTTCAATATGCTGTTAATCCGCTTTTTTTGATACTCCTGTATGGCAAAATTCATTAAACTAAAAATGCTGTTTATATAAACAAAAAGCCCGACGCAATGCGGGCTTCTGGTATGGAATGAAAGCAAATTTTTAGTGAACCATCATTTGCTTTTCTTAATGTGCTTAATCAAACGTTTACGCTTACGCATCTGGTTTGGCGTCAGGGTATTACGCTTGTTGGCGAACGGGTTATCCCCTTCCTTGAACTGGATACGGATAGGCGTGCCCATCACGTCCAGCGATTTACGGAAGTAGTTCATCAGATAACGCTTGTAGGAATCCGGCAGATCTTTCACCTGGTTGCCGTGAATGACCACAATTGGCGGGTTATAACCACCGGCATGGGCATATTTCAGCTTCACGCGACGACCACGCACCAGCGGCGGCTGGTGATCTTCTGCAGCCATATTCATGATACGGGTCAGCATGGCGGTGCTCTGACGGCGGGTGGAGCTGTCATACGCTTCACGCACAGACTCGAACAGGTTACCGACACCGCTGCCGTGCAGCGCAGAGATGAAGTGTACGCGGGCAAAGTCGATAAAGCCCAGACGGAAGTCCAGCGTCTCTTTCACCTGCTCTCTCACTTCATTGCTCAGGCCATCCCACTTGTTGACCACGATAACCAGTGAGCGCCCACTATTGAGGATAAAGCCGAGCAGAGAGAGGTCCTGATCGGAGATACCTTCACGCGCGTCAATGACCAGCAATACTACGTTGGCATCTTCAATCGCCTGCAGGGTTTTGATAACGGAGAATTTTTCCACCACATCGGTGATTTTCCCGCGCTTACGCACGCCTGCGGTGTCGATGAGCACGTACTCACGCTCATCGCGCTGCATAGGGATGTAGATGCTGTCGCGGGTGGTGCCCGGCATGTCGTAGACCACCACGCGCTCTTCGCCCAGAATACGGTTAGTAAGTGTAGACTTACCTACGTTTGGACGGCCCACGATGGCGAGCTTGATCGGCAGATCCTGCGGGTTGAATGCCTCTTCAGGTTCTTCTTCCGCTTCACCGTCTTCGAATTGCGCCCAGTATGCGGCGTCCTCGTCCACCTCTTCCGGCGGGTTCACTTCATCAACCCACGGCAGCAGCACGGTTTCGAGCAGGCTGGTCACACCACGACCATGCGACGCCGCGATAGGGTAAATGTCACCCAGACCTAAGGACCAGAAATCCGCAACGGCCTGATCGGCATCAATGCCGTCAGTTTTGTTCGCCACCAGGAAGGTTGGCTTTTCACGCGAGCGCAGGTGTTTGGCAATAGCAGAATCCGCCGGCATCAGGCCCGCACGGGCATCGACCATAAACAGAACGACATCTGCTTCTTCAATCGCCAGCAGAGACTGTTCCGCCATGCGGGTTTCAACACCATCTTCCGTACCATCAATACCACCGGTATCGATACAGATAAACTCGCGTCCTTCCACCTCTGCACGACCGTACTTACGGTCACGCGTCAGCCCTGGGAAATCCGCAACCAGCGCATCACGGGTGCGTGTTAAACGGTTAAAAAGAGTGGATTTTCCAACGTTAGGGCGCCCGACAAGCGCGACCACAGGTACCATGTTTGAAGCCTCATAAAATTCAAAATCACGTCGCTTTCGCGGCGTTTTTAAAAATGTCAAAACGGCTCCTGAGTGAACAGGAGCCGTTTAGTATACTACAACCGCCGGGTAATTAACGCGTGATCGCGTACAGCGTCCCGTCTTTTGCCTGGATCAGCAGTTTGCCGTCAGCCACTACCGGCTCCGTCAGGAAACCAGAACTGTCGACTTTTTGCTGTGCAGTAAAGCGGCCCGTTTCCGGGTCAATCCAGTGCATATACCCTTCGCTGTCACCCACCACCAGGCTACCGTTGTACAGGGCCGGTGCGGTCAGCAGGCGGTGCAGCAGATCGCTTTGCGTCCACAGCGTCACGCCACCTTCGGTGCTCAGCGCCAGCAGACGGTCGTTCTGGTCAACCATATAGATACGGTTACCGTCAACGATGAAATCATTCACCGAGCCCAGCTCACGTTTCCACATGATCTGACCGCTGCGCAGATCCAGCGCAGTCAGGTTGCCGTTATAAGCCAGCGCATAAACAATACCGTCAACAATCACTGGCGTAGTATCGACATCGCTCAGACGGTCAATCTCAGTAGAGCCGGTCGCCTGAGAGATACGTTGCTGCCAAATCATCTGGCCTTGCTGCATCAGCACCGCGCTCACGCGGCCGTTGTCACCGCCTACAATGGCAGCCCCAAAAGCGGTAGCCGGCGCGGATTCACCGCGCAGAGAGAGCGCAGGCATATCCAGGTTAACGGTCCATTTCACCAGGCCATCCGCTTCGTTCAATGCCTGAAGCTGGCCGTTGCTGGTATGAATCAATACCAGACCATCGCTGACAACCGGACGAGACAGGGATTCACCGGCAACCGTGGTTTGCCATGCGATAGTTCCATCACTGGTGTTCAGCGCATATACCTGGGCTTTTTCGCTACCCACATACACATGACCACCGGCAACGGTCAGGCCGCCAGAAAGCAGTGCCGGTTTGCGGGAGAACCAGCCGTCTTTTTCCGCCAGGTTAACAGACCACACTTCCTTCCCGTCGTCTGCGTTAACGGCTTTCACCGTACCCTTACGGTCTGCGGCATAGATAACACTGTCAGCAAACGCCGGGTGCAGGTTGGAATAGAATTCACCAATACCATCACCCACGGAGGTGCTCCATGCGGTTGATGGGGTAAACTGGTTTTCAACCGTCGGCAGCGGGGACATTTTGACAACATCTTCTTCGCCACTGAACAGTGAACAGCCACTCAATAACGTAACAGAAAGCAGTCCTGGCAGAAGTAATTTACGCAATTGCATCGGGTCCCTCTCAGACGGACAAATTATTTATTTTCATCTGCATCATTTCACTCAGCGCAGGTGAAGCCTTGCTATCTACGCCAGCTTGCCACGCTTTACGCGCGCCCGCTTTGTCACCTTTGCTCAGCAGTGCTTCACCGCGCAGATCGGCAACAATAGCGGCAAACCCTTCACCTTTGATGGAATCAAGCGTTTTCAGCGCATCATCGGCTTTATTCTGCTGAACCTGGATACGTGCCAGACGCAGGTTGATCACTGCTTTCAGGTTTTCATCGCTTGCAGCAGCAAGGCCCTGAGACAGTTGCGCAGCGGCTTTGTCCAGTTCGTTTTTATCAACGTATTGCTGAGCCACTTCCAGCGCGGCCAGCGCACCGTAGGTGTTTTTATTGTCAGCTGCAAATTTCTCTGCCGCTGCCAGCGTTTGTGGCTGGTCAGCACGAATCGCGCTAACGGTATTTTCGTAGTTCAGAGAAGAGCCGCGTGCGGAATCAGCCTGATGGTTGTTCCAGTAACGCCAGCCTACTAATGCACCTACACCCAAAATAACCCCAACAACCAGCGCTTTGCCGTTTTCAGCAAAGAAGCGTTTAATCGCGTCGACCTGGTCGTGTTCGTTCTCGTAAATTTCCACGCAGTCCTTCTCCTTAGCCCAATAAAGTGCGCAAGTGCGCCGCAACGCCGTCCTGCGTTACCGTTGTTTGCTCACCAGAGCGCAGGTCTTTCACTACCACTTCGCCGTTAGCCACTTCGGACTCACCCAGCACCAGTGCAATACTTGCGCCCCACTTATCGGCACGAGCAAACTGTTTTTTGAAGTTGCCGCCGCCATGGTTGGTCATCAGCTTAGCGTCCGGCAGTGCATCACGCACGCGTTCGGCAAGCTGCATCGCCGCAGACTGCGTATCCGCGCCTGAGGCCACCAGGTATATATCGACAACAGAATCTGCTTTAAATTCCGGATTAACTGCCTGAACCAACAAAACAAGTCGCTCAAGACCCATCGCAAAGCCAACCGCCGGGGCTGCACGACCACCCAGTTGCTCAACCAGACCATCATAACGACCGCCAGCACACACGGTGCCCTGCGAGCCGAGGCTGGTGGTGACCCACTCAAACACGGTGCGGTTGTAGTAGTCCAGGCCGCGCACCAGGCGCTGGTTAATGGTATAGGCAATACCCGCCGCTTCAAGCAGCTTGCACAGGCCCGCAAAGTGTTCGCGGGAGTCGTCGTCCAGGTAGTCACCCAGTGCAGGCGCATCGTTCAGCAGCGCCTGCACGTCCGGGTTCTTGGAATCCAGAACGCGCAGTGGGTTGCTGTACATACGGCGTTTGCAGTCTTCGTCCAGCTTCTCTTTGTGCTGTTCCAGGAACGCCACCAGCGCATCGCGGTAGTTTGCGCGCGCTTCCAGAGAACCAATGGAGTTCAGCTCCAGCGAAACGTGCTCAGAAATACCGAGTGCGCGCCACCAGCGGGCCGTCAGCATAATCAGTTCGGCGTCGATGTCCGGGCCTTGCAGACCAAAGACTTCCACACCCAGCTGGTTAAACTGGCGGTAACGCCCTTTCTGTGGACGTTCGTGGCGGAACATCGGGCCGATATACCACAGGCGCTGCTCCTGATTGTACAGGAGACCATGTTCGATGCCGGCGCGTACGCAGCCCGCCGTACCTTCCGGACGCAGCGTCAGGCTGTCGCCGTTGCGGTCCTCAAAGGTATACATCTCTTTTTCAACCACGTCGGTTACTTCACCGATCGCACGTTTGAATAACGGGGTCTGCTCTACAATCGGCAAACGGATTTCGCTGTAACCGTAGCTGCCGAGCACCTGTTTCAGTGTGCCTTCAATGCGCTGCCAGATGGCGGTTTCGCCAGGCAGATAATCGTTCATGCCGCGGATGGCTTGAATGTTTTTTGCCACGTTTATTCTCTTTCTATATACAAAAAAGAACCCAAAGAATGGGTTCAATCATACATGGGAAGCGGCACGCTTCCCATCACGTTATTTTTCGACCTGCTGCACGCTGATGCGCTGCGATTCATCCATCATCGTGGCTTTGGCACGAATGCGGGCTTCAAGCTGGTCGATCATGTCACTATTATCCAGACGATCTTTACGAACACCATCTTCATAGAGACCACTTTTCTTGTTGCCGCCGGTAACGCCCAGCGTTGACACCAGCGCTTCACCCGGACCGTTCACCACACAACCGATAATAGAGACATCCATCGGGGTGATGATGTCTTCCAGACGCTGCTCGAGGGCATTCACCGTGCCGATGACGTCGAACTCCTGACGTGAACAGGTTGGGCAGGCAATGAAGTTGATCCCACGGGCGCGGATACGCAGTGATTTCAGGATGTCGAAGCCGACTTTGATCTCTTCCACCGGATCGGCCGCCAGCGAGACGCGCAGGGTGTCACCGATCCCTTCGGAAAGCAGCAGCCCCAGACCAATTGCCGATTTCACAGAACCGCTACGCAGCCCCCCTGCTTCGGTGATCCCGAGGTGCAAAGGCTGATCGATCTGTTTTGCCAGCAGGCGATACGATTCCACTGCCAGGAACACATCGGACGCTTTGACGCTCACTTTGAACTGATCGAAGTTAAGACGATCCAGATGATCGACGTGACGCATGGCAGATTCGAGCAGCGCTTGTGGCGTTGGCTCGCCGTACTTTTCCTGAAGATCTTTTTCCAGAGAACCGGCGTTAACGCCGATGCGGATTGGAATGTTTTTGTCGCGCGCGCAATCCACAACCATACGAATGCGCTCTTCGTTACCGATATTACCTGGGTTAATACGCAGGCAATCTACGCCATACTCAGCAACTTTCAGCGCAATGCGGTAGTCGAAGTGGATATCTGCAACCAGCGGAACGCTGACCTGCTGCTTGATCAATTTGAACGCCTCAGCGGCATCCATGGTCGGCACGGAGACGCGAACAATGTCCGCGCCTACGCGTTCTAATGCTTTGATTTGGTTGACCGTCGCTTCCACGTCCGTGGTGCGCGTGTTGGTCATCGACTGGACGGCGATTGGCGCGCCGTCCCCGACTGGCACATTCCCAACGTAGATCCGTTTCGATTTTCTACGTTGAATCGGAGCCTGGTTATGCATGAAAAATCTCCCGCGTTGCCCGTCTGTTACTGTGCTGCTGATTGTTCGGCATTAACGGTAAGACGCGCAACCTGGTTAGTTCTGATAAAGCGGCTCAGGTCGACAGGTTTTCCTTGATACTGGATCTGTACCGCTGCCGGAGCGCCGATTTTAAGTTTATACGGGGCCTGGCCCGTTAGGTTTAACGTGCCATCTTTACGCTGCAGACCGCTGAACAGTTTTTTACCCGTAGCATCCGTCACTTCCAGCCAGCAATCGGCAGTAAAGTTCATCACCAACGCGTTGGGATCGGCTGCTGGCGTTGCAACACCCGCCTGGTCGGTTGGTAATGGTGCAGCAGCGTTGTCCGCAGGTGCGGTATCAACATTGGCCTGAGAAGGTGAAACCACCGCGTTCTGATCCTGCGCCTGCGTTGCCGGAGCAGTATTCGCTGTTGCGTCTGGCGTTGGTGCTGGTTCGGTCGCAGGCGCATCCGTTGCCGCTGTCTGTGGCTCGCTGGATGTCGTCGCCGCACCCTCTGTGTTCAGCGGCACGCTTTGCGCGTTGTCGTTACCGGATTGATTAAGCTCAGCTGAGGATTGATCGGCCATGGTCGTGATCTCTTCCTGCTGCGCTTTGTGGTTTTGCCACCACCATGCGCCCGTCAGGCCAACCACCACAAACAGCACCAGCCAGGTAAAGCTCATCAGCCAGCCATCACGTTTTTTACGACGTTTTCCCAGAGAGAAAGTCTGCATCGGCGCAACTTTCGCTGCACGTACCGGTGCCTGCTTCTCCATCATCGGCAGTAATTCGTCTTCAGGGATATGAACCAGTTTTGCGTAAGAGCGGATGTAACCACGCAGGAATGTTGAAGCAAGATCGGCAGGAGCCTTATCTTCTTCAATATCGCGAACCGTGGAAACCTTCAGGCACAAGCGTTCGGCAACGGCTTGCTGGCTGAGTCCGAGTTGTTCACGGGCGTTGCGAAGACGAACGCCAGTGGAGAGTGCTTCATGTTGGTCGTGAGTGGCTTCAGTATTCATTCGCTACAACTACTGGTACGTGAAAAAAATGGGTTCAGGTGCCGGTGAGTCACAATGCCACCCGCACCGCGAAACTTCAGGTAATTTAACCTTGAACAAACAGTATAAGACTGTCAGGCCGCAGATAACAGCACTGGCCTGCCCATGAAGCTAAACTGTTGTTACGTCGTTACATACTGCCCGAAAGTCGTATAAAACGCACCGTAATTATTAATCAATCATCACGAATCTGACTGATTATTCAGTAAGATTATGCTTCACGGCGCAGATCATGCGCCGTGATTGCATAATAATCAAACAGCTTTGACCGCAATCGACTCACCCTGCATGCGTTTACGCAGAGTACGTTTGGTGCGGTCGATAACATCACCCGCCAGTTGTCCGCACGCGGCATCGATGTCATCACCACGCGTTTTACGCACGATGGTGGTGAAACCATACTCCATCAGCACTTTTGAGAAGCGATCGATACGGCTGTTCGAGCTACGACCATACGGTGCACCAGGGAACGGGTTCCATGGGATCAGGTTAATCTTGCACGGCGTATCTTTCAGCAGCTCAGCAAGCTGATGCGCATGCTCGGTGCCATCATTTACGTGGTCGAGCATCACGTACTCGATGGTCACGCGGCCCTGGTTCGCGTTGGATTTCTCCAGGTAGCGACGCACAGCTGCGAGGAAGGTTTCGATATTGTACTTTTTGTTGATCGGTACAATTTCGTCACGAATTTCGTCGTTAGGTGCATGCAGGGAGATCGCCAGCGCAACGTCAATCATGTCGCCCAGTTTATCCAGCGCAGGCACTACGCCCGAGGTGGAGAGCGTCACGCGACGTTTAGACAGACCAAAACCAAAGTCATCGAGCATGATTTCCATTGCCGGAACGACGTTAGTCAGGTTCAGCAGCGGTTCACCCATCCCCATCATCACCACGTTGGTGATCGGGCGCGTTCCCGTGATCTTCGCCGCGCCAACAATTTTCGCAGCACGCCACACCTGGCCGATAATTTCGGACACGCGCAGGTTACGGTTAAAGCCCTGCTGAGCCGTGGAGCAGAATTTACACTCCAGCGCACAGCCGACCTGGGAAGAGACGCACAGCGTGGCGCGGTCGTCTTCCGGGATATACACGGTTTCAACGCGCTGATCGCCCACGGCAATCGCCCATTTGATGGTGCCATCGGATGAGCGCTGTTCTTCCACCACTTCCGGCGCACGGATTTCAGCCACTTCTTTGAGCTTATTGCGCAGCACTTTGTTGATGTCCGTCATGTCATCAAAGTTGTCGCTGCAATAATGGTACATCCATTTCATGACCTGATCGGCACGAAACGGCTTCTCGCCCATCTCTTTAAAGAACTCGCGCATCTGCTGACGGTTCAGATCCAGCAGGTTGATTTTTCCATTTTTATTGGGAACCGCAGGAATGGCGACTTCGGAGGTATTCACTAATTCAGACATAATATTTTCCGGCCTCGTTGTTACACGTTATGGCCCGTGGAGGGTTGAAAAGAAACACCCCGGAAAGCAGTCTGCTCGTCCGGGGCGTTGCATTGTACAAAGTCTGGCGCAGGGATGCCACGTTTGCACGCAGCATTTACGAAATTATTAGCGGGTGCGTGGGCACACTTCGCCTTCGCCGAAGAAGTAGGCGATTTCACGTGCAGCAGATTCAACAGAGTCGGAACCGTGGGTGCCATTCTCGGTGAAGCTGTCAGCGTAGTCAGCGCGCAGAGTGCCCGCCAGTGCGTTAGCCGGGTTGGTTGCACCCAGCAGGTCACGGTGGCGCTGAACCGCGTTTTCGCCTTCCAGCACGGAAACCACGATTGGGCCAGAAGTCATGAACTCGACCAGACCGTCAAAGAATGGACGACCTTCGTGCTCTGCGTAGAAACCGCGAGCCTGTTCAACGGTCAGGTGCAGCATTTTGGTGCCAACGATCTTAAACCCTGCTGATTCAAAGCGAGCGAAGATGCTGCCAATAACGTTTTTTGCCACCGCGTTTGGTTTAATGATGGAAAAAGTACGTTCAATAGCCATGATAACCTCTGTCAAATGTTCTGTTGTTTTGCATACCTGAGTATGGTGTGGCGCGGATTATAATGAGCAATAGCGCCATTGCCTATGGTTCTACATAACATTTTTTTAAAATGAGACGAAGATTAGCAACAGGCCAGATTTCTCATCCCGTGATGATGGTGCCGACACAGAGGGCACTGTTTTTCTTCGGGATGAAATGTCCAGAACTGACGATGACACGCCAGGCAGGTTGCCGAAAAGGCCTGACGGATGACTGTTTTGGCCGGTTCTTCTTTTTCAATGATGTTTAACGCCTTATGCTGGCACACCGCCTCGCAGCCGCCGCAGCCAGTACAGCGCGCTGTCTCAACCACCAGCGCTGCCGCCTCAAACCGGATCGCGTTTTCCTGGCAGCTTCGCCAGCAGGCACCGCACAACACACATTTCCCTGGATCGACGACGATATCGGACTCACTCTCGCAGGAGAATGCCTTGCGCAGCTGGCGTTTGCCCGGCAGTACGGTACAGGACTTAACATCATCACGTGGAACATGAATAAGTGTTCGACGCGTAACATTGATCTCTTTCTTTGGGAGCAGCCTGAAAGACCAGCCCGGTTCACCGAGCCGACGCAAAGCCAGGTTAAGACCTGCTAGCGCCATCATCCAGGCCGTTGAGTGCTCCACGTCGATACTGATAAAGCGAACACGATGTTGAGCATGCCAGAGCAACAGTTCATTAACCGTGGGTGCCGGGCCGGTAAATGGCCCAACAAGCGTATCGCCACAAAGGAAACGCTTCGGTGGCGTGACACCTGAAATGGCTTCTGCAGGGCAGACAAAAAGGCAGTCTCCGCACTCAATACACCGGGAACCGTCAACGGATATTGTTCCCTCTACCAGAGAAAACACCTGCGCAGGGCACACGTCCGCGCAGGCATGGCAGGAGGCAGAGCGAAAACGGTGACGGACGCAATCGTGCGTTACGCCCATCACCGGGGCAAATGTCATCGTGACCATCAGCCAATACTAAAGAAAACAAAGCGCAGCATCAGTTCGCCGACAATCAGCAACGCGCTTCCTGCCAGCATCGTGCCTCGCGCGTTCTTCAGTCCACCCGCAGCAAAGCAGAGCATACCCAGGACGGAAACACACCAGCTCAGCAAATGCATAATGCGCAGTTGCTCAAGCACCTGCAGCGGCGCGTGAGGGAAGGTCACCACAGTGTTATCCATTGCTGATATGTCCGCCAGCCAGACGGGCTGCATGACAAGGCGAGCAAGCACCACCAGTGTGACGATCGCTACCGCAACGCTTGCAGCACGTCGCGTTTTCGCCGCCAGAGCCACACAGGCCGAACCAATAATCCCCACGGAGCCAATAAACAGCACCAGCGTGTTGAGGTGCTGCCAGGTGACGACCGAAGTGTGAATGTAGATTTGTGCCATACAGAACACATCCACCAGCCCGACAACGCCCGCCACCACCAGAAGCAGTTTCCATCCTGGTTTTTTTGCGAACAGCAGAAGGGTCGCGAGGCCAAGCGCAGCCAGATAGAGACTGGCAAAGATGATTTCACGGCTTAGCCAGGAGCTGGCGACGTGACGCAGCGCGTTCAGGGCATTGAGCGGGTAGCCCATGTGCAGCGCCGAGGCGAGAAGCCCCAGGCTGGCCAGCACAAAGGCTCCTGCGGCGGCAATCAGCAGGCTGCGGTGAGGTGTATCCGTTCCTGTCACTGCCTGACGACCAAACGCCAGCCAGAGCGTTACACCAACCGATCCCTGCAGGAACAGCGTGAAAATCAGCAGCGGTAACTCATGCATGACGTTTCCCCTCTTTCTCTGCACCCTGATGCGCTTTAATCACCAGGTTCGGCTTCGTTATCGATGAATCCGGCAACCCTTTCGCATCGCAGACCGTGCCGTATTTCGCCCGCAGTTCATCAATCGGACCAAATTTGATCGCTTCGAGTGGACAGGTTGCCACGCAGACAGGCTGCTCCCCTTTCGCCTGTAGATCGACACAGAGATCGCATTTCGACATCTGTCCCGTCTGCTCATTGAGCTGAGGCGCGCCGTAAGGGCATGACCACGCACAATAGCCGCAGCCGACGCACTTATCCGTATCGACACGCACGATGCCGTCGCCCGGACGCTTGTGCATCGCGGTGGTTGGGCAGTTTTTGGTGCAGATGGGGTCCGCACAGTGGTTACAGGAAATAGAGAGCGTATAGGCAAAGACGTTATTGCTCACACCGCCCTGCCCGGTCGGGATGAAATTCCCGCCGTTGACTTCGTACACGCGACGAAAACGACGCCCGACTTCCAGATTGTTTTTATCTTTGCATGCCACCTGACAGGCTTTGCAGCCCGAGCAGCGGGAAGAGTCGATAAAAAAGCCCAGTTGTTTGTCGCTCACTGGCGCGTAGTGTTTGAACTGACTCATGCTTTAGCCACCTCCACCAGCATGGTTTGATGTGAATTCCCTTTCGCAAGCGCGGTGATGCGGGCCGAACTGAGCACGTTCGCACAGCCGCCCTTATCAACGCCCTGCTCATCCGGCTGCCACCAGGCTCCGGCCTGCATTGCCACCACGCCCGGAATGATGCGTGGCGTAACCTCTGCCGGGATTTCGCAAATGCCGCGGGCATTATGAATACGCACGGTATCGCCCTGCGCAATGCCACGTTTTTGCGCGTCCTGTGGATTAATCCACAGCTTTTGCTGCTGCGCCTCTATCAACCACGGGTTGGCATACTGGGTGGAGTTGGCTCGGTTTTTCCCTTTCCAGGTAATCAGCTGCAGCGGGAAGGTTTTCGCCAGGTCATCTTCTGGCCCTTCATGGGCGGGAACGTAATGCGACAGCGCCGGAATTTCCGGGTGATGCATGTCATAGAGACGTTTCGAGAAAATCTCAATTTTCCCTGAGGGCGTCGGGAACGGATGATTTTGCGGATCGCGAATATTGTCTTCAAAGGCGATAAAAGGCGCACTTTTGAAGAGATGCTGACGTGTTTTTTGCAGCGTCGCGAAGTCAGGCAGATTTTCGTCTGGCATCGCCAGCCGGGTCTGTTCCCAGATATGTTCAATCCACGCTTTTTCATCACGACCCTGGCTGAACTCACGCTCAATACCCAGTTTAGCGGCAACTTCACGCAGCCAGTCATAATCTGAACGGCGCTCAAATTCAGGTTCGATCAGCTTCTCTGACAGAATCAGATAGCTTGCTGTTCCCCAGGTTTCACCAATATTCCAGCGTTCCATAAAGCTGGTTTCAGGCAACAAGAGGTCGGCGTATCTGGCACTCGGCGTCATAAACAGATCGCTTGCAACGATAAACTGAATTTTCGACTCGTCTTCCAGTACGCGGGTCGCCCGGTGAAGATCGGGATTCTGGTTTGCAAGATAGTTACCCGCCAGCGAGAAGAGGATACGGATATTGCTGTCCAGTTTTTCGGCATCCTTCAGGCCCACATCAGGCGTTACCTTTGAGGCGTCGTCAGCGGCCTGCACCCAGTTCATTACCGAAATTTTCGCTTTCACCGGGTTATCCGGCATTTCCGGGCCGGCAGCGAATTTTCGGTTTGCACAACCGCCATAGCCAGCCGCCCAGCCCCCTTTAACCCCGACGTTGCCGGTCAGCGTCGCCAGTAAGGTGGAGCCACGGGCGGTACGCTCACCGCAGTTGTGACGCTGCGGGCCCCAGCCCTGAATCAGCGCGGCAGGTTTCGTTGTGGCGTAATCACGCGCCAGTTGACGGATCGTCTGCGCTGGCACATGGGTGATTTTCTCTGCCCATTCTGGCGTTTTCGCCACACCATCTTTCGCGCCAGTCAGGTAAGCGACGAGAGATTCGTTCTCCGGAACGCCTTCCGGCATTGAGGCTTCGTCAAAACCGAGGGTATAGCGCTGAATAAAGTCACGATCGTGCAGATTTTCCGTGACAATCACGTACATCATCGCATCCATCAGCGCATTGTCCGTGGTGGGGAGCAGCGGTATCCACTGATCGGCAAGCGAGGAAACCGTATCAGAGTAACGTGGATCGACAACGATAAAGCGTGTGCCGTTTTGCTTCATCTTCTGGTAGAAGTAGTTGCTGTGGCCGAAAATGGTTTCCGTCGGGTTATGCCCCCAGAGAATAACCAGTTTGGTATCCAGCAACGTGTCCAGAGAACTGCCGCTGGCGGCAGTTCCGTAGGTATAGGGTGTTGCAGCCGCCGTATTACCCATACTCACCGAGTGATAGCTTTCGAGATAGCCGCCCGTTAAGTTGAGCAGGCGACGAACCATTTTATCGCCGGAAAAAGTACCACCGGAAACCGCTGTTCCCACATGAACATAACGTGAGGATGCGCCATATTTTTGCGTAATAGTTTTTAATTGATTCGCAATAAGCGTGGTCGCTTCATCCCAGGAAATACGTTCGAATTTTCCTTCACCGCGTTTTCCCACGCGTTTCATCGGGTATTTCAGTCGATCGGGATGATATACGAATTTTCTGTATGCACGTCCACGAATACAAGCGCGCATTACTGGCATTTGAGGATCAAGTTCATTATCCGGGCGCGTGGAGATTCGGGTCACCACACCCTCACTCACATGAGCACGAATATCACACTTGCCACCGCAGTCAAAGGTGCTGCACGTCTGCACCACTTTTTCTTCGGGGATAATATCTGCTGCAGGTGTAACCCTCGCCTGTGCTTTCCCGGCTGTCGCGATAAACGGAAGCGCAGCCAGCGCTGAACCCGCCTGTATAAAA
Organism: Enterobacter oligotrophicus; assembly: GCF_009176645.1. Taxonomy (NCBI): domain Bacteria; kingdom Pseudomonadati; phylum Pseudomonadota; class Gammaproteobacteria; order Enterobacterales; family Enterobacteriaceae; genus Enterobacter; species Enterobacter oligotrophicus. Next base: position 1,195,861 of record NZ_AP019007.1, read on the forward strand.
TTACGCCGCGAAATAGCCGGAACCAGGCTGTCTCCCTGGCTGTTTATTTTTTTCATTGCTCGTTCCTTCAAATAAAAATGCATTCTCGTGTTTTTGCAGGAACGAACATTGATAATTATCAAGCTAATCCTTCAGGAGTATCCTCAACGATCTAATTCAAAGGTTACCGTTGCAATTTGGCCCGTTTCATCCATGACGAGTAATTGATATTTGCCTGGCAAAGACAATTGAAGAGAATAATTCCTGTTTCGATTCTCTAAGGGTTCTCCATTTAAAAACCACCATCGCTGCCCTTCTCCACCGCTGGTCGAAACCGAAAGGGTCATATTTCCCTCGCCAGGGAGACGTTTAATCACCGCCCCCTCTCTGATACCCGAAAGTATTAGCGGCGGCACGTTGTTATTGTCCAGCGGCGGGCAATGGGTTGAGGAGGCTGGCAGACGTGCCGCCCTTTTTTCAGCAGCGGGCAGCCAGGGCTCCAGCGGCAGTGGCCACACATCGACTATCTTCTCTGTTGCATCCGGGCAGTCTGCCGCAACGCGTTTACCTGTTTTATCCACCCAGATCGGGAAACGAATCCCGCGGATGCCTTCCTGCTCTGGCAGCAGTAGCGTCGGCGGTTCACTTCCCTCCAGCAGCCATGTTGAGAGGCGGCGTCGACAGTTTTCACTCCCTTCCGGCTGCGACTGACCACCAGGCCAGCAGATTACGCCCCGTCCCACGCCTGAAGGACGGGGATCGCGTGGCAATCGCGCCTCATCAATCGTTGAGCGAGACTGAAGCATATTATTCACCTGATTCAGCAGAGGCACAGCGCTCGCAAAACCAAACTGCCCCGCCACCGGCGTACCATCCGGTCGCCCGGTCCAGATGCCAATGACGTAACGAGCGTTGATCCCGATGGCCCACGCGTCGCGGTAGCCGTAGCTGGTGCCGGTTTTCCACGCCAGCGGCGCGACCTGCGGCAGGGCGTTATCCGGCAAGGGTTGCGCTTCATTAGCCAGAATACGGCGAATAATCCACGCAGAGCCTTGCGATAATAAAGGGCGCTCGATCAGCGGATCGCCAGGCTGTAAACGTAATCGCCCGGCTTTACCGTGTCGGGCAAAAGCGCTGTACGCGGCGGTAATGTCAGCCAGTCGCGCACCAGCGCCCCCCAGAATTAAGGACAAATTAGGCTGCGCACCCGCAGGCAAAATAAGGGGTAAACCTGCATTGTTCAGCATCCCTGCAAAGCGTTTTGGACCGAACGCTTCCAGCACCTGAACAGCAGGCAGGTTGAGGGAACGCACCAGCGCTTCGCTCATGCTCACCGGCCCGTGAAAGCCACTGTCGAAATTACCGGGGCGATAATCCCCTGTTTTTCGCGGCACATCCTGGAGCAATGAGGCAGGATGAATGAGGCCATCATCCAGGGCCATGCCATAAATAAAGGGTTTTAGTACCGATCCCGGCGATCGAATGGCGTTGACCATATCCACATGGCTGAAGCGCGTGTCATCATTGATATCCACCGATCCAACCCAGCCGCGTACTTTCATATCCGTATGATCCACGACGATCATCGCTAACGAACTGCGCGCAGGCAGACGCGATTTCCAGTTCATCGCCAGCTCTTCAAGCTGCCGTTGCAGGGATGCATTAAGGGTAGTCACAATTTTTGTATCGCGACTTTTACCGAGCATCATGCGTGAAAAGAGTGGTGCCAGCTGTGGCATTTGCCGTGGAGCCAGCCATACGGGCTCCTCGCGGGATTCTTTAACCTGTTCTGCCGACCAGACGCCCTGGGTCACCATTCGCTCAAGAACTTTATTACGTGCCGCTTCCGCGCGTTCCGGCCAGCGGTCAGGACGTAAGCGGCTTGGTGCCTGCGGCAACACGGCCAGCAGTGCTGCTTCGGAATAACTCAGTTGTGACGGCGGTTTTCCCAGATAGGTCCAGCTTGCCGCGCCCACCCCCTGCAGCGTGCCGCCAAAAGGGGCCCGGTTGAGATAAAGCGTGAGAATGTCTCGTTTAGAGAGGTGCCACTCCAGCTGAATAGCACGCCAGAGCTGACGAATTTTGCCGCCAAAAGTGCGCGGATGAGGATCAAGAAGACGTGCAACCTGCATAGTGAGCGTGCTTCCTCCGGAAACGACCTTCCCGGAACGGAGATCCTGCCAGGCGGCACGCAGTACGGAGAAAGGGTTTACACCGGGGTGATCCCAGAACCAGCGATCTTCATACTGGATCAGGGCATCAAGATAACGCGGGGAAACCTCTTCAATGGTAACCGGATAGCGCCAGATGCCTTCGCTGTCGGCAAAGCGCCAGAGCGGCGTACCGTGCTCATCCACAACCACCCGCGCAGGATTGACCTCTTTCAGGGGCAACGGCCACAGGCGGTCAGCAGCAATTATCAGCCCCCATAAAACGAGAAGCGCTCCCGCCAGCCACAGCCAGCGGGAGCGTATCAGACGAGCCATAAGCATATTAAGGAACAACAATCAGCGGACCACTGGCCGCCCCCGTTGCCCGCCACTGCGGAACATACATGGACTCGACCATCGGAACCGGCACCTGGTAGGTACCCGGCGTTACGGCACGAGCCAGATAGACCAGCGTGACCGGCTGACCTTCATTGACTGGTACTGCCGCCACAAAGCGATCGTCACGGAATTCCATATGCTGAATATCCGCCTGCTGCATCTGGCTGAGCAGGTTCTGCACTTCGCTGCCGCTGTCCTGCAGGCTGGCGCTGCTGTTCGCCAGGTTCTGATTTTCCAGCTCCAGCCCTGCCGGAAGCAGGTCAACCACCAGCGCATCCGGCACATTCTGGCTGGCTTTGACCTCAAGCCACACCAGCACCAGTTCGCCGCTCTTGAGAGAAGAGAGGGATTTCGTGCTGCCGTCTGTCGCCAGAATATGACGTTCAACCTGCAAGACATTAGAAGACGGCTGAGGTGCATATTCCGGATAACCGGTGCTGTCCAGGCGCACCCACAGCGGCGCGACACCAGTGTTGGTGACCTGCAGCGCGCCAAGCTGGTCGCCGTTCAGGTTTTGTAGCTGCGGCTTATCGCCGCTTAAGGTGGTATCAGAAAGTGAGGTTGTGGCCTGCCATGCCCCTGAGAGGGTTTGCAGCGAACGTCCGGCCAGGAATAGCGCATTGCTCTCCTGCGTGGATAGCCAGCGCTGGCTAAACGCCTCTTCAGACAAGGCGTTTAGCAGTGTGTTCTGCGCATCCGGCAGTAGCTTGTACTCTTCCAGAAGGGAAAGCATCAGTGCGTTGTCGCGAAGCTGACTGCCGTAATCCGCCATCCAGTTTCTGCTGTCGTTACGCGGCGTCTTGAGAGCCAGATCCAGCGCTTGCTGGCTGCGTGGTGCGTCACCCATCAATTTGAGCGCCATACCCAGTTGCATCAGCGGCAGACCGGAAGCGGCCTGCGCGTGGCGCTCCCAGATCTCACGCAATGCACCAAGCGGTGCTTTTTGCTGACGCGCCAGCACCAGCGCAGCATAAGCCTGCACGGCAAACTTACTAGCCTGCGTGTCGTCGCTATAGCGGATGGACATCATGCCTGGGTCCTGCAGATAGCGCAGCAGTCGGTTGTTAGCGTTGTTTACCGCATCAGTGGGGACGCTATAGCCTTGCTCTCCTGCTCGAACGAGGAAATCTGTTACATAGGCTGTCAGCCAGTATTCTTCCGGGCCGTTTTTATCCCACAGCGCGAAACCGCCGTCGTCACGCTGCATTTGCAGCAGGCGGGAGATACCGAGATCAATAGCCGCACGACGTTTATCGTCCGTATCACCTTTGATGCCAAGCGCTGCCAGCTGCGCCGCGTTGGTATAGAGCGACGGGAACAGACCGCTGGTGGTTTGCTCCAGACATCCGTAAGGATAGGCCTGCAGTTCGCGAATATAACGCGCCAGATTGAGAGGCGGTTTGCCGCTGAGCAACAGTTGCCCCTGCAACGTTGCCGAAGAGAAACCGTTGATATGCTGTGCTGGTGCGATCCAGGACTCGCCTGGGTTCAGCATGGCACCAGTATTCACCGTCTGCGCCGGGAAGGCCGGACGCACACCAATTTTCCAGCTCTTCTGCTGCGGTGTAAACGTCTCACCAGGCAGTTGAAGGCCCGTCACCTGAGCGGTAAGTTCCCCGTCGCCATAACCATCCAGCGCACGTACAGGAATAAACATCGTACTGCGCGCGCCAGGCGGGAGCTGTACCGGCTGGGGCTGCGCCCCTTCAAGTGCCAGCTTACCGGACGCCGTTAATGCAATGTTCAGCGTTTGCGGCTGGTCGGTCAGGTTGGTCAGATCAAGCGTCAGCCGTGAAGTATCGCCACTTGCCAGGAAGCGCGGCGTGTTAAGTTCGGTGATAACCGGTGCGGCCACAATCACCTTGCTCTCACTGCTGCCGAAATCGTCTTCCGTCCATGCCTGCGCCATCAGACGCAGCTCACCATTGAAATCACCAATCGGCAGCGTAATGGTGCCTTCACCATTGGCATCCAGCGCTACCGGTTGCGCCTGCTGGGCGATGATCGTGACGTGGTTCACCAGCGGTTTACCGCCGCGCTTCAGCTCGTCACCGTCACCACCGAATCGCAGGGCAGCCATACGTCCCTGCCCTTCAATCACCTGGCCGTAGATATCGTAGATATCCGCGCCGTAGCGCTTCTGGCCGAAGAACGCCTGCCACGGATCTGGCGTGACGTAATCAGTAATATTCAGTACACCGCTGTCTACCGCTGAAACGAGCACATTCACTTTTTGAGGTACGGCCCCCTCTTTCACACTGGCTTTTACCTTCACGGACAGCGTCTGGTTTGGACGTATCTTCTGCGGGTTTTCCAGCGCGATGTTCAGGCGGCGATTCTCGTCGCCCATCGGCAGATGCAGCAGACCAACCGCACGTTTCGGCGTAGCGGATTTGGATTTATCGCCAGGACGCACCACCAGTGTGCTGAGGTAGAGGTCGTGACGTTTCCAGGTTTTATCGACCGGAATATCCAGATCAAGGCCGTTTGCCGGTACGTCGATCTCTTTCCACCACAGCGGCCCCTCGCTGGATTCGATCATCGCGTAGCCTTTACCCGCAGCCGGAGCGGCGATATGCAGTTTGAGGGTGTCGCCTGGCTGGTAGGACGGTTTATCCAGTTTCAGGGTCACGCGGTCAGGACGCGCCGCGCCCGTGCCGTCGCTGTTATCCTGCCAACTGTAGCCAGCCCAGAAGCGCACACTGCTCACCATTTCGTCAGGTGCTTTGACTTCCAGGCGATAAGAGCCCCACTCCACCGGGAAGGTGACTTTTCCCGTTTCATCGGCCTTGAGGGTCAGTTCCTGCTCGCCTTCAACCAGATCTTTTTGATCAAACTGAGACTGCCAGCCATCGCTCTCTGACCAGTTCCAGTAGTAGTCACGACGCTCGCGGATCAGACGTACCTGTAGCCCGGAAACGGCTTTTTTAGACCCACTGGCATCGGCATAAACGATGTCAAAGCTGGCATTGCCGTTTTCATCAACGATAGGCTGGTTGATGGTGGTATCAGTGCGATAGTCGTAAACCGCCTTGCTGGCGAACTGCGGGCGGATGCCTGGCAATGTCGTTGCGGGCCAGATAGCCTGCTCAGCGCGACGCGTCACCGGACGACCGCCCGACTCAAGCAGGCTGGCCTGCAGGATCAGTTGCAGCGGGGAGTGCACCTCTTTCCACTGACTTTCGGTTGTGACCTGGCCGCGGCCCTGATCATCCAGCGTAAGCTGAACCTCGTCCAGGCTGCGGCTCAGGTTCTCCTCGGCGATATCACCAAACTGGAAGCCCGGCAACGCAGCGACGGCCTCACGTAACGGCCGCAGGAAAAGCTGGCCTTGCAGCGTATTACCGTTAGCGGGTGCACCATACAGGTAATATCCCACCACGTTAAAGTCCACATCATCCTGCGGTGAAACTGGCGCTTTTTGTCCCGTCAGGTTCAGTGCCATCCGCTCCGGCATAAAATCTTCAACATGGAAGTCCCACAGACGCTGCAGGTTATCGCCCGTATTGGCGCGGATATGCCACATGCCGGTCTGCGCCCCGCTGTCGAGCGGATAGTTAAAGCGATAAAGACCGTTTTCCGGCTGGATAACGGTGGTGCGTGCCACCTGCCCGTCCGGACGCAGCACATCAAGTTTTATCGGCTGCGCAGGCAACGGCTTACCGTCGCTGTCGCGCAGTAAGCCATTGAGGATCACCGTTTCACCCGGACGATAGAGATCGCGCGGGCCAAACATAAAGAACTGTTTGCTGTATCCTGGCGCACCCGCAATATCAAACTCCGCCAGGTCAAGCGCCGGGAGTTTGAGGTCGAGCAGCGTGGTCTGGCCGTCCTTGCTCGCCAGAACCAACGCCGCCTCTTTATCAGTTTCGAGTTTTGCATGACCGTCCGCATCGCTGTTTGCCTCAGCAAGGGTCTGCCCTTTATCGTTCAGCAGCGTAACGGTCACACCAGATTGTGCCGCGCCGTTTTCCAGGCTCTGGGTGAAGATGTCCAGACGATTATGATAACGGTGAGCGGACAACCCAATATCACTTAAGGTAAAGAGCGTGGCGGCATTGCTGTAGTTGTAGTGCCCGGCCTGGTTCATCACCGCAATGTAGACGCCAGACTGCTGAAGCGGCTTAATATCCCGCAGCGGCAGCAGCAGTTTTTCACGCGTGTTGCGCGCCGGGTTAAGGTCAAAACGACCGGTATAAACCAGCTCAGCCATCTTCAGCAGATTGTCAGACTCCCAGTTGGTCAGGGAGTTACGGTATTCCCACTGGCTGACAAACGAGGCCAGTGACTCCGGCTTCACGCGGTAGAAGTTCACATCCACATTATTGACGTTAAGCGCCATCACCGGCAGACCTTCAACGACTTTACCCGGCAGCAGCGAGCCACGGCTGGCGAAACCCACGGTCGGTTCAACATCTCTTGTGGTCAGGGCTTTTTCGTAATCAATACCAAAAGTCGCTTTGTTCAGCGCCTGCAGATTACGTTCAACGGTAACGACCAGATTACGGTTTGGCTCCAGGTGGCGCAGGCGCAGCTCTTTCAGGTTTGGTGCAAGTTCCCACGCCCCGTCCACTTTGCCGCTTTTTTTATCAACCACATGCACCGTTTTGGCGAAATCCTGATCGGGATTCAATGGAACAGAGAAGGTCAGCACCAGCGTGGCGGCACCGTCAAGCTGGACTTCGGAGGCATCCAGCAGGGTCAGCTCTTTCCCCTGACTCTGTGCGGCCAGTTTTGCCAGCTTTTCTGCGTCTGGTTTTTCCGGTGCTTTTGGCGTCGTGGCGGTAGATGCTGCGGGAGCCGCTGCCTGAGGTTTTTCATCGCTGTTATCACAGCCGACAAGCGTGAACGTGGTAAGTAGCGCGAGAGCAATCGCGGCTAAGCGAAACGGTTTCATCCTTTGTCCCTGGCCCGTGGAGCCTGTTGGTCGTCATCCGGATAAGTATTATCCGCAAGTTTCATTAATACAAAAAGTCCAATTTTAGAATCTGGAATGCTTCTCGCAACTTGCGCGCGCGGAGAACACCGGCCCTGTTACGCCGATCACACCCTTAAACGTTACATGTTACTTTTCAGGTCATTTGTTTTTAAAACAACAAGATAGATGGATGCACAGGCTCATTGCCTGCTAGTTTTAAGCCTAAGACGCACGCAGAGTGCGCGGTTCAAAAAGAGAGAAAGCCATGAAACGAGCCGTGAACGCCTTACAAAATTTCGGAAAATCACTTTACGGTCCTGTACTTATCTTACCCATTGTCGGTCTGTTTATCGCCTTTGGTAATGTGCTGGGTAACGGCAACCTGGCTGAATATCTGCCGTTTTTGGGGCATCCGCTGATTCAGCATATTGGCCAGCTGATCGCCAAATCTGCCGTGTCGGTGCTGGTTAACCTTGCGCTGGTGTTTGCCGTTGGCATTCCTATTGGCCTGGCCGCACGCGATAAAGGCTACGCGGCGTTGATTGGCCTGGTCACTTTTGTGGTGTTTATCAATGCCATGAACGTCACGCTGCAGTTACAGGGTGCACTGGCACCCGCAGATCAGATGAAAGCCGCCGGGCAAAGTATGGTGTTGGGCGTTCAGGTGCTGGAGATGGGTGTCTTTGCTGGCATTTTGACCGGAGCGCTTTCTGGATACCTGTATAACAAATACTCCGGCGTACAGTTTAACGGCGCAATGGCGATTTACTCCGGCCACTGCTTTGTCGCCATCGTGATGCTGCCCGTCTCCATGCTGCTCGGCGTGCTGATGAGCGAACTTTGGCCATTTGCCCAGCACGGTATTAGCGCGATGGCGCTCGCCATCAAAGGCTCTGGCCCGTTCGGCGTAGCCATCTACGGTTTCCTTGAACGTATTCTGGTGCCGACCGGCCTGCACCATCTGGTCTATACACCGTTCCTCTATACCGAACTGGGCGGCACGCAGGAGGTGTGCGGCGCAACCTATCAGGGCGCACGCAATATCTACTTCGCCGAGATGGCCTGCCCGGAGGTGAAGCAGCTCAGCAGCACCGTAGTGTGGGATGCACGCGGCATCAGCAAAATGTTTGGCCTGCCCGCCGCCGCACTGGCAATGTACATGACCGCAAAGCCGGAGCGTAAAGCTATTGCGAAAGCGATTCTGATCCCGGCGGCGCTCACCTCCCTGCTGGTGGGCGTGACCGAGCCGATTGAGTTCTCCTTCCTGTTCGTTGCGCCGTTGCTGTTCGTGGTGCATGCGGTGCTGACCGGCATCGGCATGATGCTCTTTTCTCTGCTCGGCGTTCACGCTATCGGCGCGAACGGGATTATTGATTTCATTCTTTACAACCTGCCGCTCGGCACGGAGAAGTCCAACTGGCCGATGTACATCGTGGTCGGGCTGATCATGTTCGCCCTCTACTTCGTGGTGTTCCGCTTCCTGATCCTGCACTTCAACATGAAAACGCCAGGACGTGAGGATGAAGATCAGGAGACGCGCCTCTACAGCAAGCAGGAGTACCAGGCGAAAGGCAATAACGACGGGCTGGGCGAGTCCATCGTGGTGGGTCTGGGCGGCCGGGAAAATATTGAAGTGGTGGATAACTGCTACACCCGCTTACGCGTCACGGTGAAGGACATCGCCATCATCGACGAGCCACGCCTCAGGGCGACCGGCGCGAAGGGGATTATCAAACAAGGTAACAACGTTCAGGTGGTCTACGGGCTGCATGTCAAAAAAATGCGAGAAGCCGTTGAGACGTTTCTCTGAAAGGAGCTAAAGATGTTTACACCCCCGTTTATTCTCTCTATTGCCGGCGGCGGCAGCACCTACACGCCAGGTATTGTGAAAAGCCTGATGGTGCGTCTGCAGGATTTTCCGCTCGCTGAAATTCGCCTGTATGATATTGACGAAGCGCGCCAGAACACCATTGCGCCGGTGGTTGAGAGAGTCATTCGCGACCACAGCCAGAGCATTAAATTCACCGTGACAAGCGACCCGGAGGTGGCCTTCAGCGGCGCGCACTTTGTTTTCGCGCAAATGCGCGTCGGCCAGTACAAAATGCGTGAGCAGGATGAGAAGATCCCGCTGCGTCACGGCGTGGTCGGCCAGGAAACCTGCGGACCCGGCGGGCTGGCGTATGGTCTGCGGACGATCCTGCCGATGGTGGAACTTATCGATCGGGTGGATCGCTACGCGCATGAAAAAGCCTGGATCGTTAACTACTCTAACCCGGCGGCGATCGTCGCGGAAGGCGTGCGCCGCCTGCGCCCGAATGCCCGTGTGCTAAACATCTGCGATATGCCGGTGGCCGCGATGCGCAATATGGGGGCGATTCTGGGCGTGGATCGCCACAAGCTGGAGGTGGACTATTTTGGTCTGAACCACTTCGGCTGGTTTACCCGTGTGCTGGTGGACGGCGAAGATAAACTGCCGGAACTGCGCCGCCATATCGCGAAGTTTGGTCTGCTAACGGAAGATGCGGCGAAAACTGACCCGCAGCACTCCGATCCATCGTGGGTGAAAACCTGGCGCAACATAAAGCCCGTCATGGACAACTTCCCGGAATATCTGCCGAACCCGTATCTGCAGTATTACCTGATGCCAAACCAGATTGTGGAGCACCAGAACCCGGACTATACCCGTGCCAACGAAGTGATGAACGGGCGTGAGAAAAAACTGTTTGCTGCAGCCGAAGAGTACAAGCGTACCGGGATTTTGCCGGATGCCTTCCACGTGGGTGTACACGGTGAGTTTATTGTCGATGTCGCCCGTTCGCTGGCCTTTAACCTGCGGAGCCGCCATCTGGTGATGGTGGAAAACCGCGGCGCAATTACCAACCTGCCATACGATGCGGTGGTGGAAGTGCCAGCCTATATCACTTCCGAAGGGCCGGAACCCATCCGCGTGGGCCAGGTGCCGCTGTTCCATCAGACACTGCTGCAACAGCAGCTCGCTTCCGAACAACTGCTGGTAGAGGCGACCATCGAAGGCAGCTATGAGAAAGCGTTGCAGGCATTCACCCTGAACCGTACCGTGCCGACCATGGAGCACGCAAAAGCGATTCTGGATGAGATGATCGAGGCCAACCGGGAATACTGGCCTGCGCTGCAAAAAGCCTGGCAAAACGGCGAAGCGGTGAAAAAATAAGGGCTTGCTCGCGAGTTGAACGTGGTTTGCTTGTCGGTGTCAGAAAAAACACCGACAATCCTTTTTTACAGAAAAGAATGGAGGCAACCATGTCCACTTCATATTTTGTCGCCGCCGACTGGCTGATTGAGCACGGTGACGACCCGGAAGTCCAGATTATTGACGCGCGAATGGCTCCGCCGGGGCAGGAGCATCGCGACATTCCCGCCGAATACCGTGCAGGGCATCTGCCCGGCGCGGTATTTTTTGATATCGAAGCCCTTTCCGATCACACCTCTCCCCTGCCGCACATGCTGCCACGCCCGGAAGCCTTCTCCGTGGCGATGCGTGAACTTGGCGTGAATCGCGACAAACATCTGGTTATCTACGACGAAGGTAACCTCTTTTCCGCACCGCGCGCGTGGTGGATGCTGAAAAACTTCGGCGTCGAAAAAGTCTCGATTCTGGCGGGCGGTCTCGCAGGCTGGAAGCGCGATGAACTGCCGCTCCAGCAGGGTGACGTGACGCTACCAGAAGGGGAGTTCGATGCGACATTTGACGCGAACGTGGTAAAACGCCTGACTGACGTACTGGTGGTCAGCCATGAAAAAACGGCGCAAATCGTCGATGCCCGCCCTGCCCCACGTTTTAATGCTGAAGCGGATGAACCACGTCCGGGGCTGAAGCGCGGCCACATTCCGGGCGCACTGAACGTGCCGTGGGGCGATCTGGTGTTTGAAGGCGAACTGAAAACCACCGACGAACTGCGCGCTATATTTGTCCGTCAGGGCGTTGATTTGCATCGTCCGATTATTGCCAGCTGCGGCTCCGGCGTGACGGCGTGCGTGGTCATTCTGGCTCTCGCAACGCTGGGAGCAAACGATGTGTCGCTGTATGACGGCGCATGGAGTGAATGGGGTGCGCGCGACGACCTGCCGGTTGAACCCGCAAAATAATGGATAACCGCCTGACAACGTTGCTAACGCGCGGGACGTCACTGACCCGCGCAGAGTATCGTGTGCTCGCCCACCTCACGGAGCATCCGCTACTGGTGGGCAACATCACGGTGCGCGAACTGGCGCAGGTGACATTTGTCTCGACCGCCACCATCATGCGCTTATGTCAGAAACTGGGTTTTAGCGGCTTTAGCGAGTTTATCTGGCACTGCAAGCAGTTACTTTCAGACACGCCACACATTGCCGTCCAGGGGCAATCCCTCCCGGAACTGCCCGCGCTGTTCAGCCAGTTTATCGCCAATTATCAGCAAACTTTTCAGTGGGTGACACAAGACAAGCGTCAGCAGTTTGCCGATCTGCTCCGCCAGAAAGAGAGTTTCTTTCTCTACGGTGCGGGGTTTTCTTATCTCTTCGCCGAGTACCTGACCAAGAAATTGCAGGTGCTGGGCAAAACGGCATTTATCTCCGGGCCAGGTGACAGCCGGAACATTTTCCTCAGTAACGCCGCACGCTATCAGGTATTTATTGCCGTCTCCCGCAGCGGTGAAACGGAGCAGGTGCTCGATAAAGCGCGGATCGCCAAAAATGTCGGCATGAAGGTCGTCGCTTTTACCCGCGCCTCTGCGAATACGCTGGCGGGGATGGCGGATCTGCATTTCGCGTTGTATGACGAAGCGGTGCACTACGCCGCCGAAGCGGCAGGCGTAACGTCGTTTGAGTCGAACCTGGTACTTTTAATGGATTTACTGCTGCTGGAAGCAACGGGGTGAAACCACCCCGCTGTAATCAGATGATGCGGTTGGTCTTGAGATCGCGCAGGAACCCGCCCCAGCGACGCTCATAAAATGGCGTGATGTGCTCGGTAATAAAGTGGCTGATGCCTTTCTCGCCTTTTTTCACCTCACAAATATCAATCGGTTCATCGCCCGGCAGCGTGTCGGTAGCTACGCTTCCCGTTGCCTGAATGATCTCGTCAATATCACCGTCAGCCTCAATACCAATCAGCAGCACTGGCTGCTCGTCGGCGCTCTCTTTGATGGAGCAGAGGAACGCGCGTTTCACCGGCTTGATGGTTTTGAACAGCGTGGTCAACGAGTCAATCATCTGCGCAGGCGGTTCGGCCACTTCAGACAGCAGCAGCGTTTCGCCCCCTTCCAGCACTTCCTGCGTGCTGAGCGGGTTACCCTCTTCGCCAACCAGATGGCTGATTTCACGCGGGGTGAACTCTTTTCCGGTCGGCAGTTTGGCATTGAGGAACAGCGTTTCGCCCAGCGTCATTTCAAACAGGGTACGCACCGGCATCACCACAAACGCCTGCTCATCTTCAACTGCTTGCTGCAATGCTTCCAGAGAGGTAAAGAACGGGATCACCGAGGTGCCATCGTCTTTCTCCCAGTGCAGCAGATCCAGCGCGCTGTCTTCCACAACCTGTTCGCCTTCCGCAGCGGTTCCCGGCACCCAGACGGTGGATTCCAGCAGCGTGCGGAAAAACGCCGGACGGTGGGCGGGCTCAGTCGCCGCCTGCTCCAGCAGGGTTTCTAATTCGTTTTTGGTTTCAGACATAACAATTCCAGATGATGCATTTCCCCCTCACCCCGGCCCTCTCCCTCAAGGGAGAGGGAGCAAACCATCCCCTCTCCCCCTGGGAGAGGGTTAGGGTGAGGGCAAAAAGATTACTCAGCCGTCAGCAGGTTCGCCACGGTACGCACGCCCAGGCCAGTCGCGCCCGCTGACCACTGCTCAACTGCCGCTTTACGGTACGTCGCGGAGCAGTCAATGTGCAGCCAGCCTTCGTGATAATTTTCAACGAAGTGAGACAGGAAGCCTGCCGCTGTGCTTGCCCCCGCCGGGTACGCTGCGCTGGCGGTGTTGTTCAGTTCGGCGAAGTTAGACGGCAGCTGGCTACGGTGGAACTCGGCCAGCGGCAGACGCCAGAACGGCTCGTTTTCCGCAGCCGCGCTTGCCAGCAGGCGAGCGGCCAGCTTGTCGTCGAAGCTGAACAGGGCGTGGTAGTCGTTGCCCAGGGCGGTTTTCGCCGCACCGGTCAGGGTCGCCATGTCGATAATCAGCTCTGGCTTCTGCGCAGAGGCATCGATCAGGCCATCGGCCAGCACCAGGCGGCCTTCGGCGTCGGTGTTCATCACCTCAACGTTTTTACCGTTGCGATAGCGGATGATGTCGCCCAGCTTGAAGGCATTACCGCTCACCATGTTGTCCGCGCAGCACAGGTAGAGCTTCACGCGCTTGTTCAGACCGCGAGTGATAGCGAACGCCAGCGCGCCGGTAACGGTCGCCGCGCCGCCCATGTCGGACTTCATGGAGTCCATGAACGCGCTCTGCTTCAGACTGTAGCCGCCGGTATCAAAGGTAATGCCTTTCCCGACCAGGCAGGCAAAGACCGGTGCTTCTTTATCGCCGGTTGGGTTGTAATCCAGCGCCAGCAGCACCGGAGGACGCTCAGAACCACGGCCCACGGTGTGGATGCCCATATAGTTCTGCTCGCGCAGATCTTCACCTTTGGTGATGCGGTAGGACATCTTGTCGCCCGCCACGCCGCACAGCAGGTCAACGGCACGCTGCGCAAGCTGCTCCGGGCCTAACTCTTCCGCCGGGGCGTTGATGGTGTCGCGCACCCAGTCGATGATTTTCAGGCGGCTTTCCAGCTCTTTCTGACCGGCTTCATCGAGGCTCGCCCACTCAATTTTGCGGGTGCCTTTTGGTCCTTTGTAACCCGCCCAGAATGCCCAGCTACGGTCAGTGTCCCAGCCTTCGCCGTCCAGAGACACATGTTTAATGCCCAGACCGTCAATTTTGCGTGCGGCGCGCTGAATCAGGCCGGTATCATCTTTGCCCGTCAGGTGCAGGGTAATACCGTCGTTGTTGATGCTGTACGTGGCTTTTTCGCCCCAGCGTGCGTCAGCAGGCTGGGTGGAGAGCGTAATCTTCATCGCTTCGGTCATTTTATTTATCCTTATTAGCAAACGGGCCGCCTGAAGGCAGCCCGTTAAGTGATTTACTCTGCTTCATCTAACCAGACTAACAGAATCGCCTCCAGAATTTTTTCATTGGATGCGTTTGGATCGTCGTCGAAATCCTCTAAATCGCAGATCCACTGATGCATGTCGGTGAATCGTACGGTCTTCGGATCGAGATCCGGGTTCGCGTCGTAGAGCGCTTCGCCGATTTCACGGCTGTTTGTCCACTTCAGTCCCATATTAGTGCTCGCGTGCGTGGTTGATGGTGTAGCGTGGGAATTCCACGACCAGATCTTCATCGGTCACCAGCGCCTGGCAGCTTAAGCGGCTGTCTGGCTCCAGACCCCATGCTTTATCCAGCATGTCGTCTTCGTCTTCGGTGCTCTCCGCGAGAGAGTCAAAACCTTCACGCACCACGCAGTGGCAGGTGGTGCAGGCACAGGATTTCTCACAGGCATGTTCCACCTCGATACCGTTGCGCAGGGCAACATCGAGAATGGTTTCACCGGTCTTTGCTTCCAGAACAGCGCCATCCGGACAGAGGTCCGCATGAGGCAAAATAACAATCTTTGGCATATTAAACCTCGTCCACGGACTGGCCTTTCAGCGCGACGCGGACAGATTTGTCCATGCGGCGAGCAGCAAAGTCCTGGGTTTGTTTATCAACGTTTTTAATGGCTTCTTCTATCGCGTCAGCGTCATTGCCTTCTGCGACTGCGCTTAAGTGCGCGGCGGCGTCGTCAATCACCTGGCGCTCAGCGGCGCTTAACAGCGCGGCATCGGCAGCGAGCGCGCCGTTCAGACTCTCCAGTACGCGTGCGGCTTCAACTTTCTGTTCCGCCAGCATACGCGCCTTCACATCCTGCTCGGCGTAGCTCATTGAATCCTGAATCATGGAGGCGATTTCGCCATCGGTCAGACCGTAGGACGGCTTCACCTGGATGGACGATTCCACGCCGGTCGATTTTTCCATCGCCGTGACGCTCAACAGGCCGTCCGCATCCACCTGGAAAGTGACGCGAATATGCGCCCCGCCCGCAGGCAGTGCCGGAATACCGCGCAGCGCAAAGCGCGCCAGAGAACGGCAGTCCTGCACCAGTTCGCGTTCGCCCTGCATCACATGGATGGACATCGCCGTCTGGCCGTCTTTAAAGGTGGTGAACTCCTGCGCACGCGCCACCGGAATGGTGGTGTTACGTGGGATCACTTTCTCCACCAGGCCGCCCATGGTTTCTAACCCCAGAGACAGTGGAATAACGTCCAGCAGCAGCATTTCACTGTCCGGCTTGTTGCCAACCAGAATATCGGCCTGGATTGCCGCGCCCACGGCAACGACTTTGTCCGGGTCAATGGAGGTCAGTGGCGTGCGGCCAAAGAATTCACCTACACGTTCACGCACCAGCGGTACGCGCGTTGAGCCGCCGACCATGACCACTTCCAGCACTTCGTCAGCTTCGACGCCCGCATCTTTTAATGCGCGACGACAGGCCAGCAGCGTGCGTTTTACCAGGGAGGCAATCAAGTCGTTGAACTGGTCGCGGGTGATATCACCCTGCCAGCCTGCGACGTTTACCGTCACAGACTGGGCATCACTCAACGCGATTTTGGCCTCGATGGCCGCATCCAGCAGTTCACGCTGTACGCGCGCATCGCTGCGATCGGCAATCCCCGCCTGCTCGCGGATGTAATCCGCCAGCAGATGGTCGAAATCATCGCCGCCGAGCGCGGAATCTCCACCGGTCGCCAGCACTTCAAACACCCCGCGGCTCAGGCGCAGGATCGAGATATCAAAGGTGCCGCCGCCAAGATCGTATACCGCAATCACCCCTTCCTGACCGGAGTCCAGGCCGTAGGCAATCGCTGCAGCAGTGGGTTCGTTCAGCAGGCGCAGCACGTGCAGGCCCGCCAGACGCGCGGCATCTTTGGTGCCCTGACGTTGTGCATCGTCAAAATAGGCCGGAACGGTGATCACCACGCCGTCCAGATCGCCGCCGAGCGTCGCCGTCGCACGCGCCGCCAGCGCTTTAAGGATGTCAGCGGAAACGCGAATCGGGTTCAGCAGACCAGCCGCCGTTGCGATCATCGGCAGGCCGTTTTCACTGGCCTGGAGCTGATACGGCAGATGCGGGTAGCGGGTCTGAATGTCGGCCAGCGAGCGGCCCATCATGCGCTTAACAGAGCTGATGGTGTTGGCCGGATCGCGCGCGGCGTTGGTGCGGGCATCAAAGCCGACCGCGTGGCCCTGCTGCGTGTAGTGGACCACGGAAGGCAGCAGATGGCGGCCCTGCTCGTCGGCCAGCGTTTCCGCCTGGCCGCTACGCACGGTCGCCACGAGGGAATTGGTGGTGCCGAGATCAATACCCACCGCCAGACGACGCTGGTGCGGTGCGGCACTTAAGCCAGGCTCACTAATTTGTAATAAGGCCATAATTGCTTCCGAAATTAAAAATCGAGCAGCTTTTCTTCGAGTTGTTCAGCACTGCTTCGCAGTTTATCGAGAAAACGGAGTTTGCGCACAGTGTCTGCCGCCACGTCCCAGGTCTCGTTGTTCAGTTGCTCCACCATCTGCTGATGGCGGGTATCGAACATACC
Source organism: Enterobacter oligotrophicus (assembly GCF_009176645.1). Taxonomy (NCBI): domain Bacteria; kingdom Pseudomonadati; phylum Pseudomonadota; class Gammaproteobacteria; order Enterobacterales; family Enterobacteriaceae; genus Enterobacter; species Enterobacter oligotrophicus. Next base: position 1,212,999 of record NZ_AP019007.1, read on the forward strand.
CTTCACGCGCCTGATAAAGCCTTCCAGACGCGCTTCGTCTTTGGCCTGTTCAATCTCATCCAGCTCTTCACGCAGCTCCAGCTGTTCCATCAGAAACGCGGTGTCACGGACGGTGTGCTGTTCGCTTGCCAGGTCAAAGCCGTGAAGCGAGAGCAGATATTCTGCACGCGCCAGCGGATGGCGCAACGTCTGCCAGGCCTGGTTGATGGTCGCGGATTGCGAAACCGCCGCCAGTTGTTCAGCCTGTGTGCCGCTGGCAAATTTGTCCGGATGGTACTGACGTTGCAAATCCTGAAAACGGATCGTCAGCGACTGGAGGTCAATCGGGTATTGAGCGGGTAGTCCGAAGAGAGTGAAGTAATCCATAACAATCTCAGGGGTAGCCTGTCAGAACAAACCCCACGCGTAGCAAAGCCACGGTGGGGTTTCGGATAACGCGTGGTTAAACGTGGAAACTTTCGCCGCAACCACACTCGTCTTTGACGTTCGGGTTCGTGAATTTGAACCCTTCGTTCAGGCCTTCTTTGACGAAGTCCAGCTGAGTGCCGTTGAGGAATTGCAGGCTTTTGCCATCGACCACCACCTTCACGCCCTTGTCTTCAAACACGGTGTCGTCGGACGCCGGTTCATCAACAAACTCCAGTACGTAAGCCATACCAGAACAGCCGGAGGTGCGTACGCCCAGTCGCAGGCCAAAGCCTTTACCACGGTTCGCCAGAAAAGAGCTTACTCGCGCGGCAGCGCTGTCGCTAAGGGTAATCGACATACTCAAACCTCAATTATTTTGCTTCACGTTTGCTTTTATAATCCGCAATGGCGGCTTTGATCGCGTCTTCTGCCAGAATAGAGCAGTGAATTTTCACCGGCGGCAGTTCGAGTTCTTCAGCAATATCCGTGTTCTTGATTGCCTGTGCTTCGTCCAGAGACTTGCCCTTCACCCATTCGGTGACCAGGGAGCTGGACGCGATAGCAGAACCGCAGCCGTAGGTCTTGAAGCGCGCGTCTTCAATGATACCTTCATTGTTGACTTTAATCTGCAACTTCATCACGTCGCCACATGCCGGTGCACCGACCATGCCGCTACCGACAGATTCATCGCTGTTGTCAAAAGAGCCAACGTTGCGCGGGTTCTCGTAATGATCGATAACTTTTTCGCTGTATGCCATGATTGAATTCTCCTTATGTACCGATTAGTGATGTGACCATTCAATGCTGTTCAGATCCACGCCCTGCTTGAACATTTCCCACAGTGGAGAAAGGTCGCGCAGACGGCCGATGGAGTTACGGACCAGCTTGATGGTGTAGTCAATCTCTTCTTCGGTAGTGAAACGACCTAAAGAGAAACGGATAGAGCTGTGTGCCAGCTCGTCAGTCATGCCCAGCGCGCGCAGCACGTAGGATGGCTCAAGGCTTGCAGACGTACAGGCAGAACCGGAAGAAACGGCCAGGTCTTTCAGCGCCATGATCAGCGATTCGCCTTCAACATAGTTGAAGCTGACGTTGAGGATGTTCGGTGCGCCCTGCTCGAGATCGCCGTTCAGATACACTTCTTCCATATCTTTCACGCCGTCCCAGAGACGGTTACGCAGCGTGCGCAGGCGCGCCATCTCGGTTTCCATCTCTTCTTTCGCGATGCGGTACGCTTCGCCCATACCCACGATCTGGTGAACAGGCAGCGTACCAGAACGCATGCCGCGCTCGTGACCGCCGCCGTGCATCTGTGCTTCGATGCGGATACGTGGCTTACGACGAACGTACAGTGCGCCGATCCCTTTCGGGCCATAGATTTTGTGGCCGGAGAAGGACATCAGATCCACTTTCAGCTGGCTCAGGTCGATGGGCAGTTTGCCCACGCTCTGGGTCGCATCCACGTGGTAAATGATACCGCGCGCACGGCACATTTCGCCGATGGTCGCGATGTCCTGCACGACGCCGATTTCGTTGTTGACGTGCATGATGGAAACCAGAATGGTGTCATCACGCATCGCTGCTTCGAGCTCTTTGAGGTCGATGATCCCGTTGCTCTGTGGCGCGAGGTAAGTCACTTCGAACCCTTCACGCTCCAGCTGACGGCAGGTATCCAGCACGGCTTTGTGTTCGGTTTTGCTGGTGATGATGTGCTTGCCTTTTTTCTGATAAAAGTTAGCTGCACCTTTGATCGCCAGGTTGTCGGATTCGGTCGCGCCGGAGGTGAAAACAATCTCACGCGGGTCGGCACCGACCAGGTCAGCAATCTGATTACGGGCGATATCAACCGCCTCTTCAGCATGCCAGCCAAAACGGTGTGAACGAGACGCTGGGTTACCAAAGTTTCCGTCCAGGGTCAGACACTGCATCATTTTCTCGGCAACACGCGGGTCCACCGGCGTGGTTGCGGAGTAATCGAGATAAATCGGTAATTTCATTGCTCTTTAAACTCCGTACATCGCTTCAATGCAAGGAATCAGGCAACCGGCTGGATGTACGACCGAGTACACGGGGCGAGTGAACGCCCCGGCCTGATTCTGAAATACTTATCTTTTTATTACGCGCGTAATTTAACGTCGATTGCGTCTTGCGCGCGGGTGCTGCGTTGTGATTCATGGCTGTGCTGACGACCAGACACATCCAGCACTTCCTGGTTATTCACCAGCTCACCGAGGGTGATGTTGTTCAGGAAGCCGGTCAGACGGTCGCTCAGATCGCGCCACAGCGCGTGGGTCAGGCACTTGTCGCCGCCCTGGCAGCCGCCTTTACCCTGGCAACGGGTCGCGTCAACGGATTCGTCAACCGCGCTAATCACTTCGCCAACCGCAATATTGCTGGCGTCTTTACCCAGCAGGTAACCGCCGCCTGGGCCGCGAACGCTGGAAACCAGTCCATTTTTACGCAGTCTGGAGAACAGCTGTTCCAGATAAGAGAGGGAGATCCCTTGTCGTTCAGAAATATCAGCCAACGGAACCGGGCCCGCTTCGGAGTTGAGCGCAACGTCCAGCATCGCGGTCACGGCATAACGCCCTTTAGATGTCAGTCTCATGTCTTACTTAACCTCAAACTCGCCCCTGCCCGGGGTTTTTTATTGTAAAATGGGGGTATTGCATAGCAGGGCCAAGTCTGACATTCCTGACTAAATTGGTCAACTATTTACTTGACTGTTTTAGTCAGGTATTTAACCTTCTGTGCCTTCATAATATAGGTGCGGTCTGATGCCCTCACCCCGCCCCTCTCCCACAGGGAGAGGGAGAATGCGTCGTAGGCCGGGTAAGCGAAGCGCCACCCGGCGAACAGACGACACTATTCCTTATTCTTCAGCTCAATCGACGCCAGAATCCCGCGCAGGATGTTGAGTTCCTGGCTTTCAGGGCGCGCGCGGGTGAACATACGGCGCAGCTTGTTCATCACCTGACCTGGGTGGCCTTCGCGAATAAAGCCGGTTGAGAGCAGCGTCTGCTCCAGGTGGCCGTAGAAGCGCTCAAGGTCATCCACCAGCGGGTAGGCCGTCTCTTCTTTCGGTTCGACCGGTTGCTCCTGCGTCGCCAGCCAGGCCATACGCACTTCGTAGGCGATAACCTGCACTGCCATCGCCAGGTTCAGCGAGCTGTACTCCGGGTTTGCCGCAATCGCAACGTGGTAGTGACACTTCTGCAGTTCATCGTTAGTCAAACCAACGCGCTCGCGGCCAAACACCAGCGCCACGGGTGCCTGCTCAGCTTCCGAAACACTTTTCAGGCCGCATTCGCGTGGGTCCAGCATCGGCCACGGCAGCGTGCGGGAGCGCGCGCTGGTGCCGACGACCAGGCTGCAACCGGCGAGGGCTTCGTCCAGCGTATCAACGATCTGCGCGTTGCCGATCACGTCGCTGGCACCGGCCGCCAGAGCGATAGCCTGCGAGTCTGGTTTCACCAGTGGGTTAACCAACCACAGGTTCGTTAAGCCCATGGTTTTCATAGCGCGGGCAACAGAGCCCATATTGCCGGTGTGCGATGTTTCGACCAGCACGATTCGAATGTTTTGCAGCATAGTTTTTAGGTGTCTGAATTCAGTGTCTGAAGAATATTCGGGCATATTATCATAAACGAGAGACATATTCCGATCCCGCTGCTATACTCTGCGCCGATTTTCCTGTTCTTTAACATCCAGTGAGAGAGACCGATGCATCCGATGCTGACCATCGCCGTGCGCGCAGCGCGCAAGGCGGGTAATGTAATTGCCAAACACTACGAAACCCCAGACTCCGTAGAAACCAGCCAGAAAGGCAGCAATGATTTCGTGACTAACGTCGATAAAGCCGCAGAAGCGATTATTATCGAAACGATCCGCAAATCTTACCCGCAGCACACCATCATCACCGAAGAAAGCGGTGAACATGAAGGTACCGATCAGGATGTTCAATGGGTTATCGATCCACTGGATGGCACCACCAACTTCGTCAAACGCCTGCCACACTTCTCTGTGTCTATCGCAGTACGCATTAAAGGCCGTACTGAAGTCGCCGTGGTTTACGATCCAATGCGTAACGAACTGTTCACCGCTACCCGCGGTCAGGGCGCACAGCTGAACGGCTACCGTCTGCGCTGCAGCAATGCACGCGATCTGGATGGCACCATCCTGGCGACCGGCTTCCCGTTCAAGGCGAAGCAGCACGCAACCACCTATATGAATATCCTGGGCAAACTGTTCACCGAATGCGCGGACTTCCGTCGCACCGGCTCTGCTGCACTGGATCTGGCCTACGTTGCGACCGGCCGCGTTGACGGTTACTTCGAGCTGTCTCTGAAGCCGTGGGACTTCGCGGCGGGCGAGCTGATCGCACGTGAAGCGGGCGCGATTGTTTGCGACTTCACCGGCGGCCACAACTACATGACCACCGGCAACATCGTGGCAGGTAACCCACGCGTTGTGAAAGCCATGCTGGCAAACATGCGTGACGAACTGAGCGATGCGCTGAAGCGTTAATCCCGGTAATCCCCTCTCCCCCAGGGAGAGGGTTAGGGTGCGGGCATCAGACCGCACCCGATTAAAAAGGCCGCAATCCCCTCCCCAACGGCACCGCACTCATCCACATCGTTACTGCAGCCACAAGCAAAATCACCCCACCTGCCAGCGCAAGCGTGGTCCACCCGACCTGTCGCCACAGCACCGGCGTTCTATTGCCACTGAATTTTACCGCCAGTTGACGGAAGCTGTGTACCAGTAACGCCAGCGAAGAAATCGTTAATGACGTGCCCGCCGCCATCGCCAGCGCCGAGAGCATTCCCCAGCCGAACACGCCAATCACCTTACTGAACAGCAGTACCATGATCGCCCCCGAGCACGGTCGCATGCCCATCGAGAGAACGATCATCAACCGCGCCCGCCAGTCGTCGCCGTTCTGCAACTGTTCCTGCGTCGGCAGATGCTGGTGCCCGCAGCCGCAGTTTTCATCGTGAATATGATGCGGCGTAAAGGTTTTGAATTTCGGTTTTTGCAGCAGCACGCGCAGTTTTTTCAACGCCCGCCAGCAGAGGATTAGCCCCAGCACGCCGACCAGCGCGTAACTCCCCTTCTCCAGCCAGAAGCTGCTCATATGCAGTTGACGTGCCGGGAGCTGCAGAAGTGAAAGCACAATCACCACCAGCGCAATCGCTACGCCCCCCTGAAGCAAAGAGGAAGCCAGCGTCAGGCCAATGCTTGATTTCAGTTTTGAAGGATGCGTCGCCAGCCAGGTGGTGATCACAATCTTGCCGTGCCCCGGCCCTAGCGCATGTAACACGCCATAGAAAAAGCTAAACGCCAGCAGGGAGCCGCCCGCTCTGGTCGGGTTATCCGCCACCGCCTTCAGCAACCCGCTCATCTGCTGGTTGACTTCCCGCTGCCAGATGATGCTTTTCATCATCACCTGCGGCCAGGCGTACCACAGCCACAGCGAGCCGCAAACGGCTAACAGTAAAAAGAGCGCCAGCGGCCAGAGGTGAAGCCAGCGGCGTGATTTTCGGACCGGCGAGGAGATCACTGACATTGCAACGTCACCTGTTGTGCAAACTGTTTACCCAATTCCATATCCTCTGGCGGCGCATCTGCTTTATCGAGAGAGACCGCAAAGTTCAGCATCTCTTCGCTGGGTTTCGGCGTGTGTATGGCAATCTTGCAGGTTTTTTGCAGAGCTGTCGGCAGCGTGACGTCGCTGTCCCCGGCGTAACTCATATCGACATAATACGTCGGATCAAACGTGGAAAACGTATATGTCTGCCCCGCCAGCGGTTGAGGATGTGCCAGCGGCAGGATAAACGTCAGCACCGCCTGATGACCATCGCGGGACATGCCGTATTCTGTGGGGCGATTGAGGAACTTCACTTTTTGCCCGTTATGCCAGAACTCGGTGAAGTAGTGCTGGCCCAGCACGTTCGCCATCACTTCTGCTGCCAGCTTTTTCCAGATCTCGTCGCCGGGCTTCGCGTTTCCCGCGTCATAGAGCAGGTCTGCAGAGGTGATTTCATCCATCGTCCAGCGCATTTTCAGCCCGCTAAGCTGCGTCCCGTCCGTTACCAGCTCGGTTTTCAGGCTGATAAAACTGTGAGGATGTGCGCTGGCAGTGAAGGTGAAAACCGCCAAAAATAACGCCATCGCGCTGTGTTTAACTATTTGCATCAATTCCTCACGTCAAAAATTCTGTGATGTTCGCCAGCAATCCTGATTGAAAGGCCTGCCGGTGCGCTTTTCAGCATCCATCCTTTAGCTATTCTTATCAAACATTCACACTGGATACCCGACAGATGATGACGACGCTTGAAATTCCATCTGTGCTTTCCAGTTCGCAGCGCCGCTGCCAGGTGCTTTTGATGCTTTACCTGCCCGAAGCTGCCGTCACCGCACAGAGCATTATCGCTGCCAATGGCGTGGACGACGCCATGGCACGGCAAGATATAGCCGAGACGCGCGATGAAATCCAGCGCTATCACCGGCTCGACATCGTTACGCACCCCGACGGTTGCTACCGAATTGAAGGCTCGGCCCTCAATCAGCGCTTATGCCTGCTGCACTGGCTGCGCAGAGCGCTCCGGCTGTGCCCGCAGTTTGTTTCGCATCAGTTTACCCCCGCGTTAAAAACCGCGCTTAAACGGTACGGTATTGCGCGCACGCTTTATGACGATACCAACCTGAGGGCGTTGATCAACTTCTGCTCGCGCAAACTTCAGCGCCAGTTTGAGTGTCGCGACATCCTGTTCTTACAGCTGTATCTGCAATATTGTCTGCTCCAACACCATCAGGGCAATACGCCGCAATTTACCCACGTTCAGCGCAACTGGGCGCAGTCGAGGGGCGAATATTTTACGGCACAGGAAATCGTGCGCCACTGGAAGCGGCGCGTCCCGCAGGCTCCCCACGCCGATGAACAACTGTTTCTGGCCATCCTGTTTATGATGCTGCGCACGCCCGACCCTGTGCTGGATAAACACCAGCAGGATCAGCGCTTGCGCCGGGCCATTGTGCGCATGGTTGCCCGCTTTCGGGCGCAAACGGGGATGAACTTTAGCGATGAGCAAGGGCTGACCGATCAGCTATATATCCATCTCGCCCAGGCGCTGGACCGCTCGCTGTTTGACATCGGCATCGACAACAGCCTGCCGGAAGAGATCCATCGCCTCTATCCGCGACTGTTGCGCACCTCGAAAGAGGCGCTATTTGAACTGGAAGCGGAGTTTGGGCTGCGTTTCTCTGACGAAGAGATGAGCCTGGTGGCCGTGATTTTTGGTGCCTGGCTAATGCAGGAAACCGACCTGCATGAAAAGCAGGTGGTGTTACTGACGGGAGAAGACAAAGCGTGTGAAGCGTTGATTGAGCAGCAGCTACGGGAACTGACGCTACTGCCGCTCAACATCCGCTATCTGACGCTGGAGACCTTCCAGAAAGAAGGGGCTCCGCGCGAGGCTGCGCTGGTCATTACGCCATACGCCACCATTTTGCCCCTGTTCTCGCCGCCGCTCATTCACGCCGTTGAGACGCTGAATGCGCAGCAGCAGGAACATATCCGCGCGATGCTGGAAACGTAGTTACGCGCGGGCGGCTACTTTAGGGCGAACGATCATTGCCGGAAGCGCAACCAGTGCCATTACCCAGAACACACCGTGGCCCAGGTGCTGGTAGAGGAAGCCCGCAAAAACCGTCATCACCGCAATACTGCCACCCATCGCGACGGCGGAATAAACCGCCTGCAGGCGGATCACCTCTCCCCCTTCACGCGCCGAGATATAACGCATCGCCGCCAGGTGACACACGGTGAAGGTGCCGCAGTGGAGGATTTGCGCCACGATCAGCCACGGGAGTTCAGTGGTCCAGCCCATAATGCCCCAGCGCACCACGCCACACACGGCGGAAAGCAGTAACAAATCGCGCGCACCAAAGCGGCGGAACAGCTTTTTGCTCAGCGCGAAGATGATGACCTCAGCGACCACGCCAAGCGACCACAGGTAACCGACTGCAGACGCGGAGTATCCCGCCCCCTGCCAGTAAATCGCGCTAAAACCATAATACGCCGCATGTGCTCCCTGCAGCAGGCAGACGCACGCCAGAAAACGCCAGCTTTGCGCCACCAGAGAACGCCATGCTGGCCAGCCTGCGCTTTCGTGATGGCGGCTTTCGCCCTGCGGCATCACCGATGGTCGTAGCAACATCCCCAGCAGCATGGAAGCAATCCCGATACTCAGTAGCGCAAGGATGGCATGATAATCGTAGAGACTGACCAGTTTCCCCACCAGCGCAGAACCGATGACAAAGGCAATCGATCCCCACAGGCGCACGCGGCCATAATCCATCGTAATCTGTTTTTGCCACGTGTTCGCCAGTGCGTCCGTCAACGGAACCAGCGGCGAGAAGAACAGGTTGAAGCCGACCATGACGACCATCAGCCAGGCAAACTGATGGCTCACCCAGAAGCAGGCGACAAAGACCAGGGTCAGTAGCGCCAGAATACGCACGGCTTTAATCAATAAGGAAGGATCGCTGACGCGTGGTGCGATGAGCAGGCTGCCCAGGAAGCGCGCCACAAGTCCTGCGCCCAGCAGCACGCCGATGGTTTCCGGCGTCAGGCCAACCCCTTTGAGCCAGACGCTCCAGAAAGGCAGAAAAATACCGTAGCTAAAAAAGTAGGTGAAATAGCTGAGCGCCAGCCAGCGCGTGGAATGCAAGACCATGAATCCCTCCCGATATGGAGGCGATAGTCTGGCGTTAATCCTGCACTTTAGCAAGTCGTTAGCGCGCTATAAATTAACGATAAATTAACATCATGGACAGCCGGTCGGCGTATGGCGAGAGCGGCGAAATTGTATTACGTTTAAAAGACATCGCCTGAAGAGGTCGTTTGCCATGAACAGCTTACGTTATTTCGATTTCGGCTCCTCACGCTCCTTCCTGTTGTTAATTGCCCGCATCGCCATCGTGGTCCTGTTTATTATTTTTGGTTATCCGAAACTGACGGGCTTTAGCGGCACCGTACAGTACATGGCGTCGCTTGGCGCTCCTGTGCCCACGCTGGCCGCCATTATTGCAGTGGTGATGGAGGTGCCCGCCGCGATTCTGATCATCCTCGGCTTTTTCACCCGCCCTCTTGCCGTGCTCTTCATTTTTTATACTCTGGGAACCGCAGTGATAGGGCACCATTACTGGGATATGACCGGTGATGCAGTCGTGCCGAATATGATTAACTTCTATAAAAATGTCAGTATTGCCGGTGCATTTCTATTGCTGGCAATTGTCGGGCCGGGGGCACTATCGCTTGACCGACGTTAGCCCATAAAAAAGGCCGCAAGCGCGGCCTTTTTTATTCCTGCAAAGCAGAGGAATTAAGCGTATACCGGGAAGCGTGCGCAGATATCCAGCACTTTACCTTTGACCTGCTCAATAACCGCTTCGTCATTGATGTTGTCCAGAACGTCACACATCCAGCCTGCCAGCTCTTTCACTTCCGCTTCTTTGAAGCCGCGGCGAGTCACAGCCGGAGAACCGATACGGATACCGGAGGTCACGAACGGGCTCTTCGGATCGTTTGGCACGCTGTTTTTGTTCACGGTGATGTTGGCGCGGCCCAGGGCAGCGTCAGCTTCTTTACCGGTCAGGTTTTTATCAACCAGATCCAGCAGGAACAGGTGGTTTTCAGTACCGCCAGACACCACTTTGTAGCCACGGTTCAGGAACACGTCCACCATCGCTTTGGCGTTTTTGGCAACCTGCTGCTGGTAAACCTTGAACTCTGGCTCCATCGCTTCTTTCAGCGCCACAGCTTTTGCCGCGATAACGTGCATCAGCGGGCCGCCCTGCGCGCTTGGGAACACGGCGGAGTTCAGTTTTTTGTACAGCTCTTCGTCACCGCCTTTCGCCAGGATCAGGCCACCGCGTGGACCCGCCAGGGTTTTGTGGGTGGTGGTGGTCACAACGTGAGCGTGTGGAACCGGGTTCGGGTAAACGCCTGCGGCAATCAGGCCCGCAACGTGCGCCATATCAACGAACAGATACGCACCGATGCTGTCTGCGATTTCACGCATTTTTGCCCAGTCAACGATACCGGAGTAAGCAGAGAAACCACCGATGATCATCTTCGGCTTGTGCTCTTTGGCCTGCTTCGCCATATCTTCGTAGTCAATTTTACCTGACTCATCAATACCGTAAGGGATGATGTTATACAGTTTGCCGGAGAAGTTGACCGGGGAGCCGTGCGTCAGGTGGCCGCCCTGCGCCAGGTTCATACCCAGAACGGTATCGCCCGGCTGCAGCAGCGCGGTGTAGACCGCAAAGTTAGCCTGAGAGCCAGAGTGCGGCTGCACGTTAGCGTAGTCAGCGCCAAACAGTTCTTTCGCGCGGTCAATCGCCAACTGTTCAACGATATCAACGTATTCGCAACCGCCGTAGTAGCGCTTGCCCGGATAACCTTCAGCATATTTGTTGGTCAGCTGAGAACCCTGCGCCTGCATCACGCGCGGGCTGGTGTAGTTCTCGGAGGCGATCAGTTCAATGTGCTCTTCCTGACGTACTTTTTCCTGCTCCATAGCCTGCCACAGTTCGGCATCATAATCGGCAATGTTCATTTCACGCTTTAACATCCGCATCTCCTGACTCAGCTAACAATAAAATTTTGCCCTGAAAAGGCAGTCCTGTTGGACAACGCGCAACAGTATAACTGATTAGTTCTGCGATAACAGGTCTTGACAAACGATTTTACGCAAACGTTTACCTACGCGCCACGCAAGGGTTTGAGGAATAAAGCACTCGCCCTTTTCAACGGATTTCTTTTCAGGTTTGTGATGCATATTTTTCACGATGCAAAGAACCATTTACAACACAGGGGTATTTTTTATAAGATGCATTTAAAATACATCATTAAAGTAACATCTGAAGGAAGCTGCTATGTTAGACGCTCAAACCATCGCTACCGTGAAAGCCACTATCCCCCTGCTGGTTGAAACGGGTCCAAAACTCACCGCCCACTTTTACGATCGCATGTTCACGCATAACCCGGAGCTCAAAGAGATTTTCAACATGAGCAACCAGCGTAACGGCGATCAGCGCGAAGCCCTGTTCAACGCTATCGCGGCCTATGCCAGCAATATTGAAAACCTGGCGGCGCTGCTGCCTGCGGTAGAAAAAATTGCGCAAAAACATACCAGCTTCCAGATAAAGCCTGAGCAGTACAACATTGTGGGCGGCCACCTGCTCGCGACGCTGGATGAGATGTTCAGCCCTGGTCAGGAGGTGCTGGACGCCTGGGGTAAAGCCTACGGCGTGCTGGCCAACGTATTTATCAACCGTGAAGCGCAGATCTACAGCGAGAACGCCAGCAAGAATGGCGGCTGGGAAGGCACTCGCGCATTCCGTATCGTTGAGAAAACGCCACGCAGCGCGCTGATTACCAGCTTTGAGTTTGAGCCGGTCGACGGTCAGCCCGTCGCAGATTATCAGCCTGGTCAGTATCTGGGTGTGTGGCTGAAGCCGGAAGGATTCCCGCACCAGGAGATCCGTCAGTATTCCCTGACCCGCAAGCCAAACGGTAAAGGCTATCGCATTGCGGTGAAACGCGAGGACGGCGGTCAGGTGTCTACCTGGCTGCATAACGAGGCCAGCGTGGGTGATGTGGTGCATCTGGCTGCACCAGCGGGTGACTTCTTCATGGCTGTCGAAGCGAATACGCCAGTCACGCTGATCTCCGCCGGTGTCGGTCAAACGCCAATGCTGGCGATGCTGGATACGCTGGCAAAATCAAACCACAGCGCGCAGGTAAACTGGTTCCACGCTGCTGAAAACGGTGATGTTCACGCGTTTGCGGATGAGGTGAAAACGCTGGCGGCAGGTCTGCCACGCTTTACAGCGCATACCTGGTATCGTCAGCCAACCGAAGCCGACCGCGCAGCGGTTCGTTTTGACAGCGAAGGTCTGATGAATTTAAGCCAGCATGAAGGGGCGTTCAGCGCGCCGGAGATGCAGTTCTACGTTTGTGGACCGGTGGCGTTTATGCAGTATGCCGCGAAGCAGCTGGTTGAGCTGGGCGTAAATAAGGACCACATTCATTACGAATGTTTCGGCCCGCATAAGGTGCTGTAATCGCCCGGCGGCGCTTCGCTTGCACGGACCTACGAAGGGTTTTTCAGGCCGGGTAAGCGCAGCGCCACCCGGCCTGAATGTTAAATCGCAGCGTCGTCTTCTTCGCCGGTACGGATACGGATCACGCGCGCCACGTCAAAGACGAAGATTTTACCGTCGCCAATTTTACCCGTCTGCGCCGTGCGGATAATGGTATCGACGCAGGTATCCACGATATCGTCGCTCACCACGATTTCAATTTTCACTTTCGGCAGAAAGTCCACCATGTACTCTGCGCCACGGTAAAGTTCAGTGTGGCCCTTCTGACGACCAAAACCTTTCACTTCCGTCACTGTCATCCCGGTGATCCCGACTTCTGCCAGCGCTTCACGTACATCATCCAGTTTGAAAGGTTTAATAATCGCATCAATTTTTTTCATGGTGGGTCCTTAAACTCTTGCCAGTAAGCTGCTTCGTAATCGGTTGCTCACAGTACCATACGGCATTACTCTTTAAAATCGTTTGCTTCCAGCTCATGGCGTGACAGCAGTTTGTAAAACTCGGTACGGTTGCGTCCGGCCATACGCGCCGCGTGCGTCACGTTGCCTTTGGTGATCTGCAATAGCTTGCGCAGATAGTTGAGTTCGAACTGGTTTCGCGCTTCGGCAAAGGTGGGTAAAGCCGTGTTTTCCCCTTCCAGCGCCTGCTCCACCAGCGCATCGCTGATAACTGGCGATGAGGTCAGGGCCACGCACTGCTCAATGACGTTCACCAGCTGGCGCACGTTGCCCGGCCAGCTTGCCGTCATCAGCCGTTTCATCGCATCAGTGGAAAACGCACGCACAAACGGTTTGTGACGATCCGCGGACTGGCGCAGCAGATGATTCGCCAGCAGCGGGATATCTTCCGCGCGCTCGGCCAGCGCCGGGATTTTCAGGTTTACGACGTTCAAACGGTAGTAGAGATCTTCGCGGAACTCGTTGCGTGCCATCACCTTCGGTAAATCACGATGGGTAGCGGAAATAATACGCACGTTAATATCGATATCTCGGTTGCTGCCAAGCGGGCGCACTTTTCGCTCCTGCAGAACGCGTAGCAGTTTGACCTGCAACGGCGCAGGCATGTCGCCAATCTCGTCCAGGAACAGCGTGCCGCCTTCCGCGGCCTGGAACAGCCCCTCCCGGCTGCTTACCGCGCCGGTAAAGGCACCGCGGGCATGACCAAACAGTTCTGACTCCAGCAGTTGCTCCGGCAGTGCGCCGCAGTTAATGGCGATAAACGCATTTTTGCTGCGCGGGCTGGCGTTGTGGATCGCCTGCGCGAGAATTTCTTTCCCGGTCCCGCTCTGGCCATTAATCAACACGCTGACGTCAGATTGCGCCACCATCCGCGCCTGCTCAAGCAGACGTAGCATTATCGGGCTGCGGGTAACAATAGATTCACGCCACGCGTCATCACCGGAAGGCGCAGCATGTTCAAGTGCGCTATCAATCGCCTTATAGAGTGCGTCTTTATCGACCGGCTTGGTCAGGAAGCTGAAAACCCCCTGCTGGGTTGCGGCGACTGCATCCGGGATCGACCCGTGAGCCGTCAGGATAATCACCGGCATGCCAGGCTGCTGTTTCTGGATCTCCGTGAACAGCTGCATCCCGTCCATTTCGTCCATCCGCAAGTCGCTGATCACGAGGTCGATCTTCTCGCGGGCAAGCACTTTCAGCCCTTCCTGCCCGCTTTCGGCGGTCACCACACTGTAGCCTTCGCTGACCAGGCGCATCCCTAACAGTTTGAGCAATCCGGGATCGTCATCCACCAGTAAGAGGTGAGCAGGTTTGCGGCTTGTCATGGCTTCACATCCTCTTGTTTCTGCGTCTCGCTGTCCGGCGTCGTGGCAGGATTACCTTTCGATCCGTCAGGAAGATAATTGCCTGCCGGTTTACGTGTCGAGAGCTGTCTTTCAATATCGGTCAGGTTTTCAAGTTTGCGCGTTGTGGTATCAAGCTGGGTGCGCAGATACTCCTGCTGCTGACGAAGCGTGTCCAGTTCGCTGTCGGCTGACTGCTGCAGCTTGCTGTAACGGGAGCGTTCTTCGGAGAGCTGCAACTGTAACGCCTGGCCGTCCCGCCAGAGTTGATACACCGGGCGCACCTGCGCAGGAATGTTTGTACTGAACGTGTCCAGACGCGTGGTATTTGTACGACGTTCAACCGGGGTGATTTTGGCATCGGCCAGCAAAATGGCGCGTTTAAAGGTATCCTGCCAGGTATCCTCTCCCCACATCGTTGCCTGCGCCCTGGCCTCAACGGGAGCCAGACGTTGCGCGCAATCGATACCACGCAGCCAGAACAGCGGGTTGGTTTCTACCTCATGTCCTGATAAATGCCAGATACCCTCACAGGGGGTGGTAAGAAAATCCGCCAGCTGATTTTCAGGCCATTTTTCTTCTTGTTTTTCGCTGATTGCACTCCTGGGCGCATGGGTAACACACCCTGCCAGAAGTAAGCATGACAGGCTCAGGCGTACGTTATTGCTGGAAAACACCGCGCGCACTGCGCGGAAAAAGACGTGTGACATACTCACCAGACATAGATTCATTTTATTGATTTTTCCGGCTCAAGAGGCAGTTCGATACGAAAGCACACATCCGAACGATCGTCACGGGTGATGTTAAGCTCACCCTGCATGCGTCGTATGCAGTCGCGGGCAATGCTCAGCCCCAGACCACTTCCTTTTACCGCACCTTTTCGCTGATGACTGCCCTGGAAAAAAGGCTCAAAAATCATCGCTTTTTCATCATCCGGAATCGGGGTGCCCGTATTTGCAACGTCAATAAACACCCGAGAACCATTCGTATAACTTCGGATATAAATGTTACCGGATTCAGTACCATAGTGCACCGCATTGGAATAAAGATTATCCAGAACGCTCATCAACAGCATCGGTTCCGCAAGACAAGCGGGCTCATTAAGTTCCACGTCGGTATGCATCATTTTAGCTCTTGCTGGCAGGCTATGGGCTGAGATCACCATATCCACCAGCGGCTCAATCTCCACCTTTTCCAGCACTACCGCACCATCCGCCAGCTTGCGGTTGTAATCAAGCAGTTGCTCGATCAGCTTTTGCAAATTGCGGCTGCTGGCATCCAGAATGTCAACAATCTCTTTTTGTTCAGACGTCAGCGGCCCCGCCACTTCATCTGCCAGCAGTTCCGTGCCTTCGCGCATACTGGCGAGCGGCGTTTTGAGTTCGTGGGAGATATGACGCAGGAACTGATGACGCTGTGACTCCAGCCATGCCAGACGCTCGGAAAGCCAGATAATGCGCTGGCCGACAGAACGCAGCTCGCGCGGGCCTTTGAACACCACCGTGTCACCGAGGGACTTCCCCTCGCCCAGACGATTAATCATCCGCTGAATGCCCTTCACCGGGCCGATGATCATGCGGGTGAACAGCAGCACCAGCGCCAGACTGACCAGAAACAGCACCAGCGCCTGCCAGCCAAAGAACTGGCCGCGCTCGGCAATTTCCTGCTGTAGCTGTTGCCCACGGGAGAAAATCACCGTGCGTGTCGACTGAACCATTTCCGTATTGGCATTTGCAAAGGCTTCAAGACGGGCGGCAGCCGCCGCATCCGGGCCGCTATTTTTACACTGAAGCTGAGCCAGATCGTTCAGATCCTGACGCAGCGCCTGATACAGTTTATCGTCCGGCAAAACGCCGGCATGGGCATCAAGCATTTCGCTGTAGCGCTTACGCTGGTTCTGGTACACCTTCTCCAGCGTGCGGTCATCCAGTACGCAATACTGGCGATAGCTACGCTCCATCTCCAGCGCAGCGTTGGTCATCGCTTCACTACGTCTGGCGTCAATGAGCGTGGTGCGGTTAGTCAGTGCCGCCTGAGCACTGAGCGCATTCAGGCTTTGCCATGCCTGCCATGCCAGTACCAGCAAAGGCAGCAGGATGAGCAGGAATGCCATCATAACAAGCTGTCGCAGGGAGCGAGGAAAAACAGGCCAGCGTTTCAACACATTACTCTCTTAATGTAGGTGAGATGAGAGCGTAACTGAGTCTGCCCTTCAGATACAACAAAGCCGGGTAAAAACCCGGCTTTGTTGTGGAATGAGGCGGTGCCTAACTCGACGTTTCGCCCTGGCCTGATAAAGCATCGCTATGATCAGTAGTTGGACGGCAGGCACCTTTTTGTGCGTCATTCGAAGTTTATGTAGCACGTCCCGAAGGGGCTGACATAAGAAGGTGAATGAGCCACTGGTTAATATTATGCAACAGGCGTGCCAAAATGAAAAAAACAACATTAACACATTGAAATATAATACTTTTACTGGTTTAACCTATTCATTGTGCGCTGAATGATTTTCAGGCTAAGTGTCGCTGTTAAGCAACACCTTAACGGGAACCTGTCCTGCCATATATAAATCAATAAGTTAAATGTCTCCTTTTAGAGACACTCAAACCAGAGGATTGTCGCGATTTTGCGACAGGCACAAAAAAGCCCGGTGGCGCTCACGCTTACCGGGCCTGCAAGGGTTATAGTGCTAAAACTTAACCCAGTTGTTTACGCGCGTTGCGGAAAATGCGCATCCACGGGCTGTCCTCGCCCCAGTTTTCCGGGTGCCAGGAGTTGCTTACGGTACGGAACACACGTTCCGGGTGCGGCATCATGATGGTTGCACGACCGCTTTCGCTGGTCACCGCAGTGATACCGTTCACCGAACCGTTCGGGTTAGCCGGATAGGTTTCCGTGACCTTGCCGAAGTTATCAACAAAGCGCAGCGCCACCAGACCTTTGCTTTCAAGCTGCGCCAGATGCGCTGCATCACGTACTTCAACCTGCCCTTCACCGTGGGAAACGGCGATTGGCATTTGAGAACCCACCATGCCCTGCAGCAGCAGAGACGGGCTTTGCGTCACTTCCACCAGGCTGAAACGTGCTTCAAAGCGGTCAGACTGGTTACGCACAAAGCGCGGCCAGGCTTCACTGCCAGGGATCAGCTCACGCAGGTTAGACATCATCTGGCAGCCGTTACACACGCCCAGCGCCAGGGTTTGTGGGCGATGGAAGAAGGTTTCGAACTCGTCGCGCACGCGGCTGTTAAAGAGGATGGACTTCGCCCAGCCTTCACCTGCGCCCAGCACGTCGCCGTAAGAGAAACCACCGCAGGCCACCAGCGCCTGGAAATCGCCCAGACCGGTACGCCCTGCCAGCAGGTCGCTCATGTGAACGTCAATGGCATCAAAGCCCGCACGGTGGAAGGCGGCCGCCATCTCAACGTGAGAGTTAACGCCCTGCTCACGCAGTACGGCCACTTTCGGACGCGCACCGGTCGCAATGTACGGTGCGGCGATATCTTCGTTGATGTCGAAGGAGAGCTTCACGTTCAGGCCAGGATCGTTATCGTTGGCCTTCGCATCGTGCTCCTGATCGGCACATTCCGGGTTATCACGCAGGCGCTGCATCTGCCAGGTGGTTTCTGCCCACCACATACGCAGCGTGGTGCGGCTTTCGCTGAACACCGCGTGGCCGTCTGCTTCAATCACGAAGCGATCGCCCTGAACGGCTTTACCCAGATAGTGAACGCAGTCAGCCAGACCATGCTTCGCAAGGATCGCTTCAACCGCATCGCGATCTGCCGCACGCACCTGAATCACTGCGCCCAGTTCTTCGTTAAACAGCGCCGCCAGACGATCGTCGCCCAGGCTGGCAATGTTCGCTTCCACACCACAGTGGCCAGTGAAGGCCATCTCTGCCAGCGTGACCAGCAGACCGCCGTCAGAACGGTCATGGTAGGCCAGCAGCTTACGCTGCGCCACCAGAGCCTGAATCGCATCGTAGAAGCCTTTCAGCTGCGCCACGTCGCGCACGTCTGCTGGCTTGTCGCCCAGTTGACGGTAAACCTGCGCCAGTGCGGTGGCACCAAGCGCATTGTTGCCTTTACCCAGGTCAATCAGCAGCAGGGCGTTATCTTCGGTCGCGAGCTGTGGCGTGATGGTGTGACGCACGTCTTCCACACGCGCAAACGCGGTGATCACCAGCGACAGCGGAGAGGTCATTTCGCGCTGCTCGTTACCTTCCTGCCAGCGGGTTTTCATCGACATGGAGTCTTTGCCTACCGGAATGGTCAGGCCAAGCGCAGGACACAATTCTTCACCCACCGCTTTGACGGCTTCGTACAGGCCCGCATCTTCACCAGGATGCCCGGCTGCGGCCATCCAGTTGGCGGAAAGTTTGATACGTTTGATATCGCCAATCTGCGTCGCGGCAATGTTGGTCAGCGCTTCACCCACCGCCAGACGGGCAGAGGCCGCGAAGTCCAGCAGCGCTACCGGGGTACGTTCGCCCAGCGCCATCGCTTCGCCATAGTAGCTGTCGAGGCTCGCAGTGGTCACGGCGCAGTTAGCCACCGGGATCTGCCACGGGCCAACCATCTGATCGCGCGATACCATGCCAGTCACGGTCCGGTCGCCGATGGTCACGAGGAAAGTTTTCTCTGCCACCGCAGGCAGGTGCAGTACGCGATTAACGGCTTCCGCAACGGTGATGTCCTGACGATCCAGCGCTTTACCCGCCGCTTTACGGGTTTGCACGTCGCGGGTCATCTTCGGCGTTTTGCCCAGCAGGACGTCCAGCGGCAGATCGATCGGCTGGTTGTCGAAGTGGGTGTCGCTTAAGGAGAGGTGTTGTTCTTCGGTGGCTTCACCGATGACGGCATACGGCGCGCGCTCGCGGCGGCACAGCTCGTCAAACAGCGGAAGCTGATCCGCAGCAACCGCCAGCACGTAGCGCTCCTGAGATTCGTTACACCAGATTTCCAGCGGGCTCATGCCTGGCTCATCGCTCAGGATGTCGCGCAGATTGAAACGACCGCCACGGCCACCGTCGCTCACCAGCTCCGGCATGGCGTTGGACAGGCCACCCGCGCCCACGTCGTGGATGAAAAGGATCGGGTTGGCATCGCCCAGTTGCCAGCAGCGGTCAATCACTTCCTGGCAACGACGTTCCATCTCGGGGTTGTCGCGCTGTACGGACGCGAAGTCGAGATCGGCGTCTGACTGGCCGGACGCCATAGAGGAAGCGGCACCGCCGCCCAGACCGATATTCATCGCCGGGCCACCCAGTACGATCAGCTTCGCGCCGACGACGATCTCGCCTTTCTGCACGTGATCGGCACGGATGTTGCCGATCCCACCCGCGAGCATGATCGGTTTGTGGTAACCGCGCAGCTCTTCGCCGTTGTGGCTGTCCACTTTCTCTTCGTAGGTACGGAAGTAACCGTTCAGCGCAGGGCGACCAAATTCGTTGTTGAACGCTGCGCCGCCCAGCGGGCCTTCGGTCATGATATCCAGCGCGGTCACAATGCGTTCTGGCTTACCGAAATCCTCTTCCCACGGCTGTTCAAAACCAGGAATACGCAGGTTGGATACCGAGAACCCCACCAGACCCGCTTTCGGTTTCGCGCCACGCCCGGTTGCCCCTTCGTCACGGATTTCACCGCCGGAACCGGTCGCCGCCCCTGGCCACGGGGAGATCGCCGTCGGGTGGTTGTGGGTTTCAACCTTCATCAGGATATGCGCAGGCTCCTGGTGGAAGTCATAGCGCCCTGCTTCGCGATCGGCGAAGAAGCGGCCCACCTCAGAACCTTCCATCACCGCGGCATTGTCTTTATAGGCAGACAGCACGTGGTCAGGGGTTTGTTCCATGGTGTTTTTGATCATTTTGAACAGCGACTTCGGCTGCTGTTCACCGTCGATGATCCAGTCGGCGTTGAAAATCTTATGACGGCAGTGCTCGGAGTTGGCCTGCGCGAACATATAAAGCTCAATGTCGTTCGGGTTACGGTTGAGCTTAACGAACGCGTCCTGAAGGTAGTCGATTTCATCTTCTGCGAGTGCCAGGCCGAGACGCAGGTTGGCGTCAATCAGCGCCTGACGGCCCTGCCCCAGCAGGTCCACGCTCTGTACCGGCGCAGGCTGGTGGTGAGAGAAGAGTTTCTGCGCATCGTCCAGAGAGGCAAACACGCTCTCCATCATGCGATCGTGCAGTTCAGCCGCAACGGCCTGCCACTGTTCTTCGGTCAGCGTGGAGGCTTCCACGTAGTACGCCACGCCGCGCTCCAGACGGTTAATCTGGTTCAGGCCGCAATTATGGGCAATGTCGGTGGCTTTGGAAGACCAGGGGGAGATGGTGCCAGGGCGAGGCGTGGCAAGAATCAGTTTACCGGTCGGCGTATGGCTGCTCAGGCTTGGGCCGTATTTGAGCAGGCGCTCCAGCTGTACGCGTTCCTCTGCATTCAGGGGAGCATTCAGGTCAGCAAAATGGACATACTCAGCGTAAATATTGCTTACCGGAAGGTCGGCAGCCTGAAAACGTGCCAGCAGTTTGTTAATACGGAAGGCAGACAGTGCAGGCGAACCACGCAGAATTTCCATCATAAGTCTCTCGTCTTCGAAGCGCCGGGGCGCTTACAGTGTGCGCAAGGGGGGAAAACGGGCGTCATTATAGAGAATCCTGAGCGCCGACGAAACCGTTTGCGTCGAAATAAAATCGACGTTTACCTTTAACAATAGATGTGACCTGTCTCTCTAATTGGTTGCCAACTGGCGCAAGTTTGCGCAAAATGCCGCTCATTCAATGGCAAACCTTATTCTTATCATGGCTACAGCACACTGAGGCAACCGGCGTCGCAGAGAATTAACTAATTGAAAAAATTAAAGATTAATTATCTGCTCATCGGCATTGTTACGTTGCTGTTGGCAGTGGCCCTCTGGCCTTCAATCCCCTGGTTCGGCAAAGCCGAAAACCGTATCGCCGCCATTCAGGAGCGGGGGGAGTTGCGTGTCAGTACCCTCAGCTCCCCGCTTATCTACAGTGATATTAACGGCAAAACCATCGGTCTGGATTATGAACTGGCCCAGCAGTTTGCCGACTACCTCGGCGTGAAGCTAAAAGTAACCGTGCGTCAGAACATCAGCCAGTTGTTTGATGACCTGGATAATAACGATGCCGATATTCTTGCCGCCGGGCTGGTGTACAACAGCGAACGGAGCAAGAACTATCAACCAGGCCCGACCTATTACTCCGTTTCGCAGCAGCTGGTGTATCGCGTCGGGAGCCTGCGCCCGCGCTCGCTTGCCGCAATTACCGATCAGCAATTAACCATCGCCCCTGGCCATGTGGTGATTGACGACCTGCGCGAGTTGAAGGAGAAGAAATACCCGGATCTCAGTTGGACGGTAGATCCCAGACTCGGCACCAACGCGTTGCTGGAGCAGGTGAAGGACAAGAAGCTGCCCTACACCATTGCCGATTCGGTGGCGATTAGTCTTTTTCAGCGCGTTCACCCTGAAATCGCCGTGGCGCTGGATGTCACCGATGAACAACCGGTCACCTGGTTTACCCAGTCAGATAACGATCAGACCGTCTCTGCGGCGATGCTCGATTTCTTTAACACCATCAATGAAGACGGCACGCTGGCGCGTCTGGAAGAGAAATATCTCGGCCACGGTGACGACTTCGATTACGTCGATACCCGCAGCTTCCTGCGCGCGGTGGATAGCGTACTGCCTGACCTTCAGCCCTTGTTCGAGAAATACGCCCGGCAGATTGACTGGCGGCTGCTGGCGGCTATCTCGTATCAGGAGTCGCACTGGGACACCCAGGCCACGTCGCCCACTGGCGTGCGTGGATTGATGATGTTGACCAAAAATACCGCACTGAGTCTGGGCGTTAACGACCGAACCGATGCGGAGCAAAGCATTAGCGGTGGTGCTCAATATCTGCAGGATATGATGGCTAAAGTCCCGGAAACGGTGCCGGAAGAAGAACGGATCTGGTTTGCGCTGGCGGCTTACAACCTGGGTTATGCGCATATGCTGGATGCGCGCGCATTGACCGCAAAGACGAAAGGCAACCCGGACAGCTGGTCAGACGTAAAACAGCGCCTGCCACTGTTGAGCCAGAAGCCGTGGTACAACAAACTGACCTACGGCTATGCGCGCGGGCATGAAGCCTACGCCTACGTGGAGAATATTCGTAAATATCAGATTAGCCTGGTCGGATATCTGCTGGAGAAGGAAAAAAAGGCGGCTGAGGCAAAACAGCTGGCGCAGAGCTACCCGGTGGTGGCTCCCGAAGAGGTTAATCGTCCTGCAGCTTCAATTCTGCCTTTTGTTGCTTTTTCTGCTGCCGGCGCATTCGAAAGAAGTCACTCAATAGACCCGAACACTCTGGTGCAAGTACCCCGCCGATAGTTTTCACCTGATGATTCATGCCCGGATGACCGAGCACGTCCAGCAGTGAGCCTGCCGCACCGGTTTTTTCATCCCGCGCACCAAAGACCAGCGTACCAATCCGGCTGTGCACCATCGCGCCTGAGCACATCACGCAGGGTTCCAGCGTGACATACAGCGTGGTATCGAGCAGGCGATAGTTTTGCAGCACCAGCCCGCCCTGACGTAACGCCATGATTTCAGCATGTGCGGTAGGGTCGTGACGGCCAATAGGACGATTCCACCCTTCCCCAATCACCTGATTGTTATGGACCAGCACCGCGCCCACGGGCACTTCACCCTCATCCCAGGCGCGTTGAGCAAGCGTTAGCGCGTGGCGCATCCAGTATTCATGATTGAGTTCAGGGTTGGACAAGGGTTGGTACTCCAGTCGAAAAGCGGGCGGCATTATACACAGCCACTACAGATAAGACTATTCGAGTTGCTGAAGTTCACCCAGCGGCGTGACGCGCCAGCGGTGCTGGCAAAAATAGAGCAGCGGGTTGTCCTGCTTGCTGTCGCTGTAGCCGCTATAAAGACGCAGCGGTGTGCCGATCCGTTTCTCCAGTTGCACCACTTTTTCGTGGCCCAGACAGCGCATGGTCAGTACCCAGCCGCCGTAGGCTCGCGCAGTCTGTGTGGCAATGAGATTGACGCGTGGCAACCACGGCGTATCAAAATAGACCTGCTCCACCAGCGGCTGCGGCGAGCCGGTAATCAACCAGATATCAGCATCATTCGCATCGAGATAACTGGTGAGGCGTTCCTGCACCACGGGAAACGCGGCGACATGACCGCGAAACCAGTGAGCAAAATCCTGTTCGAGCTGTTTAAGCCGTGTTTCGCTGTGACCAAAGGTACATCCCCACAGCAGCAAGCTCATGGGCCATCGCGCTGCACGGCCTTTCACCAGCAGCGCAATGCCAATCACGGGTAAGAGCGGTAATACGAGCAACGCATTCAGAGGCTGACGCCGCAACAGGTAGCGCATAAACGTACCAAACATATCCTGCTGATGCAGCGTTCCATCCAGGTCAAAAAAGACAACGCGACGCTCGTGATTTGCCAAACCTTACTCCTCTGGGTCGTTGAATCCTGCCAGCCAGGTAAACAGGAACCCGGCGATCACCGCTACCAGATAGCCTAACAGATAGAGCATGACTTTTCCGGTTACGATGGTTAATGCCAGCGGCAAACCCGAAATGCCAAAGGTGATGACCGTTGCTACTTTCCAGTAGCTGATGAGCGCGCCGCCTACTGCACCGCCCAGACACGCAGCCAGGAATGGTTTACCGAGCGGCAGCGTGACGCCGAAAATCAACGGTTCGCCAATGCCGAGCAATCCGACCGGCAACGCCCCTTTAATCACCTTTTTCAGACGTGCGTTGCGGGTTTTCATCAATACCGCAATGGCCGCACCGACCTGCCCCACACCCGCCATCGACAGGATCGGCAGCAGGGCATTGTAACCATGCGCCTGTACCAGCTCGACGTGGATGGGCACCATCCCCTGGTGCAGCCCGGTCAATACCAGCGGCAGGAACGTCCCCGACAGCACCGCCCCGACCAGTAATCCACCGCGATCGATTGCCAGAGAGGCTCCGTGGGCAATCGATTCCGAGATCCAACCGCCCAGCGGTTGCAGGGCAACGATGGCCACGCTGCCAGTAATAAGCGTCGTGAGCAGCGGATTAAGGATAAGCTCAATCGAGCCAGGCAGCATGGCACGCAGCTTTTTCTCAACCCAGCACATCAGGATGACCACCAGCAGCACCGCGATGACGCCACCACGACCAGGCTGTAGCGCCTCGCCGAAGAGCGTAATTTGCGCCAGCTGCGGACTGGAAAGAATGCCCGCCATCACGCCGCCCATCGCCAGTGAACCACCAAACACTTTCGCCGTGTTTACCCCCACCAGAATGTTCATGATGGCAAAAACAGCGCTGCCGAAGATCCCGAGAATACCCAGCAGGTTCGGATAATGCGTGGCAAAATCCCCCACGATATCCGGCCGCCTGAGGATATTGATAATCCCGGTAATCAAACCAGAGGCAATAAACGCCGGGATCAGGGGAATAAAGACATTCGCCAGCTGTCGCAGCGCATCGCTCATCGGGGCTTTGTATTTGGCTTTAGCCTCGGCTTTGGTGCGTTGGGCATCATTAAGCGACACGGTGGCTTCACCGCCCATTAGCGCACGCATGGCATCGACGACCTTCGCCGCCTTGCCTGGTCCGACAATCAACTGGTGCTGTTGCCCCTGTTTGACATACCCGCTCACACCGGAGAGTTGCTTAAGACGCGACAGGTCAAGCCGGTCGTCGTCATGCACCTCAACGCGCACACGCGTCATGCAGTTTTCCAGACGCTGAATATTCTCTTCTCCACCGATCCCCTGCAGGATATCGCTGGCGAGCGCTGCTGTTTTTTCCATACTCGCCTCTTCTAGTTTTCTAAAGCAGCCCGCAAGAACCCTTGATGTGCATCGAGTCTGGCTCTTGCAGCCGCAGCGTCCAGCCCGCTTAATATCATCAGAATGGCCGGTTTAACGTCGTGATCGGTTTGTTTCAGGACCGCTTCCGCCTCTTCACGACTCGCGCCTGTCGCTTCCATCACCATACGGCACGCCCTGTCCACCAGCTTGATGTTGGTCGCTTGCATATCCACCATCAGGTTCTGGTAAACCTTGCCAAACTTCACCATCGCGCCTGTTGAGATCATGTTGAGCACCAGCTTTTGTGCGGTCCCGGATTTCAGGCGCGTGGAGCCGGTGAGCGCTTCTGGCCCAACGACCGGGGAGATAGCAATAGCGGCCACCTGCGCTATTGGTGAGCCAGGGTTACAGGAGATGGCGACGGTTGTGCAGCCGGTCTGATTAGCGTATTCCAGGCCGCCGATGACGTATGGCGTGCGCCCGGATGCCGCCAGCCCGACAACCAGATCCTGTGCGGTCAGGTTCAGCGCTTTCAGGTCATCTTCGCCGAGCTGTTTGTTATCTTCCGCCCCTTCAACCGCTTTCAGCAGCGCGCCAGGACCACCGGCAATCAGCCCGACCACCAGGCCGTGCGGCACGCCAAAGGTCGGTGGACATTCGGACGCATCCAGAACACCAAGACGTCCGCTGGTTCCCGCCCCCATGTAAATAATGCGACCACCGGCCTTCAGTGCGGCGGCGGCGGCATCGACTGCCTTCGCAACCTCTGGCAATGTCTCTTTCACTGCCTGCGCGACCAGCGTATCCTGTTGATTAAAACGGTTAACCAGCTCCAGCGTGGAGAGAGCATCCAGATCCATGGTTTGCGGGTTACGCGTTTCAGAAACAAGTGAGCCAAGATTCATTTTTTGTACCTCAAGAATTTTTAATTCATAATAATCACACTATAATGGAATATAAAATTCATTCAGGCGAGCAAAATTCGTATTTGCGCGGGCAATCACATTTTCGCCAGGAGACCGTATGAACTGTTTAATCCGCATTCGCCAGCGTTACGCGGGCTTTGCTCAGAGCGACAAGAAGCTGGCTGACTTTTTGCTCGCCCAACCCGATCGTGCGCGCCATCTCAGTTCTCAGCAGCTGGCAAGCGAAGCTGGCGTTAGCCAGTCCAGCGTGGTGAAATTTGCCCAGAAGATTGGGTTTAAGGGCTTTCCGGCACTGAAGCTGGCGATTAGCGAAGCGCTGGCGAGCAATCCCAATCCGCAATCAATGCCGGTACATAACCAAATCCGCGGCGATGACCCGATGCGTCTGGTGGGCGAAAAACTCATCAAAGAGAACGTGGCGGCGATGCACGCCACGCTTGATGTGAATACCGAAGAGAAATTACTGGAAAGCGTGGCGATGCTCCGCACTGCACGGCGCATTGTATTAACCGGGATTGGCGCATCCGGGCTGGTGGCGCGTAATTTTGGCTGGAAGCTGACGAAAATCGGTTACAACGCGATCGTTGAGCAGGACATGCACGCCCTGCTGGCGACCGTTCAGGCGATGACTGCTGACGATCTGCTGCTGGCGATCTCCTATTCCGGCGAACGCCGTGAGATCAATATGGCCACCGACGAAGCCCTGCGCGTCGGCGGTAAAATTCTGGCGATCACCGGTTTTACACCCAACGCGCTGCAGCAGCGGGCAACGCGGTGCCTGTATACCATCGCTGAAGAGCAGGCCACGCGCAGTGCGGCAATCTCGTCCACCAGTGCGCAAATGATGCTGACCGATCTGCTGTTTATGGCACTGGTGCAACAGGATCTGGAGCATGCGCCGGAGCGCATTCGTCACAGTGAAGAGCTGGTAAAAAAACTGGTTTGAGCAACGAATGAGCGTATAATGCCCGCCCTGTTTGTGATGTTTCTGAGAATTTCCTGATGGCGCTGTTAATCACCAAAAAATGCATCAATTGCGATATGTGCGAACCCGAATGTCCTAACCAGGCCATTTCGATGGGCGACAGCATTTATGAGATTAACAGCGACCGCTGCACCGAGTGCATCGGCCACTATGAGACGCCGACCTGCCAGAAAGTGTGCCCCATCCCCAACACGATCCTGAAAGATCCGGCACACGTCGAAAGCGAAGAGCAGTTGTGGGACAAGTTTGTCCTGATGCATCACGCAGACAAACTTTAACTCTCGATGATCACCGTCGCGCAGGCGTAGTGGCGTTCATCCGCAAGCGTCACATGCATGTGATTCACGCCGAGTTTCTCTGCCAGCTTTAGCGCCTCGCCCCATAAGCGCAGGCGTGGTTTACCCAGTTCATCGTTAAACACTTCAAACTGGTTAAACGCCAGACCGTTACGAATCCCCGTCCCGAAGGCTTTGGCCGCCGCCTCTTTTACCGCAAAACGCTTTGCCAGAAAACGTACCGGCTGCTGGTGTGCTTCCCAGATGGCCCATTCGTTATCGCTCAGCACGCGTCTCGCCAGGCGATCGCCGCTACGGGCGATCACCGCTTCAATGCGGGCTATTTCAACGATATCGGTGCCTAAGCCCAGAATAGCCATTACTGACGCGCTTCCAGCATCAGGCGTTTCATCTCTGATACGGCCTCTTTCAGGCCGCTCATCACCGCACGGCCAATGATGGCGTGGCCGATGTTCAGCTCATGCATTTCCGGCAGCGCGGCGATGGCTTTGACGTTGTGGTACGTCAGGCCGTGACCGGCATTCACTTTGAGGCCCAGGCTTGCCGCGTAGGTGGCCGCTTTGGCGATACGTTCCAGCTCTTTGGCCTGAACCGCATCGTTTTCAGCATCGGCATAGCAGCCGGTGTGGATTTCGATGTACGGTGCGCCCACGTCGGCCGCCGCTTTAATCTGTTCGAAATCTGCGTCAATGAACAGAGAAACCAGAATGCCCGCATCTGCCAGGCGTTTGCAGGCATCACGCATTTTGTCGCGTTGACCAGCCACATCCAGACCGCCTTCAGTGGTCACTTCCTGGCGTTTTTCCGGCACCAGGCAGCAGAAATGTGGCTTCGTCTCACAGGCAATCGTCAGCATCTCTTCGGTGACCGCCATCTCCAGATTCATGCGCGTATCCAGCGTCTGACGCAAAATACGCACGTCGCGGTCAGTGATGTGGCGGCGGTCTTCACGCAGATGAACGGTAATGCCGTCGGCACCTGCCTGCTCGGCAATAAATGCCGCCTGAACCGGATCAGGATACGCCGTGCCGCGCGCATTACGCAGCGTGGCAATGTGATCAATGTTGACGCCTAACAGTAATTCAGCCATGACAATCCTCGGTTTTCTTTTAATACAGTAATCTAACGCTTCGGCATAAACTGCCTGAATAATTCGCGGCTCTTTAAGGGCTTACCACCAAGATACGGCTTGAGCGCAATTCGGGTAAAGCGTTTTGCCGCGCGCAAAGTATCAGGATCGGGGAATTCACGTTCATACAGCGCCCTGAGCTGACGCCCGGTAAAGGTGTTGTTATCGATGACGACGCTGGCAATAAACCCTTTTTCTTCCCGGTAGCGGTAAGTCATGGTGTCTTCCACCTCATCTCCGCTCCCCGCACAGTGCAGAAAATCAACGCCGTATCCTAAATGGCCGAGCAATGCCAGCTCGAACCGGCGCAGGGCTGGTTCGGGCGTGCCGGTTGCGCCAGCAAGCGCCTGGATACAGTGCAGGTAATCAAAGAAAAGTTCAGAGAAGCGAGTCTCATGTTCAAGAACGCGCGAGATGAGTTCATTGACATACAAACCGCTGTAAAGCGTGATGCCGGAAAGAGGAAGCGCCAGAGAGACGGCTTCAGCACTGCGCAGGGTTTTGACTTCCCCTCGCCCGCCAAAGCGTACCAGCAGCGGCGTGAAAGGCTGTAAAGCACCTTTCAGGTTGGAACGTTTGGAACGTGCGCCCTTCGCAACAAGGCGCACGCGACCCGACTCTTCCGTGAAGACGTCCAGCATGAGGCTGGTTTCGCTCCACGGACGGCTGTGCAGGACAAAGGCGCGTTGCCATCCCTCCACGTAGCGTTAACTCAGAGGTCGTCTACATAACCGAGACTGCGCAGGGCGCGCTCGTCATCGGCCCAGCCGGATTTCACTTTCACCCACAGCTCCAGGTGGACCGGCGCTTCGAACATCTCCTGCATGTCTTTACGGGCTTCGATACCGATGGTTTTGATCTTGGTACCTTTGTTACCAATGACCATCTTCTTCTGCCCTTCGCGCTCAACGAGGATCAGGCCGTTGATGTCGTAGCCACCACGCTCGTTGGTCTGGAAACGTTCGATTTCAACGGTCACAGAGTACGGCAGTTCAGCACCCAGGAAACGCATCAGCTTTTCACGGATGATTTCAGAGGCCATAAAGCGCTGGGAGCGATCGGTGATGTAATCTTCCGGGAAGTGGTGAATTGCTTCCGGCAGATGCTTGCGCACGATGCCCGCGATGGTGTCGACGTTCAGACCAGTCTCGGCTGAGAGTGGGACGATATCGAGGAAGTTCATCTGGCTACCCAGCCACTGCAGGTGCGGCAGCAGGTCGGCTTTTTCCTGCACGTTGTCCACTTTGTTGACCGCGAGGATCACCGGTGCTTTACCATCGCGCAGCTTGTTCAGCACCATTTCATCGTCAGCCGTCCAGCGGGTGCCTTCCACAACGAAAATGACCAGCTCGACATCGCCAATGGAGCTGCTCGCCGCTTTGTTCATCAGGCGGTTTATCGCACGTTTTTCTTCCATATGCAGGCCTGGGGTATCGACGTAAATCGCCTGATACGCGCCCTCAGTATGGATGCCCACGATACGGTGACGCGTGGTCTGCGCCTTACGCGAGGTGATTGAAATCTTCTGCCCAAGCAGGTTATTCAACAGGGTGGATTTACCAACGTTCGGACGTCCGACGATGGCAATAAATCCGCAATAGGTTTTTTCTTCGCTCATTCCAGCTCCAGCATTTTTAACGCCTGTTCGGCGGCAGCCTGTTCCGCCTTACGACGGCTTGAACCTGTGCCAACCACCGGTTCACTCAGACCACTGACCTGGCAATGGATGGTAAATTCCTGATCGTGCGCTTCGCCACGTACCTGCACCACCAGATAAGATGGCAGCGGGAGATGACGACCCTGCAAATATTCCTGCAAACGCGTTTTCGGATCTTTTTGTTTATCGCCCGGACTGATTTCGTCCAGACGGCTCTGATACCAGTTCAGGATCAGTTTTTCTACGGTCTGGATATCGCTGTCCAGGAAAACGCCACCGATTAAGGCTTCGACCGTATCGGCAAGAATAGATTCACGGCGGAAGCCACCGCTTTTCAGTTCACCCGGCCCGAGACGCAGACATTCACCCAGCTCAAATTCACGTGCGATTTCCGCAAGGGTGTTACCCCGCACCAGCGTGGCGCGCATACGGCTCATGTCACCTTCGTCCACGCGTGGGAAACGATGATAAAGCGCATTTGCAATCACGAAACTTAAAATAGAGTCGCCTAAAAACTCGAGACGCTCATTATGTTTGCTGCTGGCACTGCGATGGGTTAATGCCTGTTGCAACAACTCCTGATGATGAAAAGTGTAGCCCAGCTTCCGTTGAAGCCGATTAATTACGATGGGGTTCATGCGATACCAATAAATAAATGCGTCAAAAATGCAGCACACGAAACCGACCTGAGAAAACCAACGCGGTTTCGTGTGCCGTGGCACCTTTGCAGGGCCAACCTTAAACTTCGGGGGAATATTCTATACACAACGACAGGGGATGTCGTTAGTCCAAAGAGATTTATCGCCGAAATAATTCACGTAGCCGCAAATAACTGCGGCTACGCGTTCAATTATTGAGAATTAATGGATTCCGCCAATACGATTCAGGCGTACACCGGTCGGCCATTCGCCTTCCTGTTTCTCAAAACTCATCCAGATTGCAGTGGCTTTACCCACCAGATTGGCTTCCGGCACAAAGCCCCAGTAACGGCTGTCCGCGGAGTTATCGCGGTTATCACCCATCATGAAGTAGTGTCCCGGCGGCACAATCCAGGTTGCCAGCTGCTGGCCCGGCTGCTGGTAATACATGCCCAGTTGATCCTGCGCGACAGGCACAGTCAGAATACGGTGCGTTACGTCGCCCAGCGTCTCTTTGCGCTCCACCAGGCGAATACCGTTCTCTTTGGTCTCGCCTTTCGGAACCTGGAAGAAACCGCTGGTCGCTTCGCCGCCGTTACGACGGGCAAAAGTCTGCACAAAATCACTCGGCTCAACGTCAGAGTAAGTAATTGGCAGTGCATTTTCGCACGCCGTACCGGAGCTGCAGCCCGGCTGGACGGTCACTTCTTTGGCAACCGGATCGTAGGTGACTTTATCACCCGGCAGCCCCACCGCGCGCTTGATGTAGTCCAGGCGCGGATCTTCCGGATATTTAAACACCACGATGTCGCCACGTTTCGGATGACCCGTTTCGATCAGCGTTTTCTGGTAGATCGGATCTTTAATGCCATAGGCAAACTTCTCGACCAGAATAAAATCGCCAATCAGCAGCGTTGGCATCATTGAACCTGACGGGATCTGGAACGGTTCGTAAATAAACGAACGAACGACCAGAACAATCGCCAGCACCGGAAATACCGATGCCCCCGTCTCCAGCCAGCCCGGTTTCGGGCCGACTTTCTTCAGGGTTTTCGCGTCAAGCCCATCGCCCGTGGCGGCCTGCGCGGCTGCCTGACGTTCACGACGTTTTGGAGCGAAAATAAACTTATCCAGACACCACAACAGCCCTGTCACCAGGGTAGCAATGACCAGGATCAGGGCAAACATGTTCGCCATGCCAACTCCTTAAGGGTTATTTGCCGTCTTTACCAACATGAAGAATGGCAAGGAATGCTTCCTGCGGCAGCTCAACGTTACCGACCTGCTTCATACGCTTCTTACCTTCTTTCTGCTTCTGCAGCAGCTTTTTCTTACGGCTCACGTCACCGCCATAGCATTTAGCCAGAACGTTTTTACGCAGCTGTTTCACGGTAGAACGGGCGATAATATGGTTACCGATGGCCGCCTGAATCGCAATGTCGAACTGCTGACGCGGGATCAGCTCTTTCATCTTCTCAACCAGTTCACGACCACGGTACGGCGCGTTGTCGTTGTGCGTAATCAGCGCCAGCGCATCGACACGCTCGCCGTTAATCAGCACATCCACACGCACCATGTTGGAAGCCTGGAAGCGTTTGAAGTTGTAATCCAGTGACGCATAGCCACGAGAGGTCGACTTCAGACGGTCGAAGAAGTCGAGTACCACTTCCGCCATCGGGATTTCGTAGGTCAGCGCCACCTGGTTACCGTGGTAAACCATGTTGGTCTGTACGCCACGTTTCTCAATACACAGCGTAATGACGTTGCCGAGGAACTCCTGTGGCAGCAGCATGTGACACTCTGCAATTGGCTCACGCAGCTCCTGAATATTGTTCAGCGGCGGCAGCTTGGACGGGCTATCGACGTAGATCACTTCTTTCGAGGTGGTTTCAACTTCATACACTACGGTTGGTGCCGTGGTGATCAGATCCAGATCGTATTCACGCTCCAGACGTTCCTGAATGATCTCCATGTGCAGCAGGCCGAGGAAGCCACAGCGGAAGCCGAAGCCCAGCGCCGTTGAGCTTTCTGGCTCATAGAACAAGGAAGCATCGTTAAGGCTCAGTTTGCCAAGCGCATCACGGAAGTTTTCGTAGTCATCGGAGCTAACCGGGAACAGACCGGCGTATACCTGCGGCTTCACTTTTTTGAAGCCTGGCAGCGCTTTGTCTGCCGGGTTACGGGCCAGTGTCAGCGTATCGCCCACCGGCGCGCCGAGGATGTCTTTAATGGCGCAGACCAGCCAGCCTACTTCACCGCATTTCAGCTCGGTACGGTCGACCTGTTTTGGCGTGAAGATACCGAGGCGGTCAGCGTTGTAGACCTGGCCGGTACTCATCACCTTAATTTTGTCGCCTTTACGCATAGTGCCGTTTTTAATACGCACCAGTGAGACAACGCCCAGGTAGTTATCGAACCAGGAGTCGATGATCAGCGCCTGCAGCGGCGCATCAGGGTCACCTTCCGGTGGCGGAATATCACGCACCAGACGTTCCAGTACATCCGGCACGCCCACGCCGGTTTTCGCCGAGCAGCGCACCGCATCGGTCGCATCAATGCCGACGATGTCTTCAATCTCTTCCGCAACGCGCTCAGGATCGGCGGCAGGCAGGTCGATTTTGTTGAGAACCGGCACAACCTCAAGATCCATTTCCATCGCGGTGTAGCAGTTCGCCAGAGTCTGGGCTTCTACGCCCTGCCCGGCATCGACCACCAGCAGCGCGCCTTCACAGGCCGCCAGCGAGCGTGAAACCTCATAGGAGAAGTCAACGTGGCCAGGGGTGTCGATAAAGTTCAGTTGATAGGTTTCACCATCAGAGGCTTTATAATCGAGCGTCACGCTCTGCGCTTTAATGGTGATACCGCGTTCGCGTTCCAGGTCCATGGAGTCCAGTACCTGGGCTGCCATTTCACGATCAGACAGGCCACCGCAAATCTGGATAATACGGTCAGACAGCGTCGACTTACCGTGGTCAATGTGAGCAATGATCGAAAAGTTACGTATGTTCTTCATATAGTTAAATAATTATGCCTTACGAATTCCTGGAGGCCGCTGTTCTTAGCCTGACGTTTTTCAGTGCGAAAACGCAGCATTCTACACTACATCTCCGTCACCTGGAAATGCACTTAGAGCCAGGTATAGCGTGAAGAAACGGCGTTTTCATTTTTGAGATGTAAATAATGATAAAGCCCGGTGGATCACCGGGCCTCAGAAGAGAGCGTTTCTACACGAAGCTGGTCTGGTGCCAGCGCAACGCTAAGGATAACAGGCTGCCACTCTTCACGGGCGGCCAGCTTCGGAGAGAGACCTTTGGCGAGCCAAAATCCGCCTGTACCCCCCAATGCAGCACCGCACATAGCAGCTACATCGGTGCCGAACAGCATCTGGAACACGCCGCCCATCATAAACAGGCCCACCAGCGGAGAGAGGTAAACCAGCATGGCGGAACTGAGCAGGCTGCCTTCCGCAATCCCCAGCTCGACTTTCTGCCCTTCCACCAGCGGTTGCTCGCTTGGGACAGAGATCGTGTGCGAGGTTTGTGGCCCCAGCTTGTTCAACACGCGGCTACCGCAGCCCGCTCTGGACGCGCAGCTATTGCATGATGCTTTAACATCGCAACTGACAAGCGCAATGCCATCCTGCCACGATACCACCGTGGCCCACTCTTTAATCATTGTGCGGCCCTGAATTTAATGCTGTCAGAAATACGCTTCGCCGTTTGTGGCGGTAACTCACCGACAATAGTGATCTCAGCGTTATCACGTACCGTAGTGCTGACCGTCCGGCGTCCGGTACGGAGCATTTGTTCAGAACTGTTCGCCGTTGCGCGGTTAATGTTCACCGAGAAGCTGAACAGACCATCGGAATAGAGACGCGATTCAACAGGCGTTTCGATGGTCGGTAGCTGGCGACGACTGCTGGAGACTTCGCTAAAACCTTGCGGTATCCAGGAAGGCACCCAACTGAAATTCACAGAATCACCGGCAGGTACGGAAAGCAGTGGAGGCAGGCTGGCTTTGGCCAGATTCTGCATGCTGTTACCCACCTGGTTGTTAACGCTGAAGGAGATTACGCGGAATTGTTCCAGCGTCTCACCGTCGCGGTCGAGCAGGTCAACGCGCATTGGCAGGCGGGTCTCCGCATCAATCCAGACAATATAGCTGTAGCGCGTACCGTCGCGGGCGACTACGCGGATCACTTCACACAGTCTGTCCGCAATACGCGTGCGTCCCACGGAGATAAAATCATAGTAAGGTGCAAGGCGCTTAAAGTCGGTATAGATGAGCGACGGCAGGGAATCAACGATATAGTCGCCATTCAGCGTGAAAGGCTCCAGGCCTGGCTCGAAGTAGCTGATTTCGTTGCCACGCTGAACCACTTCACGGCGCGGACCATCCATCTGTAAAAGCTGGGCGAGTGGCTGGTTATCAAGACGGGCATGGCGATAGCGTAACGACTCGACACCCTGCTTATTGATGCTGATAAATGCCAACTCGTAATTGAGTGACTGGCTGGCCAGATTCATTTGCTGCAACAACGCCCCGGATGAAACATCAGCCGAGGCGTTGGCAGAGAAGAACAGGCTACCCGCCATCAAAGACATGGCGAACCAAAGTTGCTTCATTACTGCGATTGCGTTCCTAAAGTTTGGTTTCCTGGCACCTGCACAGCAGCCTGCTGGGTTTGTGCCTGCTCAAACTGAAGCTGTTCGGAGTGCAGACGACGCTGCAACTCATAATCCTGCAACATCGCATTGATGCGACGGCGCTGCTCCTGTACCTGCTGTTGCTGTCCGCCACTTGCGGAGGCATCTGCCGGAACGCCCAGGCTTACCGGGCTGGCTTTGCCCATCATCGGCAGTGTATTAAACACCGGCGCTTCAGGCTGCTGATTGGCTTCAGACTGAGTGTTATAGTGCTGGACGCCAACGATAACTGCAAGCGATACACAGGCAGCGACACCCATTTGGGTAAGCTGACTGGCCCACGGACGCACCTTTTTCCAGAACGGCATTTTCTGCCACTGATGAGGCGCGGGCTGAGCTTCAGGAATCAGCGGAGTGGTTTGATGAACAGGCTCGTTCTCAATAGCCGCCATCACGCGTGCTGAGATATCGAAATGGAGAACCTCGCTGGTATCACCGCGCAGGGTGTCACGGATGAGATGATAGCTCTCCCAGGTCTCTTGCATTTCGGGAGAATGAGACAGCTCATTGAGCAGCTCACTATCCAGCGTTTCCCCATCCATTAAAGCGGAAAGTTTTTCTTTCTGCATGCCTAATACCTTTTCCAGTATCCCGCTATCGTCAACGCCTGATAAGCGGTTGAACTTTATTATCAATAGCTTCTCGCGCACGGAATATTCGTGAACGTACCGTACCGACCGGGCAATCCATGATAGCGGCTATCTCTTCATAGCTCAGACCATCAAGCTCCCGAAGCGTAATTGCCATGCGTAAATCTTCCGGGAGTGACTCGATCGTGCGAAAAACGATTTGTCTCAGTTCTTCTGACAACATTAAGTTCTCAGGGTTCGAAATTTCTTTCAACGCACCGCCACTTTCAAAGTTTTCGGCGTCGATAGCGTCCACATCACTTGAAGGCGGACGACGGCCCTGAGCAACCAGATAATTCTTTGCTGTATTCACTGCAATACGATACAGCCAGGTATAAAAAGCACTATCTCCCCGGAATGAATCCAGCGCACGATAGGCCTTAATAAAAGACTCTTGTACGACATCAGGAACATCTCCTGACGGTACATAGCGGGAAACCAGACTTGCCACCTTATGCTGGTAGCGCACCACCAGTAGGTTAAAGGCTTTCTGATCCCCCTTCTGGACCCGTTCAACCAGGACCTGGTCCGTTAACTGCTCGCTCATCCGAGGTAATGTCTCCCCAAACCTAAATTCCACGCGTTATCGAAACGCCACTCTAAAAACACTGCACCTTGAGCAAGCATCGACTTAGAGTGTCTGTTCTTCAATAAGTTCCGTCACGCCTTTGTTTTTGTTCATCGCGCCGCAGACCGTTCATTTTCTCTCATTATAAGTCTGTTCACGATACGTAAGCACTTTCTGGCAAGAATCAGCCTTTTTACCGTCAGAAGAGTAACGCAACACAGCCTTTATTTCACCACAAAATCTGAAGCTAACGATCTGCTTCGCAAAATATTTTCGTTCATTTACCTCTTATTTACCTCTCGCGTTGAGTTTAGCCACCATAACTCCATTTAAAAAAAACGTGCGATATCTCCCGTCACAATGCTATTCTGAGCAAACACTGTTTAGTAAATTAAACAAACATCATGAACACAACGCCAGAACTTCATTGTGATGTACTGATCATCGGCAGCGGTGCTGCTGGCCTCTCCCTTGCCCTGCGCCTGGCCGAACACCAGAACGTGATCGTGCTGAGTAAAGGGCCGATGAGCGAAGGTTCTACCTTCTATGCACAAGGCGGTATTGCCGCCGTGTTTGATGAAACAGACAGCATTGCCTCACACGTTGAAGATACCCTGATTGCCGGTGCCGGGATCGTGGATGAACATGCCGCAGAATTCGTCGCCAGTAATGCCCGACACTGCGTCCAGTGGCTTATCGACCAGGGTGTGTTATTTGATACGCAGGTTCAACCCAACGGTGAAGAGAGTTATCACCTTACCCGTGAAGGTGGACACAGCCATCGCCGCATCCTGCACGCTGCCGATGCCACCGGAAAAGCGGTTGAAACCACGCTGGTCAGTAAAGCGATGAGCCATCCCAATATTCGGGTACTTGAACGCAGTAATGCGGTTGATCTGATTATCTCCGATAAAATTGGCCTGCCCGGAACACGCCGCGTGGTGGGGGCGTGGGTGTGGAATCGTAATAAAGAGAAGGTGGAAACCTGCCGGGCAAACGCGGTTGTGTTGGCTACAGGTGGAGCCTCCAAGGTGTACCAGTACACCACGAACCCGGACATTGCCTCCGGTGATGGTATCGCAATGGCCTGGCGCGCCGGTTGTCGCGTGGCAAATCTGGAGTTTAATCAGTTCCACCCGACGGCACTGTTCCATCCTCAGGCGCGTAACTTCTTACTCACCGAGGCCCTGCGTGGAGAAGGCGCTTATCTGAAACGCCCCGACGGTTCCCGCTTTATGCCGGACTTTGACGCCAGAGGCGAACTTGCGCCGCGCGATATCGTTGCCCGTGCTATCGATCATGAGATGAAACGTCTTGGCGTGGACTGCATGTATCTGGATATCAGCCATAAACCGGCTGAGTTTATTCGCCAGCATTTCCCGATGATTTACGAAAAATTGCTGAGCCTGGGAATTGATCTAACTCGCGATCCGGTCCCCATTGTACCAGCCGCGCATTATACCTGTGGCGGCGTGATGGTTGACGATTATGGCCGTACCGACGTGGATGGCCTGTATGCCATCGGTGAGGTGAGTTATACCGGATTACACGGCGCTAACCGCATGGCATCGAATTCCCTGCTGGAGTGTCTGGTATACGGGTGGTCTGCTGCGGAAGATATTAGTAAACGCATGCCTTATGCCCGCAAAACAGAAAGTTTGCCTGCCTGGGATGAGAGCCGCGTGGAGAATCCGGACGAACTGGTGGTTATCCAGCACAACTGGCATGAGCTGAGACTTTTCATGTGGGACTACGTGGGGATTGTACGGACGACGAAGCGGCTTGAGCGCGCGTTACGCCGAATTACGATGCTGCAGCAGGAGATTGATGAATATTACGCAAACTTCCGCGTTTCCAATAACCTGCTGGAACTGCGCAATCTGGTGCAGGTTGCCGAACTCATCGTTCGCTGCGCGATGATGCGTAAAGAGAGCCGTGGTCTGCACTATACGCTGGACTACCCTGACCAGCTGGCCGAATCTGGCCCGTCGGTATTGTCCCCGCTGGTTCACATAAACAGATAAAACGCCTGGGTCAGAGCAGTGTAATCTTCAGAGTAACGCTGGTCTGGCCCACGGATCACCATCCTGTCATTGAAACATTCCCCCTCTTTCGGGGAGAGTGCCAGCAAAACACGGTGCGGCAAACGCCCTTCGGTATCTGAAATATCGGTACGCAAACGTAAATTCCAGCCGATCTCTCGTGCGCGATCAATAAAGTTATTGCCGGTACTTTCCGGCAGGACAACGCAGAAAAAACCTTCTTCTGAAATTAACTCTGCCGCACTGGTTAACAGCGCCTTATGATCGAGCGAACCGGTATAACGGGCCTGCTCACGCTCCGGCGTACCGCACTCCACGCCGGGTTCATAATAAGGTGGGTTACTGACGATAAGATCGTAACGCGCCGTCTGTTCTGGTGCCCACTCCAGTATATCGGCACATGCTACCCTGACGCGGTCCGCCCACGGGGATTCGGCTGCATTTTCACTCGCCTGCCCTGCCGCCTGCACATCCAGCTCAACCGCATCAATCGTGACATGCGCTTCCGTGCGTTGCGCCAGCATCAACGCCAGCAGACCGCTGCCGGTGCCAATATCAAGAATTCGCTTAACACCTGCGACAGGTGCCCATGCACCCAGTAAAATACCGTCTGTGCCGACTTTCATCGCACAGCGATCGTGAGCAATAAAGAACTGTTTAAAGGTGAAACCATCGCGGCGCAATTGCGCTTTGAGTTGAGACATGTCGGGGCAACCTTCTAAGTGAAACTGGAGTAGCATAGGGGAAAGCGAAGTGGTCGCAAAGCGATATCCATACAAACAGATGAAGATTACAGCCGTAACGTCTATAATCAGCGCCCCACACAGAGGTAGAACATGACTGTAACGACTTTTTCCGAACTTGAACTCGATGAAAGCCTGCTCAAAGCACTTGAGAGCAAAGGCTTTACACGCCCGACCGCCATTCAGGCCGCGGCCATTCCGCCTGCGCTTGAGGGCCGCGATGTGCTCGGTTCTGCGCCAACCGGCACGGGGAAAACAGCAGCCTACTTGCTGCCTGTGTTGCAGCATCTGCTCGATTTTCCACGTAAAAAATCAGGCCCACCACGCATTTTGATCCTGACGCCGACGCGTGAGCTGGCAATGCAGGTTGCCGAGCACGCACGCGAACTGGCGGCGAATACTCATCTGGATATCGCCACCATCACAGGCGGTGTTGCGTATATGAACCACGCCGAAGTGTTCAGCGAAAACCAGGACATCGTCGTTGCAACGACGGGCCGCCTGCTGCAGTACATTACAGAAGAGAACTTCGACTGCCGCGCGGTTGAAACGCTGATCCTCGACGAAGCCGACCGCATGCTGGACATGGGCTTCGCACAGGATATTGAACATATTGCCGGTGAAACGCGCTGGCGTAACCAGACGATGCTGTTCTCTGCAACCCTGGAAGGGGATGCGATCAAAGACTTTGCTGAGCGTCTGCTGGAAGATCCGGCGGAAGTCTCCGCCACGCCGTCAACGCGTGAGCGTAAAAAGATCCACCAGTGGTACTACCGTGCAGATAACCTTGAACACAAGGTTGAGTTGCTCAAGCACCTGCTGAAGCAGGAAGACGCGACCCGCACCATCGTGTTTGTGCGTAAGCGTGAGCGTGTGCATGAGCTGGCTGAGATGCTGCGTAACGCCGGGATCAACAACTGCTACCTCGAAGGCGAGATGGCGCAGGTTAAGCGTACCGAAGGCATTAAGCGTCTGACTGATGGTCGGGTGAATGTTCTGGTTGCAACAGACGTCGCGGCGCGTGGGATCGACATTCCTGACGTAAGCCACGTGATTAACTTCGATATGCCGCGCAGTGGAGATACCTATCTTCACCGTATTGGTCGTACCGGTCGTGCGGGCCGCAAGGGTATCGCCATTTCACTGGTCGAAGCGCATGACTATCTGCTGTTGCAGAAAATTGGCCGCTATGTTGACGAGCCGCTGAAGTCCCGCATTATTGATGGCCTGCGCCCGACCACGCGTGCACCGAGTGAAAAAATGACGGGCAAACCGTCTAAAAAAGCACTCGCGAAACGCGCTGAGAGAAAAGAGAAAGAAAAAGAGAAGCCGCGCGTGAAGCAGCGCCACCGCGATACCAAAAATATTGGTAAGCGTCGTAAGCCAAGTTCAGCGGCACCAGAGACGAAAACTGAAGAGTAAAAAAAACCGGGGAATTCCCCGGCTTTTTTATTCCACCCCCGTGGCTAAAAACCCTTACAGGCTTTCAGTAAACGTACGCGCGATAACGTCGCGCTGCTGTTCCGGGGTCAGAGAGTTGAAGCGAACCGCATAGCCAGAAACACGAATGGTCAGCTGCGGGTATTTTTCTGGGTGCTCAACGGCATCCATCAGCGTTTCGCGGCGCAGGACGTTTACGTTCAGGTGCTGCCCCCCTTCCACGCGTACTTCCGGTTTCACTTCCATTGGGATTTCACGATATTCGATTTCGCCCAGTTTGCTCACCGGAACGATTTCATCTTCAGCAAAACCTGCTTTCGCTACAACACAGCGCGCTTCGTTTTTCTCGCTGTCCAGCAGCCAGAAAGAGTTGAGCAGATCGTCATTTGCAGCTTTAGTAATCTGGATACCTGTAATCATGTGTTGCCTCCCTTAGGCTACATTAACGGGTGTCGGCCTCTCGCGGCCAATTGGTAAAACCATTGTTTCTTGCGTGTATATATATCATTCACACCCCGGCGTTTTATTGACTTAAATCAACAAAAACACCAACCACACAAACATTGTGGTTTGATTTTATTGTTTTAGATCAATTTTGATCATAAGCCAGCTCAAACAAGGCTGTATGTTTTCAAATAAAATTTAAGAGGTTAGACAAAATTTCCGGACGGAATTTTGCTCATCGGGATTTAACGGTTAAGCTAGGCGCAGATGAGATTCGCAGGAGAGCGAGATGACAACACCTTTAACATGGCACGACGTGCTGGCCGACGAAAAACAGCAGCCTTACTTTATCAATACGCTTAGCACGGTTGCTGCCGAGCGGCAGTCTGGCCAGACGATCTACCCGCCACAGAAAGATGTTTTCAACGCATTTCGTTATACCGAACTGGGTGATGTGAAAGTGGTTATCCTGGGACAAGATCCCTACCACGGCCCCGGCCAGGCGCACGGTCTGGCATTCTCAGTGCGTCCGGGCATTGCCATTCCTCCTTCTCTCTTGAATATGTATAAAGAGCTGGAAAATTCCTTGCCCGGATTTACTCGTCCGAACCACGGTTATCTTGAAAGCTGGGCGCGCCAGGGTGTGCTGTTACTGAACACCGTTCTGACCGTTCGCGCCGGGCAGGCGCACTCCCACGCCAGCCTGGGATGGGAAACGTTTACGGATAAAGTTATCAGCCTTATCAATGCGCATCGCGAAGGCGTGGTGTTTTTACTGTGGGGATCGCATGCGCAGAAGAAAGGGGCGATTATTGACCGTCAGCGCCACCACGTACTGAAAGCGCCACACCCGTCGCCACTGTCTGCACATCGTGGTTTCTTTGGTTGTAACCATTTTGTTCTGGCGAATGAATGGCTGGAAAAACGCGGCGAAACGCCGATTGACTGGATGCCTGTGCTACCGGCAGAAAGCGAGTAATTTTTGTATGCCCGGAGAACCGGGCATACAGATGCACATAAATTATGCTTTATTCTGTCGCCACCATTCCGCCAGCAGTACGCCGGTCGCAACGGATACATTCAGGCTTTCAACGTTGCCTGTCCCGTCGATAGAGACGCTCAGATCCGCACTGGAGAGCGCCGCATCTGACAGACCATCGCGTTCCTGACCTAATACCAGCACCATTTTACGTGGCAGCGTCGCTTTAAACAGCGGCGTACCGGCATGGCTGGAGGTGGTCACAATGGAATAGCCCGCTTTACGGAACTGCTCAATGGCATCCAGCACGCTGTCGCCCGTGATTGGCTGGACATGCTCGGCTCCACCTTCCGCAGTACGGATCGCAGCACCGGATTCCAGCAGCGCGGCATCCTGCAGCAGTACACCTTTCACGCCAAAGTGCGCGCAACTACGCATCATCGCGCCCAGGTTATGCGGGTTACCCACGTCTTCCAGCGCCAGCACACAGTCATCAGCATCCGCCTGGCTCACCCACTGCTGAACGGTAGTCCCGTTACGTTTTTTGATCAGGAAGCAGACGCCGCCGTGGTGTTCAGTACCGGAGGCTTTCGTCAGCTCGGCATCATCAACCACGTGGTAGGCTTTGCGGTTCGCGGCCATCCACCGCAGCGCTTCTTTAAAGCGCGGAGTGACGCTCTGGATAAACCATGCGCGAACGATACACTCCGGGCGACTCTGGAACAGGGCCTGGCAAGCGTTCTCACCATACACGCGGGTCTCTTCTGCACGCTGACGGCGCAGAACTTCCGGGTCGATAAAACTTTTACCGCTGATCCCGCCGTGATCGGGTTTCTCCGGCGTCTCATCGCCAGGTGCGCGAGAAACGGTACGCCACGGAGACACGTCTCGTGAGAAATCATCGCGTTTGCGATCGTCACGCTTACGGTCATCACGTTTGCGGTCATCACCGCGGTTATTTCTGTCATCGCGGGCGGGGCGACGGCCACCGTCTGCACGAGAAGACGCCGGACGCCCGCCACCTTTTCCGGTACGCGGATTTTGGGTGCGTTTATCAGAGTCATCATCACTGCGGACATACATCACTTTGACCTTGCCGCTTTTGTTTTTCATTTCGTCGTTCATGCTTTTCTCCACCAGCGCTGCGCGAAGCGCGCAGATTACCCGATGTGCAAGCTCATAGCCATAATTTCGTACAAAAGCCTGTGACTATTGTTC
Source organism: Enterobacter oligotrophicus (assembly GCF_009176645.1). Classification (NCBI taxonomy): domain Bacteria; kingdom Pseudomonadati; phylum Pseudomonadota; class Gammaproteobacteria; order Enterobacterales; family Enterobacteriaceae; genus Enterobacter; species Enterobacter oligotrophicus. Next base: position 1,256,639 of record NZ_AP019007.1, read on the forward strand.
TCATTGAATAAAACGCATTGTCGTTTCAAACAAGCTCGCTGATAATATGTAACATATCAGAAACATTACCGGCATTCTGCCGCTGTCCCACGGCTCTATCAGAGGTTAGTTATGAATACCGTATGTGCCAACTGTCAGGCTCTTAATCGCATCCCGGACGATCGGATGGATGATGGAGCGAAATGCGGGCGTTGTGGCCATGAATTATTTGATGGCGATGTGATTAATGCGACGGGTGCTACGCTGGACAAACTCCTCAAGGATGATCTTCCGGTGGTTGTTGATTTCTGGGCACCCTGGTGTGGCCCTTGCCGCAACTTCGCACCAATTTTTGAAGATGTGGCAGAAGAGCGCAGTGGAAAAATGCGCTTCGTTAAGGTGAACACCGAAGCCGAACGCGAGCTGAGCGCACGTTTTCGTATTCGCAGTATCCCGACCATTATGATTTTTAAAAATGGCGAGGTTATCGACATGCTCAACGGCGCGGTGCCAAAAGCGCCTTTTGAAAGCTGGTTAAACGAGTCATTGTAACAATCGTGGGGCACACCTTGTGCCCCGTACCTGCCTCTGCGAAAATAGGGTTTTCTCTGTATTTCGCCCATGACTGATAACGCTGTTCTTCAATTACGCGCCGAACGCCTTGCACGCTCTACGCGCCCGTTTCTTGCCCGTGGCAATCGTATTCGCCGCTGTCAGCGCTGTCTGCTGCCGCTTAAGGTCTGCCTCTGCGAGACGCTTGCCCCGAGTACAGCGGAGAGCCGTTTTTGTTTGGTCATGTTCGATACGGAGCCGATGAAACCCAGCAACACGGGGCGTCTTATCGCCGATATTCTGCCGGATACCGCCGCGTTCCAGTGGTCACGCACGGAGCCACCTCAGGCATTGCTCGATTTAGTTGCAAACCCGGCTTATCAACCGATGGTCGTTTTTCCTGCCTCCTATGCCGGTGAAAATCGCCAGGTCCTTTCTGCGCCGCCGTCAGGTAAACCGCCATTGTTTATTATGCTGGACGGCACCTGGACCGAAGCCAGAAAGATGTTCCGCAAAAGCCCTTACCTCGACGCCCTTCCGGTCATTTCCGTCGATCTCTCGCGCGTTTCGGCCTATCGCCTGCGTGAAGCCCATGCTGACGGGCAATATTGCACCGCGGAAGTGGCGATTGCATTGCTGGATCTGGCAGGAGATACCGCGGCGGCCCGCGCACTGGGGGCGCATTTTTCCTGTTTTCGCGAGCGCTACCTGGCGGGAAAAACCGTTCATAAGGGCAGCGTCACAGCAGCAGAGGCAGAAAGCGTTTAAAATCATCAGGTCGCTTGCATCCACAGGAGGTCTGCATGAGCCAGCGAGGGTTAGAAGCGCTACTACGCCCTAAATCCATTGCCGTTATCGGTGCCTCAATGAAACCGGATCGCGCAGGTTATCTGATGATGCGTAACCTGCTGGCGGGTGGATTTAATGGCCCTGTGTTGCCCGTTACGCCCGCTTACAAGGCCGTGCTGGGCGTGCTGGCATGGCCAGACGTACAAAGCCTGCCTTTCGTGCCGGATCTCGCCGTCTTGTGTACGCATGCGAAACGAAATCTGGAATTACTGGAGTCGCTTGGTCAGAAAGGATGCAAAACCTGCATTATTCTCTCGTCTCCGCCTGAACAGCAGCCTGAGCTGCTTGCCTGCGCCAGTCGTTATCAAATGCGCATTCTTGGCCCAAACAGCCTGGGGCTGCTTGCTCCCTGGCAAGGGCTGAATGCCAGTTTCTCCCCGGTGCCGATCAGCAAAGGCAAACTCGCTTTTATTTCTCAGTCAGCAGCGGTATCAAATACGATCCTCGACTGGGCACAACAGCGTGAGATGGGATTTTCCTACTTTATCGCCCTGGGTGACAGCCTGGATATCGACGTTGATGAGCTGCTGGATTTTCTGGCTCGTGACAGCAAAACCAGCGCTATCCTGCTCTACCTTGAGCATTTAAGTGATGCGCGCCGTTTTGTGTCAGCCGCGCGTAGTGCATCCCGCAATAAACCTATTCTGGTCATTAAAAGCGGCCGCAGCCCTGCGGCACAGCGTCTGTTGCACTCCCATTCGGGCATGGACCCTGCCTGGGATGCGGCGATACAGCGCGCTGGTTTACTGCGTGTACAGGATACCCATGAGCTCTTTTCCGCCGTCGAGACGTTAAGCCATATGCGTCCTTTACGCGGCGAGAAGTTAATGATTGTAAGTAACGGTGCCGCCCCCGCCGCACTGGCGCTGGATGAGCTGTGGTTACGCAACGGGAAACTGGCGACATTGGGTGAGGAGACACTCCAGCGTCTGCGTGAGGCGCTACCGACCAGCGTTTCTCCCGGCAACCCGCTCGATTTGCGCGATGATGCAAGCAGCGAGCGCTACATTAAGGCAATCTCCATTTTGCTGGACAGCCAGGATTTCGATGCGCTGATGATCATCCATTCGCCCAGCGCGGTTGCGCCAGGCAGTGAAAGCGCGCGCGCGCTCATTGAGGCAGTACGCAACCATCCTCGCGGTAAATATGTAACACTGTTAACCAACTGGTGCGGTGAATTTTCCTCGCAGGAGGCTCGCCGCCTGTTCAGTGAAGCCGGGCTACCGACATACCGTACGCCGGAGGGCACCATTACCGCGTTTATGCATATGGTGGAGTACCGCCGTAACCAGAAACAGCTGCGTGAAACGCCTGCCCTGCCCGGTAACCTGACAGCCAGGTCAGTGGATGTGCACAGGCTGTTGCAGCAGGCAATTGAAGAAGGCGCAACCTCGCTGGATACGCACGAGGTACAACCTATTCTTGGGTGCTATGGGATGCAAACGCTTCCGACCTGGATTGCCAGCGACAGCGCCGAGGCGGTTCATATCGCAGAGCAAATTGGCTATCCGGTTGCGCTGAAACTTCGTTCTCCGGATATCCCGCATAAGTCGGATGTTCAGGGCGTGATGCTGTATCTGCGCACTGCAGCTGAAGTACAGCAAGCGGCTGACGCTATTATCGATCGCGTCAAAATGACCTGGCCACAGGCCAGAATCCACGGGTTACTGGTGCAAAGCATGGCGAACCGTGCAGGCGCGCAGGAACTCCGGGTGGTTGTAGAACATGATCCGGTCTTTGGTCCGCTCATCATGCTCGGTGAAGGCGGCGTCGAATGGCAGCCTGAGGAACAGGCGGTTGTAGCGCTGCCCCCGCTGAACATGAACCTGGCGCGCTATCTGATTATCCAGGCTATCAAGAGTAAAAAGATCCGTGGCCGGAGCGCCCTGCGCCCGCTCGATATTGCCGGGTTAAGCCAGTTCCTGGTGCAGGTTTCTAACCTGATAATTGATTGCGCCGAGATCAAGCGACTGGATATTCACCCGCTGCTCGCTTCCGGCAATGAATTTACGGCACTGGACGTTACGCTGGATATTGCGCCTTTCGAAGGGGACAGGGAAAGTCGCCTTGCCATCCGTCCTTATCCTCTGCGTCTTGAAGAATGGGTTGAGATGAAAAATGGCGAACGGGCGCTGTTTCGCCCTATCCTGCCGGAAGATGAACCGCAGCTGCGGATGTTTATCTCGCAGGTCACCAAAGAAGATCTTTACTATCGCTACTTCAGCGAAATCAATGAATTTACTCACGATGATTTAGCCAATATGACCCAGATCGACTACGATCGTGAAATGGCGTTTGTGGCCGTTCGTCGTTCAGACCAGGGGGACGAAATCCTCGGCGTGACGCGCGCGATTTCTGACCCGGATAACGTGGATGCGGAGTTTGCGGTGCTGGTGCGTTCCGATCTCAAAGGTCTTGGTCTGGGCAGACGACTGCTGGAGAAACTCATCAGTTATACGCGCGATCACGGATTATTGCGCCTGAATGGCATTACTATGCCAAATAATCGGGGCATGGTAACCCTGGCGCGAAAACTCGGTTTTGACGTTGATATCCAGCTGGATGAAGGCATCGTTTCTCTGTCTCTCAACCTGACATCATCGGATAAACAAGAGTAAGCTACTGGAAATGTTAACCACTTTGGACGGCACTGGTGGTATCATTGTCCGCTTATGTTGTTTGCATGGTACAGACAACCCTTCAATGAACAGAGAAGAAACGCACTGTGATGTTGTCAAAATTTAAGCGTAATAAACATCAACAACACCTTGCTCAACTACCGAAGATTTCTCAGTCAGTTGATGATGTAGAGTTCTTTTACGCCCCCGCGCATTTTCGGGAGACGCTTCTGGAAAAGATTGCCAGCGCCACGCGACGCATTTGCATTGTGGCACTGTATCTTGAACAAGATGAAGGTGGGCGTGCAATTCTGAATGCGCTCTATGAAGCTAAACGTCAGCGTCCGGAACTGGATGTTCGCGTGCTGGTTGACTGGCACCGTGCACAGCGTGGCCGCATCGGCGCTGCCGCCTCAAACACAAATGCTGACTGGTATTGCCGCACGGCTCAGGAGAACCCTGGTGTCGATATTCCGGTTTACGGCGTCCCGGTAAATACCCGTGAAGCGCTCGGCGTACTGCATTTCAAAGGGTTCATCATCGATGACAGCGTTCTTTATAGTGGCGCGAGCATTAATGATGTTTACCTGCATCAGCTTGATAAATACCGCTACGACCGCTACCACCTGATTCGCAATCCTCAGATGGCGGACATTATGTTTAACTGGGTTGATAAGAATCTGGTACACGGCCGCGGAGTTAACCGTCTTGACGATCTTCATCGTCCCAAAAGCCCGGAAATTAAAAATGATGTCCGCTCTTTCCGTCAGGAATTACGCGACGCGGTCTATCATTTCCAGGGTAACGCTAATAACGAAGAGTTATCCGTTACGCCTCTGGTAGGGTTAGGCAAATCAAGCCTGCTGAACAAAACAATCTTCCATTTGATGCCATGCGCGGAACAGAAGCTCACGATCTGTACGCCGTACTTCAACCTTCCTGCTGTGCTGGTGCGTAATATCATTCAACTGCTGCGCAATGGTAAAAAAGTGGAGATCATCGTTGGTGATAAAACGGCAAACGACTTCTTCATTCCGGAAGATCAGCCCTTCAAAATCATCGGCGCGTTACCTTATCTTTACGAGATCAACCTGCGTCGTTTCCTGAGCCGTTTACAGTATTACGTGAATACTGATCAGCTGATTGTTCGTCTCTGGAAAGATGAAGATAACAGCTACCATCTCAAAGGCATGTGGGTTGATGACGAGTGGATGCTGCTGACCGGCAATAACCTGAACCCTCGCGCATGGCGTCTGGACCTGGAAAATGCCATCCTGATCCACGATCCGCAGCATGAATTAGCCGCAAAACGCGAGCGTGAGCTGGAGCTTATTCGCACTCATACGACTGTGGTTCAGCATTATCGCGATCTTCAGAGCATTGCTGATTATCCGGTGAAAGTCCGAAAACTTATTCGACGCTTACGCCGCATCCGTATTGACCGCCTTATCAGCCGCATTTTGTAACGCTCAGGCCCTGTCGACGACAGGGCTTTTTTTATGGAGCCTGTTGTGATGCGTATTTATCTCCTGCTGACAACCCTTTGTCTGAATGGCTGCAGCCATATGGCAAACGATAGCTGGTCTGGTCAGGATAAAGCCCAACACTTTATTGCTTCAGCAATGCTTTCCGCTGCCGGTAATGAAGTAGCTCAACGCCAGGGCTACAACCGGGATCGCAGCGCAGCTATCGGCTTTATGTTCTCTGTCAGCCTTGGCGCATCCAAAGAATTTTGGGACAGCCGCCCGGCGGGGAGTGGCTGGAGCTGGAAAGATTTTGCGTGGGACGTAGCCGGTGCAACGACCGGCTACGCCGTGTGGCAGCTGGCGCATTATTAAAGACGGATGCCTTTGCCCTTACGATGCAGCATCAGGGAAACAATAAATGCCAGAGCGCCCATCACGCTGACATACCAGAAGAAAGTCGTTTCGCTACCCCATGATTTAAGTGACAGCGCAACGTACTCTGCAGACCCGCCAAACAACGCATTCGCTACCGCGTAAGAAAGACCCACACCGAGGGCACGAACTTGTGCCGGGAACATCTCTGCTTTCAGTATCCCACTGATAGACGTGTAGAAACTGACAATCACCATCGCTACCATCACCAGCGCAAATGCTGCATACGGTGAAGAGACGTGTTGAAGCGCGGACAAAATGGGTACGGTACATAACGCGGACAATCCACCAAAAATCAGCATTGACGTTCGTCGGCCAATTTTATCGGAAAGTGCACCAATAAGAGGTTGTATGAGCATAAAGACGAACAGAGCCACCGTCATCACCACACTGGCGACGTTAGCGTGCATTCCCGTCGTGTTCACCAGATATTTTTGCATATAGGTGGTGAAAGTATAAAAACTGAGAGAACCACCTGCTGTGAAGCCAAGCACCATCAGAAAGGCTTTGCGGTTACGCCAGAGCCCTTTGAATGTTCCTGCTTCCTTCAGCGTCCTGACCTCCTTTCGGGAGGTTTCATCTAGCTGGCGACGCAACCAGAGCGCAACGATCGCCAGTACGGCTCCCATTGCAAAAGGGATACGCCATCCCCAACTGTGGAGTTGATCGTCTGTCAGGATCTGCTGAAGGATCACCACAACAAGGATGGCTAACAACTGACCCCCTATGAGCGTGACATACTGGAAGGAGGCGTAAAAACCTTTACGCCCTTCCAGTGCAATTTCACTCATGTAAGTAGCACTGGTGCCGTACTCTCCACCAACTGACAGTCCCTGGAACAAACGAGCCAGTAAAAGCAGAGCGGGTGCCCATGTACCGATGGCGTCGTAGCCCGGTAAACAAGCGATCACCAGAGAACCGAAGCACATCATACAGACCGAGATCAGCATGGAGGCTTTACGTCCGCGACGATCGGCAATGCGCCCGAACATCCAGCCACCAATAGGGCGCATTAAGAAACCTGCGGCAAAAACCCCTGCCGTTTGCAAAAGTTGCGTTGTCGTGTTTCCTGATGGGAAAAAAATATGGGCGAAATAGAGTGAACAAAATGAATAAACATAGAAGTCGAACCATTCAACCAGATTCCCTGAAGAGGCACTGATGATTGCCCATACCCTTCTACGGGTATCACTGTTAACCAGTGTCCCGTGTGTTGTAATACTTTCTGTCATTGTGATGATGCTCCTGCCATAAAAAACGGCGTGCTGAGCCATAGAGGACTCAATTGCTTCGTAAATGAAATGTTATAATTTTGTTATAATTGACATTGAGATCAGGATCACATATTTCATTAGCAGGATAAGGGATTCGGAGAAGGGCCATAAAAGCAAAAAACCCCGCACCTTACGGTACGGGGTTCTTCTTAATTGATGCCTGGCAGTTCCCTACTCTCGCATGGGGAGACCCCACACTACCATCGGCGCTACGGCGTTTCACTTCTGAGTTCGGCATGGGGTCAGGTGGGACCACCGCGCTACAGCCGCCAGGCAAATTCTGTTATCTGTATCAGGCTGAAAATATCGTCTCTCACCGCCAAAACATCTTCGGCGTTGTAAGGTTAAGCCTCACGGTTCATTAGTATCGGTTAGCTCAACGCATCGCTGCGCTTACACACCCGACCTATCAACGTCGTCGTCTTCAACGTTCCTTCAGGAGACTTTAAGTCTCAGGGAGAACTCATCTCGGGGCAAGTTTCGTGCTTAGATGCTTTCAGCACTTATCTCTTCCGCATTTAGCTACCGGGCAGTGCCATTGGCATGACAACCCGAACACCAGTGATGCGTCCACTCCGGTCCTCTCGTACTAGGAGCAGCCCCCCTCAGTTCTCCAGCGCCCACGGCAGATAGGGACCGAACTGTCTCACGACGTTCTAAACCCAGCTCGCGTACCACTTTAAATGGCGAACAGCCATACCCTTGGGACCTACTTCAGCCCCAGGATGTGATGAGCCGACATCGAGGTGCCAAACACCGCCGTCGATATGAACTCTTGGGCGGTATCAGCCTGTTATCCCCGGAGTACCTTTTATCCGTTGAGCGATGGCCCTTCCATTCAGAACCACCGGATCACTATGACCTGCTTTCGCACCTGCTCGCGCCGTCACGCTCGCAGTCAAGCCAGCTTATGCCATTGCACTAACCTCCTGATGTCCGACCAGGATTAGCTGACCTTCGTGCTCCTCCGTTACTCTTTGGGAGGAGACCGCCCCAGTCAAACTACCCACCAGACACTGTCCGCAACCCGGATTACGGGTCCACGTTAGAACACCAGCCATTAAAGGGTGGTATTTCAAGGGCGGCTCCACGCAGACTGGCGTCCACGCTTCAAAGCCTCCCACCTATCCTACACATCAAGGACCAGTGTTCAGTGTCAAGCTATAGTAAAGGTTCACGGGGTCTTTCCGTCTTGCCGCGGGTACACTGCATCTTCACAGCGAGTTCAATTTCACTGAGTCTCGGGTGGAGACAGCCTGGCCATCATTACGCCATTCGTGCAGGTCGGAACTTACCCGACAAGGAATTTCGCTACCTTAGGACCGTTATAGTTACGGCCGCCGTTTACCGGGGCTTCGATCAAGAGCTTCGCGTTGCCGCTGACCCCATCAATTAACCTTCCGGCACCGGGCAGGCGTCACACCGTATACGTCCACTTTCGTGTTTGCACAGTGCTGTGTTTTTAATAAACAGTTGCAGCCAGCTGGTATCTTCGACTGATTTCAGCTCCACCCGCAGGGGCTTCACCTACATATCAGCGTGCCTTCTCCCGAAGTTACGGCACCATTTTGCCTAGTTCCTTCACCCGAGTTCTCTCAAGCGCCTTGGTATTCTCTACCTGACCACCTGTGTCGGTTTGGGGTACGATTTCGTGTTACCTGATGCTTAGAGGCTTTTCCTGGAAGCAGGGCATTTGTCACTTCAGCACCGTAGTGCCTCGTCATCACACCTCAGCGTTAAAAGGTACCGGATTTACCTGGAACCTCCGCCTACATGCTTAAACCGGGACAACCGTCGCCCGGCCGACATAGCCTTCTCCGTCCCCCCTTCGCAGTAACACCAAGTACAGGAATATTAACCTGTTTCCCATCGACTACGCCTTTCGGCCTCGCCTTAGGGGTCGACTCACCCTGCCCCGATTAACGTTGGACAGGAACCCTTGGTCTTCCGGCGAGCGGGCTTTTCACCCGCTTTATCGTTACTTATGTCAGCATTCGCACTTCTGATACCTCCAGCAACCCTCACAGGCCACCTTCAACGGCTTACAGAACGCTCCCCTACCCAACAACACATAGTGTCGCTGCCGCAGCTTCGGTGCATGGTTTAGCCCCGTTACATCTTCCGCGCAGGCCGACTCGACCAGTGAGCTATTACGCTTTCTTTAAATGATGGCTGCTTCTAAGCCAACATCCTGGCTGTCTGTGCCTTCCCACATCGTTTCCCACTTAACCATGACTTTGGGACCTTAGCTGGCGGTCTGGGTTGTTTCCCTCTTCACGACGGACGTTAGCACCCGCCGTGTGTCTCCCGTGATAACATTCTCCGGTATTCGCAGTTTGCATCGGGTTGGTAAGCCGGGATGGCCCCCTAGCCGAAACAGTGCTCTACCCCCGGAGATGAGTTCACGAGGCGCTACCTAAATAGCTTTCGGGGAGAACCAGCTATCTCCCGGTTTGATTGGCCTTTCACCCCCAGCCACAGGTCATCCGCTAATTTTTCAACATTAGTCGGTTCGGTCCTCCAGTTAGTGTTACCCAACCTTCAACCTGCCCATGGCTAGATCACCGGGTTTCGGGTCTATACCCTGCAACTTAACGCCCAGTTAAGACTCGGTTTCCCTGCGGCTCCCCTATTCGGTTAACCTTGCTACAGAATATAAGTCGCTGACCCATTATACAAAAGGTACGCAGTCACACCACGAAGGTGCTCCCACTGCTTGTACGTACACGGTTTCAGGTTCTTTTTCACTCCCCTCGCCGGGGTTCTTTTCGCCTTTCCCTCACGGTACTGGTTCACTATCGGTCAGTCAGGAGTATTTAGCCTTGGAGGATGGTCCCCCCATATTCAGACAGGATACCACGTGTCCCGCCCTACTCTTCGAGTTCACAGCATATGTGCTTTCGTGTACGGGACTATCACCCTGTACCGTGCGACTTTCCAGACGCTTCCACTAACACACAAGCTGATTCAGACTCCGGGCTGCTCCCCGTTCGCTCGCCGCTACTGGGGGAATCTCGGTTGATTTCTTTTCCTCGGGGTACTTAGATGTTTCAGTTCCCCCGGTTCGCCTCACAGCACTATGTATTCATGCTGTGATGATGCACCGTAGTGCACCGGGTTTCCCCATTCGGACATCGCCGGGTCAAAGGTTCATATCACCTCGCCGGCGCTTTTCGCAGATTAGCACGTCCTTCATCGCCTCTGACTGCCAGGGCATCCACCGTGTACGCTTAGTCGCTTAACCTCACAACCCGAAGATGTTTCACTTCATGATTGCGAAAATTTGAGAGACTCGAACACACATTAACTGTGTGTCGTTTCAATTTTCAGCTTGATCCAGATTTTTAAAGAGCAAATATCTCAAACGTAACTCAGTGAGTCAGTTTTGAGATATCGGTTGGCTGTGTCTTTCACTCACAAACCAGCAAGTGGCGTCCCCTAGGGGATTCGAACCCCTGTTACCGCCGTGAAAGGGCGGTGTCCTGGGCCTCTAGACGAAGGGGACGTACAGTCTCAATCGCAAGACGCCTTGCTGTTTACTTTTCATCAGACAATCTGTGTGAGCACTACAAAGGCAGGTTCTTTAAGGTAAGGAGGTGATCCAACCGCAGGTTCCCCTACGGTTACCTTGTTACGACTTCACCCCAGTCATGAATCACAAAGTGGTAAGCGCCCTCCCGAAGGTTAAGCTACCTACTTCTTTTGCAACCCACTCCCATGGTGTGACGGGCGGTGTGTACAAGGCCCGGGAACGTATTCACCGTGGCATTCTGATCCACGATTACTAGCGATTCCGACTTCATGGAGTCGAGTTGCAGACTCCAATCCGGACTACGACGCACTTTATGAGGTCCGCTTGCCCTCGCGGGGTCGCTTCTCTTTGTATGCGCCATTGTAGCACGTGTGTAGCCCTGGTCGTAAGGGCCATGATGACTTGACGTCATCCCCACCTTCCTCCAGTTTATCACTGGCAGTCTCCTTTGAGTTCCCGGCCTAACCGCTGGCAACAAAGGATAAGGGTTGCGCTCGTTGCGGGACTTAACCCAACATTTCACAACACGAGCTGACGACAGCCATGCAGCACCTGTCTCACGGTTCCCGAAGGCACATTCTCATCTCTGAAAACTTCCGTGGATGTCAAGACCAGGTAAGGTTCTTCGCGTTGCATCGAATTAAACCACATGCTCCACCGCTTGTGCGGGCCCCCGTCAATTCATTTGAGTTTTAACCTTGCGGCCGTACTCCCCAGGCGGTCGACTTAACGCGTTAGCTCCGGAAGCCACGCCTCAAGGGCACAACCTCCAAGTCGACATCGTTTACGGCGTGGACTACCAGGGTATCTAATCCTGTTTGCTCCCCACGCTTTCGCACCTGAGCGTCAGTCTTTGTCCAGGGGGCCGCCTTCGCCACCGGTATTCCTCCAGATCTCTACGCATTTCACCGCTACACCTGGAATTCTACCCCCCTCTACAAGACTCCAGCCTGCCAGTTTCGAATGCAGTTCCCAGGTTGAGCCCGGGGATTTCACATCCGACTTGACAGACCGCCTGCGTGCGCTTTACGCCCAGTAATTCCGATTAACGCTTGCACCCTCCGTATTACCGCGGCTGCTGGCACGGAGTTAGCCGGTGCTTCTTCTGCGGGTAACGTCAATTGCTGCGGTTATTAACCACAACACCTTCCTCCCCGCTGAAAGTACTTTACAACCCGAAGGCCTTCTTCATACACGCGGCATGGCTGCATCAGGCTTGCGCCCATTGTGCAATATTCCCCACTGCTGCCTCCCGTAGGAGTCTGGACCGTGTCTCAGTTCCAGTGTGGCTGGTCATCCTCTCAGACCAGCTAGGGATCGTCGCCTAGGTGAGCCGTTACCCCACCTACTAGCTAATCCCATCTGGGCACATCTGATGGCAAGAGGCCCGAAGGTCCCCCTCTTTGGTCTTGCGACGTTATGCGGTATTAGCTACCGTTTCCAGTAGTTATCCCCCTCCATCAGGCAGTTTCCCAGACATTACTCACCCGTCCGCCGCTCGCCGGCAAAGTAGCAAGCTACTTTCCGCTGCCGCTCGACTTGCATGTGTTAGGCCTGCCGCCAGCGTTCAATCTGAGCCATGATCAAACTCTTCAATTTAAGTTTGATGCTCGTGAATTAAACTTCGTAATGAATTACGTATGTTCACTCAGAGACTTGGTATTCATTTTTCGTCTTGCGACGTTAAGAATCCATGTCACTTTGAGTGCCCACACAGATTGTCTGATAAATTGTTAAAGAGCAGTGCCGCTTCGCTTTCGCAGCGGCGCGGGGTGTGCATATTACGCTTTCCCGCTTCAGAGTCAAGCGTTTATTTCGCTTTTCCCTGCTGACCCGGCGGCGTGTGTGCCGTTGTTCCGTGTCAGTGGAGGCGCATTATAGGGGGTAATTTTGAAGCTGCAAGGATAAAGTGAAAATTATTTACTAACCGCTCACTTTCCAGGCAAATCGTTACCCAGACCTTCATTTTCGCCTGGTTTTTAAACAAAAACGAGCCGCAAGCGGCCCGTTTTTGCGTTTTGTGACTTACTGCACTGCTACAATGCGATCGTCATTGGCTTCCAGACGAATAACTTTTCCTGGAATCAGCTCTCCGGAAAGGATCTGCTGCGCCAGCGGGTTTTCGATCTGCTGCTGGATAGCACGTTTCAATGGACGCGCCCCGTAAACCGGATCGTAACCATTCTCGCTCAGCAGTTTCAGCGCATCGTCGGAGATGTGAATTTCATAACCACGCTCTTCCAGACGTTTGTACAGACGCTGCAGCTGGATCTGTGCAATTGACGCAATGTGTTTCTCACCCAGAGGATGGAACACCACCACTTCATCAATACGGTTGATGAACTCCGGACGGAAGCTATGGCTGACAACTCCCATAACCAGATCCTTCATATGTCCATAATCCAGCTCACCGAAGCGTTCCTGAATCAGATCGGAACCCAGGTTCGAGGTCATGATGACAACCGTATTACGGAAGTCGACCGTTCTCCCCTGCCCGTCGGTCAGACGACCATCATCCAGTACCTGCAGCAGGATGTTAAACACATCCGGATGCGCTTTTTCCACTTCATCCAGCAGGATAACGGAATAAGGACGACGGCGAACCGCTTCAGTCAGATAACCGCCTTCTTCATAACCGACATATCCCGGAGGCGCACCGACCAGACGCGATACGGAGTGTTTCTCCATAAACTCGGACATGTCGATACGCACCATCGCGTCATCGCTGTCGAACATAAAGTTAGCCAGCGCTTTACACAGTTCGGTTTTACCGACACCAGTTGGTCCGAGGAACAGGAACGAACCGATTGGACGATTTGGATCGGACAATCCTGCACGGCTACGACGAATAGCATTCGAGACCGCTTCAACCGCTTCGTTCTGCCCAATGACACGCTGATGCAGATCCTGCTCCATACGCAGCAGTTTCTCGCGTTCGCTTTCCAGCATGCGCGCCACCGGAATACCGGTCCAGCGCGCCAGCACTTCGGCAATTTCGGCATCCGTCACTTTATTACGCAACAGACGCATCGTTTTCCCTTCCGACTGGGTGGCAATCTCAAGCTGTTTTTCAAGCTCAGGGATTTTGCCGTACTGAAGCTCAGACATCCGTGCCAGGTCACCGACGCGGCGAGCCTGCTCGATGGCAATTTTTGCCTGTTCAAGTTCAGCTTTAATGGTCTGAGTACCGGAGAGTGACGCTTTCTCCGCCTTCCACTCTTCTTCTAACTCAGAATACTGGCGTTCTTTATCGTCCAGTTCTTCGTTAAGCATATCCAGGCGTTTCTTACTTGCTTCATCAGACTCTTTTTTCAGCGCCTGCTGTTCCAGCTTGAGCTGAATGATACGACGGTCAAGTCGGTCCAGCTCTTCCGGTTTCGAGTCAATCTGCATACGAATGCTCGATGCCGCTTCATCAATCAGGTCAATCGCTTTATCCGGCAACTGACGGTCAGCGATATAACGATGCGAAAGCGTCGCCGCGGCAACGATGGCCGGGTCAGTAATCTGCACATGGTGGTGCAGCTCATAGCGTTCTTTCAAACCACGCAGGATCGCGATGGTATCTTCAACGCTTGGCTCAGCAACAAACACTTTCTGGAAACGACGTTCCAGCGCAGCATCTTTTTCAATGTACTGACGGTACTCATCCAGCGTTGTCGCACCGACGCAGTGAAGCTCACCACGCGCTAAAGCAGGTTTCAGCATGTTCCCGGCGTCCATCGCGCCGTCCGCTTTACCCGCACCCACCATGGTGTGCAGTTCGTCGATAAACAGGATGACGTTGCCTTCCTGCTTCGCCAGGTCGTTGAGCACACCTTTCAGGCGCTCTTCGAACTCACCGCGGTATTTCGCACCAGCCACCAGCGCGCCCATATCCAGCGCCAGCACGCGACGGCCTTTCAGCCCTTCCGGCACTTCGCCGTTTACGATACGCTGTGCCAGCCCTTCAACGATGGCGGTTTTACCAACACCAGGTTCACCAATCAGCACCGGGTTGTTTTTGGTACGACGTTGCAGTACCTGGATAGTACGGCGGATCTCTTCATCACGGCCGATAACCGGGTCAAGTTTGCCCTGCTCAGCACGTTCGGTCAGATCGACCGTAAACTTCTTCAAAGCCTGACGTTGGTCTTCGGCTCCCTGATCGTTCACGCTTTCACCTCCGCGCATTTGCTCAATCGCCTGGGTCACACTGGCGGTGGTTGCGCCGGCAGTTTTCAGCAGGTCGGTCAAAGTACCGCGTGATTCAAGCGCCGCCAGAACAAACAGCTCTGACGAAATAAAGTTATCCCCACGTTTTTGCGCCAGCTTGTCGCAAAGGTTCAGCACACGCACCAGCTCCTGAGATGGCTGAACGTCGCCGCCAGTCCCTTCTACCTGCGGTAAACGGCTCAGCGCCTGGTCAATGGCGGTGCGTAGCTGGCCAGCATTAATGCCAGCAGAGGTTAATAATGGACGTACCGATCCCCCTTCCTGATTCAGCAAGGCGCTCATTAAATGAAGAGGTTCGATGAATTGGTTGTCGTGCCCCAGTGCAAGAGACTGGGCATCGGCAAGAGCAAGCTGGAATTTATTAGTAAGACGATCCAGACGCATAACTCCTCCCATAACAGGTCAAATTTGCTACTGGAGATTAAATGAGGTCATCCCTCAATTATTCAAGGTTAATGACCTGAATTATGTGAAAAGAAAACGGCACGTGCCGGATCGTCTTGATTCTTTAGGTTATATCAGCCAAATAAAACTTGCCATACGGCCCGTCGTCTTGTCGCGGCGATAAGAGAAAAAATCACCCTTTTCGGTGAAGGTGCAGCGATCGCCGCCGAAGATCTGCGTCACGCCAACGTTATTCAGACGCTGGCGAGCAAGTTCGTAAATATCGGCCAGGTACTTTTCACCTGCCGACACAAAGGCCTGTACCGCTTGCGGATCTTTTGCCATAAAGGCTTCACGCACCTCTGGACCCACTTCAAACGCTCGAGGGCCAATGGCCGGGCCAAGCCAGGCAATGATGTTGGCAGGGGAGTCGTTAAAGCAGGCAACGGTCTCTTCCAGCACGCCCTCACACAAACCACGCCAGCCAGCATGGGCTGCTGCCACTTCAGTACCGGCATGGTTACAGAACAGAACCGGCAGGCAATCGGCCGTCATCACGGCGCAAACCGTTCCCGGAATATTGCTGTAAGAGGCATCAGCACGTTTAGACGCATAGGGTTCTCCCGACAACGTCAGCACATCCTTACCATGAACCTGCTCAAGCCAGACCGGTTTCGACGGCAAGTTTCCCGCAGCAAACAGGCGTTTGCGGTTCTCTTCAACATGTTCCAGGTTGTCGCCACAGTGCGCGCCGAGATTCAACGACGCCCATGCGCCCTGGCTCACACCGCCAACACGGGTTGAACTGCATGCAGCCACGCCCTCAGGCAGTGGCCACGCAGGGACAATCAGTTTGGTCATAACCAGTCCACGCGATCCTTATGTTCTTCAAAGTCAGCACGCATTGCGTCGATAAGTTCCACCATATCCTGTGGGATCGGCGCATGCCATTCCATTTGAATCCCCGTAATCGGGTGGTAAAGACGCAGCATGGTCGCGTGCAGTGCCTGGCGGTCGAACTTACGCAGTACGGAGATGAACTCATCCGATGCGCCTTTTGGCGGACGCGGACGGCCACCATACACCTGGTCGCCCACCAGCGGATGGGTGATGTGCGCCATATGAACGCGGATCTGGTGAGTACGCCCGGTTTCAAGACGCAGACGCAGGCGCGTATGAATGCGGAAATGCTCCATGATGCGGTAATGCGTTACCGCCGGTTTACCCATCGGGTGCACTGACATATGCGTACGCTTGGTTGGGTGACGGCTAATCGGCTCTTCAACCGTGCCGCCAGAGGTCATATGCCCAATCGCCACGGCTTCATACTCACGGGTGATTTCGCGCAGCTGCAGAGATTCCACCAGACGGGTCTGAGCAGGAACGGTTTTCGCCACCACCATCAGACCGGTGGTGTCTTTATCCAGACGGTGCACAATGCCCGCGCGCGGGACATCAGCGATGGGTGGATAGTAATGGAGGAGTGCATTAAGCACCGTACCATCAGGATTCCCCGCGCCCGGATGAACGACCAGGTCGCGCGGCTTATTGATCACCAGAATGTCATCATCTTCATAGACGATGTTCAGCGGGATATCCTGCGGCTCAAAGCGGATTTCTTCTTCGATTTCAGCATTGATGGCGACAGCTTCCCCACCTAACACTTTCTCTTTTGGTTTATCCCAGATCTTGCCGTTAACCATCACGCGCTGGTCAAGTATCCATTCTTTTATGCGTGAACGCGAATAATCAGGGAACAATTCGGCCAAAGCCTGATCTAAGCGTTGACCGAGCTGATTTTCGGAGACTGTTGCGGTGAGTTCTACTCGTTGTGCCATAAACTGCTTCTTCGTTTAACGTTGGGTTTTACGGCTTTGCCGTTTAATATAGTGTGCTATTGTAGCTGGTCTTAATCGGGAGCAGGAAAGAGATTCTCCCGGACAAACATTTGAGGAAAGTCAAAACGTCATGACGCGCATGAAATATCTGGTGGCAGCGGCCACGTTGAGCCTGGCTTTGGTGGGCTGCTCCGGTTCGAATGAACAGGTCCCTGACAATCCGCCGAATGAAATCTATGCGACTGCACAACAAAAGTTGCAGGACGGTAACTGGAAACAGGCGATAACGCAACTGGAAGCGTTGGATAATCGCTATCCATTTGGCCCTTATTCGCAGCAGGTACAGTTAGATCTTATCTACGCGTACTATAAAAATGCCGATCTGCCGCTGGCTCAGGCCACCATCGATCGCTTCATGCGTCTGAACCCGACCCATCCTAACATTGATTATGTCATGTATATGCGCGGCCTGACCAACATGGCGTTGGATGACAGTGCACTGCAGGGCTTCTTCGGCGTGGATCGTTCTGACCGCGACCCGCAGCACGCGCGTGATGCTTTCAATGACTTCTCCAAACTGGTGCGCGGCTACCCGAACAGCCAGTACATTACCGATGCCACTAAGCGTCTGGTGTTCCTGAAAGATCGTCTGGCGAAATATGAGTACTCCGTTGCGGAATACTACACCCGCCGTGGCGCATGGGTTGCCGTGGTTAACCGTGTAGAAGGCATGCTGCGTGATTATCCGGATACGCAGGCAACGCGCGATGGCCTGAAGCTGATGGAAAATGCTTACCGTCAGATGCAGATGACTTCGCAGGCTGATAAAGTGGCGAAAATCATTGCCGCGAACAGCAGCAACACCTGATACCAACCACAATGCAAAACGGCAGCCACCAGGCTGCCGTTTTTATGTTCATTTGAATACCACGCTGAAGCGGTTTAGCTTCAACCAATCCAGTCAACTATGACCGCTATTTTCAGCTTCGACAAGGTAAATCTCGCCTCTTCCTGCCCTGCCTCACAAAAAAGATTCCCTGACAAAAACCGACAAAATAACGTGATATAAATCACACATTTTGACATTAGGACAGGTATGCTGGAATCACCAAGACGGAAAGACAAGAGGTAAAATTTATGACAATGAACATTACCAGTAAACAAATGGAAATTACTCCGGCAATTCGCCAGCACGTCGCAGACCGTCTCGCCAAACTGGATAAATGGCAAACACACTTGATTAACCCACATATCATCCTGTCCAAGGAGCCGCAGGGTTTCATCGCTGACGCAACTATCAATACTCCAAACGGCCATCTGGTCGCCAGCGCAAAACACGAGGATATGTACACCGCGATTAACGATTTGATCAACAAGCTGGAACGGCAGCTCAATAAAGTGCAACACAAAGGTGAAGCCCGTCGCGCCGCAACGTCGGTGAAAGACGCCAGCTTCGCGGAAGAAGTTGAAGAAGAGTAATCCTTTAAATTGAGTGTACCGCCAACGCGCCTTCGGGCGCGTTTTTTATTGACAGGGTGAAAACAGTACGGGTACTTTAACGGTATCAATTTCAGGATGACTTTATGAAACTTACGCCGTTCTTCTTCGCATTCTTTTTTACCTTCCCCTGACCGGGAGGCGTTTCGTCGTGTTATAAAGAATGCGAAGACGAACAACAAGGCCTCCCACACCGGGAGGCCTTTTTTATTGATAACGATAAAACGAGACAGGCAACACTATGACACCGGAAAACCCGTTACTGGATCTGCGAGTAAAAATCAGCGCACTGGATGAGAAATTACTGGCATTGTTGGCAGAACGCCGCACCCTCGCCATCGAAGTGGGGAAAGCCAAACTGGACTCCCATCGCCCCGTGCGCGACATCGACCGCGAACGCGATCTGCTGGAGCGTCTGATTCAACTCGGCAAAGCGCATCATCTGGATGCGCATTACATCACCCGTCTGTTCCAGCTTATTATTGAAGATTCCGTTCTTACCCAGCAGGCACTACTTCAGCAGCATCTCAACAAAACCAATCCGCACTCTGCGCGCATCGCATTCCTGGGTCCAAAAGGTTCTTACTCACACCTGGCGGCGCGCCAGTACGCCGCGCGTCATTTCGAAGAGTTTATTGAGAGCGGCTGCGCGAAATTTGCGGATATTTTCAATCAGGTTGAAACGGGACAGGCTGATTACGCCGTCGTACCGATTGAAAACACCAGTTCCGGCGCTATCAACGATGTGTACGATCTACTGCAGCACACCAGTCTGTCGCTGGTTGGCGAGCTGACGATCCCTATCGATCATTGCGTGCTGGTTTCTGGCTCAACGGATTTAAGTAAAATCGAAACGGTTTACAGCCATCCGCAGCCTTTCCAGCAGTGCAGCCAGTTCCTGAACCGCTATCCGCACTGGAAAATTGAGTACACCGAAAGCACCTCAGCGGCGATGGAAAAGGTCGCTCAGGCAAATTCCCCAACCATTGCCGCGCTCGGCAGCGAAGCGGGCGGTGCGTTGTATGGCCTGCAGGTGCTGGAGCGCAACCTGGCGAACCAGACGCAAAACATCACCCGGTTCGTGGTGCTTGCGCGCAAGGCTATTGATGTCTCCGACCAGGTGCCAGCCAAAACCACCCTGCTCATGGCCACCGGCCAGCAGGCAGGCGCACTGGTTGAAGCGCTGCTGGTTCTGCGTAACCACAACCTGATTATGACCAAACTGGAATCCCGTCCGATTAACGGCAACCCGTGGGAAGAGATGTTCTATCTCGATATTCAGGCCAATCTGGAATCTGCCTCCATGCAGAAAGCCCTGCGCGAACTGGGCGAGATCACCCGTTCAATGAAAGTGCTGGGCTGCTATCCGAGCGAAAACGTTGTTCCGGTTGACCCGGCTTAACGTTCAATAAAATCGCTTTTCTTCATCCCTGCCACGCTCACAGGCAGGGTGAAGATCGCACCGGAGAGCGGATATTTAGCGACCTCATCCGCATCCATATTTTCCCGCGTGGTGGTGATAAACAGCGTTTTCATGTCTTCACCGCCAAAGCAAACCATCGTCGGGCAACGTACCGGCAAACGGTACTCTTCCAGTTGTTCCCCTTGTGGGGAAAATCGCGCGATGCGCCAGCCGTCAAAGAGTGCGCTCCAGTAGCAACCCTCCACATCCATCGCCGCACCGTCCGGTATCCCTTCGCCCTCTTTAAACCGGCGAAATATTTCACGCCTACCGGGTTCGCCTTGCTCGTCAAGCGGCGTACGGTAGATAACGCCGTTTGGCGTGTCTGAGGTAAACATCCACTGATTATCCGGGCTAAACGCCAAACCGTTATGTCCGTGAATATCACACTGGATCACTTTCGGCGTCAGGTCATTGTCGATGCGCATCAGCATGGCACCGTTGTAATCTCCCGGCCCCCAGAAGGTGCCCGCGTAGAAACGTCCCTGGTGATCGGTTCCGCCGTCATTAAACCGCGCCAGCTGCGGGTTAGACGGGTTATCACACACCTTGCGCTGGAGTAACCCATGTTTGTCCGTGAGCCAGATGGCGTTACGCATCGCCACAATAAATCCGCCGCGCTCACGCAAGGCAAAACAGCCGACCTCTTCGTGGAAAGAAAGTACGGTGTGTTCTGCCGTGGCTAAAAGATAACGGTGGATCTCCCCTTCCAGAATATCGGCCCAGTACAGCGCATTCTCTTCTGCGCTCCACGTCGGGCACTCCGGCAAATGCCCGATGTAGTTCAACAACTGTTGCGGTTCAGACATGACAGTTCCCCAAAATGAAAAAAGCCAGCATTGCTGGCTTTGAGTATATACATCATCGTATTACTGGCGACTGTCATTTGCCTGGCGCAACAGCGTGCGGCTTTCGCTCTGGAAGCGTGTCGCATAATCACCGAACCAGTGTTCAACTTTTCGGAAGCTGTCGATAAACGCCTGTTTATCGCCATGCTCCAGCAGAGTGATGGCTTCACCAAAGCGCTGGTAGTAGCGTTTGATCAGCGCCAGATTGTTCTCCGACGACATAATAATGTCGGCGTAAAGCTGTGGGTCCTGAGCAAACAGACGTCCGACCATCGCCAGCTCCAGGCGATAGATTGGCGAGGAGAGCGCCAGCAACTGTTCAAGCTGAACGTTCTCTTCCGCCAGATGCAGACCGTATGCAAAGGTCGCAAAGTGGCGCAGCGCCTGAATGAACGCCATATTCTGATCGTGCTCAACGGCGCTGATCCGGTGCAAACGCGCACCCCACACCTGAATCTGTTCCAGGAACCACTGGTACGCTTCCGGCTGCCGTCCATCACAGTAAACCACCACCTGCTTCGCCAGGCTGCCGCTGTCCGGGCCAAACATCGGGTGCAAACCGAGAACCGGGCCGTTATGTGCAGCCAGCATCGCCTGCAGCGGACCATTTTTCACAGAGGCCAGGTCAACAAGGATGCAATCCTCCGGCAGTGGAGGAAGTTTTGCAATAATCTGCTCCGTCACGTGGATCGGTACGCTGACGATCACCATCCCCGCATCCTTCATGATGTCTGACGCTCGTGCCCAGTCCTCTTTTTCCAGAATACGCACCTGGTAGCCAGAAAGCGTCAGCATTTTTTCAAACAGACGCCCCATCTGCCCGCCACCGCCCACAATCACTACCGGGCGAAGCGACGGACAAAGGGTTTTGAAGCCTTTGTCATTTTCGCTGGAATAGGATTCCCGCATCACGCGACGCAGGACATCTTCAATTAAATCCGGTGAAACGCCCAGTACCTGTGCCTCCTTACGACGGGAGGCCAGCATTGATGCTTCGCGCTCCGGAACGTAAATCGGCAGGCCGTATTTGCTTTTGACCTCACCTACCTCGGCAACCAGGGCCATGCGGCGCGCCAGCAGATCCAGCAACGCCTTATCCACTTCATCAATTTGATCGCGTAACGCGGTCAATTCAGCAACCATAACTACCCTCTTAAGCCAGACGCGTCGCCAGCTGGCCGTTTAAATCTTTATGGATCTCACGCAGCAGCGCATCGGTGGTCTCCCAACTGATACAGGCATCCGTCACGGACACACCCTGCTTCATTGCGCTACGCGGTTGTTCAGACGACTGATTACCTTCATGAATGTTGCTCTCAATCATCAGGCCGATAATAGAACGGTTGCCATCTTTAATCTGCGCGACCACAGATTCCGCAACCGCAGGCTGACGGCGGTAATCTTTATTCGAGTTACCATGGCTGCAATCTACCATTAGTG